>NZ_JAVTJF010000004.1:0-320098 GCF_031843905.1 Aeromicrobium sp. WCS2018Hpa-31 | reverse complement strand
CACGACGGCACCGGGTGGGTGTCGAGTGCGGCGACGCTCATGCTTCCTCCTGCTGGACTACCCCCATTCTAGAGGCAGGATTAGACAAGAAACAAGCATATGTTCGAATACGTGACGAAGGGCCTCGACCGCCGGGACCTCGGTCCCGACGCGCGTCCGCAGCGGAGTGGGCGTACGGTGCCACTGGTCCATCTCGTTGCGGAGATGAACCATGAAAGGGGGAGTGGTGCACGCACTCGCAGGACCGTCCTTGGCGGCCGCGGACGGATCGTTCCGGCTCGACGCGGACTTCTTCGACTACACGATCGTGGCGATCTACTTCGCCGTCGTGCTCGGCATCGGGGTGCTGGCGCGGCGCCAGGTCTCGACGAGCATCGACTTCTTCCTCTCCGGCAGGTCGCTGCCCGCCTGGGTGACGGGGCTCGCGTTCATCGCGGCCAACCTCGGCGCGGTCGAGATCATGGGCATGAGCGCCAACGGCGCCGAGTACGGCATGGCGACCGTGCACTACTTCTGGATCGGCGCCGTGCCCGCGATGCTCTTCCTCGGCGTGGTGATGATGCCGTTCTACTACGGCTCCGGCGTGCGCAGCGTCCCCGAGTTCATGCGTCGACGCTTCGGCACGGGTGCCCACCTGGTCAATGCGCTGAGCTTCTCGATCGCCCAGCTGCTGATCGCCGGCATCAACCTCTACCTCCTGGCCACCATCGTGAACCGGCTGCTCGGCTGGCCGTTGTGGGTCTCGCTCGTCGCGGCAGCCGCCGTCGTGCTCAGCTACACCGCGCTCGGCGGCCTCTCTGCGGCGATCTACAACGAGGTCCTGCAGTTCTTCGTCATCGTCGCGGCGCTCGTGCCGCTGACGATCATCGCGCTGCACAAGGTGGGTGGCTGGCAGGGCATCGTCGACCAGGTGCAGCCCGGCCCGGAGCAGCTGTCGTCGTGGCCCGGCACCGACCTCACCGGCATCGACGACCCGTTCTGGTCGGTCGTCGGCCTGGTGCTCGGGCTCGGCTTCGTGCTGTCCTTCGGCTACTGGACCACGAACTTCGTGGAGGTCCAGCGCGCGATGGCCTCGTCGTCGATGTCAGCCGCACGGCGGGCACCGATCATCGGCGCCTTCCCGAAGATGTTCATCCCGTTCATCGTCATCATCCCGGGCATCATCGCGGCGATCGTGGTCCCCGAGCTGGCTTCGCTGAAGTCCGGAGGAGACGCCCAGGGCGCCACCTACAACGACGCGATCCTCCTGCTGATGCGCGACCTGCTGCCCAACGGCATGCTCGGCGTCGCGCTCGCAGGCCTGCTCGCGTCGTTCATGGCGGGCATGGCGGCCAACATCTCGGCCTTCAACACGGTCTTCAGCTACGACCTGTGGCAGCAGTACGTGGTGAAGGACCGTGAGGACGGCTACTACTTGAAGGTCGGCCGGCTGGCCACGGTCGGCGCGACGGTCACTGCCATCGGCACCGCGCTGATCGCCTCGAACTACGACAACCTGATGGACTACCTGCAGACCCTCTTCGGGTTCTTCAACGCCCCGCTGTTCGCCACGTTCATCCTCGGCATGTTCTGGAAGCGGATGTCCGCGGCGGCCGGCTGGTCCGGACTGGTGGCCGGCACGGCTGCAGCGGTGCTGGTGGCCGTTCTCAGCGAGGACGCCCTCGGGCCGATGAGCCTCGGCGTGATCGGGCTGTCGGGCCAGGGAGCGTCCTTCGTGGCGGCCGGAGCGGCGTTCGCCGTCGACATCGCGGTCAGCGTGGCCGTGACCATGGTGACCGCGGCCAAGCCCGAGAAGGAGCTGGTGGGCCTCGTCTACTCGCTGACGCCGAAGGAGGACCTCGTCGACCCCGACGAGGGCGTGCTTCCCTGGTACCAGTCGCCGGTCAAGCTGGCGGGCATCGGGCTCGCCATCGTCGTCGTCCTCAACGTGGTCTTCCGGTAGGAGCGAAGCATGAGCGAGAAGCACACCGCGGGCGCGTTCGACGTCCGGACCCTCATCGGCGGCCTGCTGGGCGTCTACGGGCTGATCCTCACCTGTCTCGGTCTGTTCCGGGCGACGGAGGAGGAGCTGGCCAAGGGCGACGGGCTCAACATCAACCTCTGGGCCGGGATCGGCATGCTGGTGGTCGCGGCGATCTTCCTCGCCTGGGTGCGCCTCAAGCCGCTCGTGGTCCCGACGCCCGCCGACGAGTCCGCCGGCACCTCCGACGGGTCGTAGGGCCTACTCCTCGCGCAGGCGCGGGACGGTGGCGTCGGCGGGCTTGATGCCGAGCTTGTCGGCGTAGAAGGCACGCACGAGGTCCATGTCGGCCTTCACGTCGCCGCTCGGGCTGAACGTCGGGCCGTAGCCCATCGTCTTCGTCGGCGGGTCGAAGAACGCGAGCGTGATCGGCAGGCCGGTCTGCTGCGAGAGACGGTAGAACCCCGACTTCCAGTACTCGCTCTTGGAGCGGGTTCCCTCGGCCGCGATCACGAGCCGGAAGGGTTCGCCCGACGTGGCCTCGGCGGCCAGGTCGGAGACGACCGTGGCGGCGTTGTCGCGGTCGAGCGCGACACCGCCCAGACGGCGGAGCAGCCAGCCGAGCGGGCCCTTGAACAGCTCCTTCTTGACCAGGACGCGCGGGTGGGCGCCGTCGTGCCACATGACGAGCAGCATCGTGACGAAGTCCCAGTTCGAGGTGTGCGGGGCGCCGACCAGGATCCCCGAGGGCGGTGTCTTCCCCTTCATCGTGTAACCCATGCGACGGATCACGAAGCGGGCGAGGCGTTGACGCATGCGGTGAGCGTAGCGACCGTGCCGGGCAGTGCCGCGACGAGGAAGGCCGCGGGTGCCCACCCCTGGTGGTGGCACCCGCGGCCTCGCCGACGTCGTTCGTGCTCGATGCTCAGTAGCCCGAGCGCCGCCAGTCCGAGATCGCCGTGCTCGTCCCCGGACCCGGGGCGATGAACTGCGTGTAGCGCGTGTCGTCGTCGACCCAGCGCTTCAGCCAGGCGATGGAGTACTTCGCGATGGTGGTGTTGCTGGTGTTCGGCGCGAAGTGGCTCGCCCCCCGCAGCTCGAGGTAGGCCTTCGGCGTGCTCGTCGGGATCCCGGAGTAGAGCGGGATCGCGTGCGACCGAGTGGAGGCCACGCTGTCGTTCTCGGCTCCGACGACCATCGTCGGTGTGCTCACGCGCGACCAGGTCTTGGTCAGGTGCCAGGGCGTCAGCGCGACGGCGGCCTTGAGGCTCGGGTCGTCGCTGGCGGCCTCGATCGCTCCACCGCCGCCCATCGAGTGGCCCATGACGGCGAGCCGCGAGGCGTCCACGCGGGAACGCACGGTGCTGCTCTCGGTCAGGTAGTCCAGGGCGGCCGCCAGCTGGTCGGCCCGGCTGCCGGGCTGGTCGTAGCGGCTGTTGGTGTCGATGGTGAAGACGACGAAGCCCTGGGACGCCAGTCGTGGTCCGAGCCACGAGATCGAGCTCTGTGCGGCGGTGTAGCCGGGCGAGACGGCCACGGCGCCGAACGTGCCGTCCGCCGTCGAGGTCGGGTAGTAGATCGTCCCGCCGCCGAAGCCGCGGGCGGCGAACGACGAGACGGTCGTGCTGGACGTCGCGTACGGACCGCGAGCGGCCTCGATGGACGCGGTGGTCGGCGCAGGCCCCCGCTCGTACGGGTTCTCGGCCGCCGTGGCGGTCGTGGGCGTGGCCAGCAGGCCTGCCAGGACGGCGAGGAGTGCGACGACGGTCGCGACCGCACCCCTGCGTGGACGGACGTGCTCCATGGTGGTTTCCTTCCCCCGATGAGCGCCTAGTTGCACTCTGTGTGCAGAAAGAATGCCCACCCCGTGACCGCGGCGTCAAGAGGTCCGCCTCGGCCGGGACCGTCGACGAGTCGACGTGGCCCGCGCGGCGGCGGGCTCGGGTGCCGGGCCGTGGGCGGTGCGTCGGTAGCATCGTCCGGTGAGCACCACCGACCGCCCATCGACGTCCAGTCCCGTGACGTCGCACCGCTACACCGCCGAGCTGGCCGCCGAGATCGAGGCACGCTGGCAGGAGCGGTGGGCCGACGACGGCACCTTCGACGCGCCCAACCCGGTCGGCGACCTGGCCGGGGAGACGACGGTCTCGGAGTCCACCTACTACCTGATGGACATGTTCCCGTACCCCTCCGGCGCGGGCCTGCACGTGGGACACCCGCTCGGCTACATCGCCACCGACGTCGTGGGCCGGCACCAGCGGATGAAGGGCCGCAACGTGCTGCACACGCTCGGGTACGACGCCTTCGGCCTGCCGGCCGAGCTGCACGCCATCCAGACCGGTGAGCACCCGCGGGCCAACACGCTCGCGAACATCGCGAACATGCGACGTCAGCTGCGTCGGCTCGGGCTCGCCCACGACTCCCGCCGGTCGTTCGCCACGATCGACCCGGACTTCGTGCGCTGGACGCAGTGGATCTTCCTCCAGATCTTCGACTCCTGGTACGACGAGGAGGCCGGGCGGGCGCGGCCGATCTCCGAGCTGCGCGAGAAGCTGGGCACCGACGACCCGGCCGTCATCGATCCCCACCGTCTGGCGTACGTCAGCGAGTCGCCGGTCAACTGGTGCCCGGCACTCGGGACCGTGCTCTCCAACGAGGAGGTCACGGCCGAGGGCCGCAGCGAGCGCGGCAACTTCCCGGTCTTCCAGCGCAACCTGCGCCAGTGGCAGATGCGCATCACGGCGTACGCCGACCGCCTCGTCGACGACCTCGAGCGCGTCGACTGGCCGGAGCCGGTCAAGCTCATGCAGCGCAACTGGATCGGTCGTTCGCACGGCGCCGAGGTCGACTTCGACGTCCCCGCGGTCGACAACGCCACGATCCGGGTGTTCACGACCCGGCCGGACACCCTGTTCGGCGCCACCTACATGGTGCTGGCGCCGGAGCACGAGCTGGTCGACGCGATCCTGACCGACGAGTGGCCCGACGGCACCGACCCCCGGTGGACCGCCGGCGCGGCGTCCCCGTCGGAGGCCGTGGCGGCGTACCGCCACGCGGCGGCCCGCAAGACCGACGTCGAGCGCCAGGAGAACAAGGACAAGACGGGCGTCTTCACCGGCGCCTTCGCGGTCAACCCGGTGAACGGCGAGCGTGTGCCGGTCTTCGTGGCCGACTACGTGCTCGTGGGCTACGGCACCGGCGCCATCATGGCCGTCCCGGCGCACGACGAGCGCGACTTCGAGTTCGCGACGGCGTTCGGCCTGCCGACCCCTCGGGTCGTCACCGGCGGGGACGACCTGCCCTGGACCGGCGACGGGGTCGCCACGGCCTCGGCCAACGACGAGGTCAGCCTCGACGGGCTGGGCGTCGCGGAGGCGAAGTCGCGCATCATCGCCTGGCTGGAGGAGAAGGGGCGAGGCACGGGCACCACCACCTACCGGTTGCGCGACTGGCTGTTCTCGCGCCAGCGCTACTGGGGCGAGCCCTTCCCGATCGTCTTCGACGAGGACGGCCACCCGCACGCCGTGCCCGACCACCTCCTGCCCGTCGAGCTGCCCGACGTGCCCGACTACTCGCCGCGCACGTTCGAGCCCGACGACGTCACGAGCGAGCCCGAGCCCCCGCTCGGCCGCGCGCACGACTGGCTCGACGTCGAGCTCGACCTGGGCGACGGACCGCGCCGGTACCGCCGCGACACCAACACCATGCCCAACTGGGCCGGCTCCAGCTGGTACCAGCTGCGCTACCTCGACCCACACAACGCCGACGCCCTCGTCGACCCGGCCAACGAGGCCTACTGGATGGGTCCCACGGACGCCAAGTCCACCGGCGGCGTCGACCTCTACGTCGGCGGGGTCGAGCACGCGGTGCTGCACCTGCTCTACGCCCGGTTCTGGCACAAGGTGCTGTTCGACCTGGGGCACGTGAGCAGCGAGGAGCCGTTCCACCGGCTGTTCAACCAGGGCTACATCCAGGCGTACGCCTTCACCGACGCGCGCGGGACCTACGTGCCGGCCGACGCGGTGGTCGAGCACGTGGCCGACGACGGCACCACCACCTACACGTACGAGGGCAGCCCGGTCTCCCGCGAGTACGGGAAGATGGGCAAGAGCCTGAAGAACGTCGTCACGCCCGACGAGATGTACGACGAGTTCGGCGCCGACACGTTCCGGGTCTACGAGATGAGCATGGGCCCGCTCGACCAGTCGCGACCGTGGGAGACGCGCGCCGTCGTCGGCTCGCAGCGGTTCCTCCAGCGGGTGTGGCGCCTGGTCGTCGAGGAGGAGTCCGGTGACGTCAAGGTCGACGACGTCGAGCCGGACCGCGACACCCTGCGCGTGCTGCACCGCACCATCGACGGCGTCTCGGCCGACATGGACGCGCTGCGCTTCAACACGGCGATCGCCAAGCTGATCGAGCTGACCAACCACCTGACCAAGGCCTCGGTGACGAGCCGGTCGGCGCTGGAGCCGCTCGTGCTCATGCTCGCCCCGTTCGCGCCGCACGTGGCCGAGGAGCTGTGGTCGCTGCTGGGCCACGACACGTCGCTCACGCGTGCCGCCTTCCCCCAGGCCGACCCCGCGCTCCTCGTCGCGGACACCGTCACGTGCGTCGTGCAGGTGCAGGGCAAGGTGCGGGCCAAGCTCGCCGTCTCGCCCGACGTCACCGACGACGAGCTCACCGCACTGGCGCTGGCCGAGGAGAACGTGCAGCGCTCGATCGACGGGCGCGAGGTGCGCAAGGTGATCGTGCGCGCCCCCAAGCTCGTGAACGTGGTCGTATGAGCGGCGCTGCCGGGAGCCGGCGTCGCATCGCGGTGGTGACCGACTCCACCGCCTCGCTCGACCCCGTCGACGCGGAGCGCGAGGGCATCACGGTGGTGCCGCTCAAGCTGGTCATCGGCGCGTCCACGTTCACCGAGGGTGTCGACGCGACGTCCGACGACGTCGCCTCCGCGCTCAAGGACTTCGTGCCGGTCAGCACCTCGCGGCCCAACCCCGAGGAGTTCGGCGCCGTGTACGAGCGGCTCGCGGACGAGGGCTATGACGCCGTCGTGTCGGTGCACCTCAGCGCGGAGATCTCCGGCACGTTCGACTCGGCGCAGCTCGCCGCGCGCGAGGCGTCGATCCCGGTCATGTGCGTCGACAGCCGCCAGGTGGGGATCGCCACGGGCTTCGCCGCCGGTCGGGCGGCGCGCGTCGTCCGCGAGGGCGGCGACGAGGCCGCGGCGGTCGGTGCCGCGCTGGCTGCGGGGGAGAGCTCGACCGTGCTCATGTACGTCGACACCCTGGAGTACCTGCGTCGCGGCGGTCGGGTCGGGGCGGCGGCCGCCCTCATCGGATCGGCGCTCGCGGTCAAGCCCCTGCTCACCCTGCGCGACGGCATGGTCGAGCCGCTCGAGCGGGTCCGGACCACCAGCAAGGCGGTGGCTCGGCTCGAGGTGCTCACCGTCCAGGCCGCCGAGAAGGCGCAGGACGGGTTCGACATCGGCGTGCAGCACCTGGCCAACCCCGAGCTCGCGCAGCAGGTGGCCGACCGCCTGGCTGCCTCGCTCGGTCGCGAGCAGGTCCCCGTCAACGAGGTCGGTGCCGTCATCGGAGCCCACGTCGGCCCCGGGATGCTCGCCGTCACCGTCACGCCCCGCTGAGACCACCGGTCCGCTCCGCGGCGCCGGGTGTCCGTCCACAGGGTCTCTCGACCCACGTGACGGCTTGTCCACAGTGCTGTGCCGACGGGTGCCGGGCGGCCGCGACGCTGCCTACCGTCGAGGAGTGAGCACACCACGTCCAGCACCGCCCCAGGAGACCCGGGCCGAGGTCGCCCGACGTCGGCTCGCCCAGCTCACCGCATCGTTCGAGGCGACCCACCCGGACGACCCGTTCGACCGGCTCGTGGGTGGCTCCGCCCCGGTGGACCACGACGAGCCGTCCGAGACCACGGCCGCGCCCAGAGGCGGCGGCCGGCGACGAGCCGCCGCGCCGCGCCGTCCGCGCGGGCTGCACGGCAGCCACCTGCGGATGGCCACCACCGCCGCCGTGGCGGCCGGGGTGCTGCTGACCTGGTGGCTGGTGGCCGAACGCCCCCGCACGTCCGACGTCGATCGTCCGCTCCAGGTCTCGGCGCGCGCGGACGCGACCGGCGACGCCCCCGCCGAGGGAGCGGCGTCCGCAGCCTCGGCCGAGGTGGTCGTCGACGTCGCGGGCAAGGTCCGTGACCCCGGGATCGTCACCCTGCCTGCCGGGTCCAGGGTGTTCGAGGCGATCGAGAAGGCGGGCGGCATCGAGGGCACGCTGGAGGAGCCCACGATCAACCTGGCCCGACAGCTCGTCGACGGCGAGCAGATCCTCGTCGGCGTCGAGCCCGCCGACCCGGCTGCCGCCGGTGCCACCGCAGGCACGGGCGGGACCGGCGGGGGAGTGGTCGACCTCAACAGCGCCACCCTCGAGCAGCTCGACGCGCTGCCTGGGGTCGGCCCGGTGACCGCGCAGTCGATCCTCGACTGGCGTCAGGAGAACGGCCGGTTCACCTCCGTCGACGACCTCCTCGACGTGTCCGGCATCGGCGAGAAGACCCTCGAGGACCTGCGCGACCGCGTGACGGTGTGAGCGGCCGGGCCGGGCAGGACCACCGGGTCCGCTGATGGACCTGAGGCTGGTGCCGGCCGCCGTGGCCGTGTGGGCCGTGGCGGCCTGGGCCGTCGGTGCAGGACCGGGGGCCGTCCTGGTCGTCGCGGTCGTCTCGGTGGTCGTGGGCGGGGCAGCCGTAGGTCGGTTCCGCGCGCTCGCCCTGGTGGCGGTCGTGGTGGCGGCGGCGGCCGCGTCGACCGCGTGGCGCCTGGGTGACGTGCAGGCCACCCCGGTGGCCGAGCTCGCGGCGTCGCGCGAGCGGGTGACGGTGCAGGCCCAGGTGGTGCGCGACGGTCGGGTCTTCGAGTCGGTCGGGAGCCAGGGGACGGTCGTGGGGCTCCTGGTGCTGCGGGTCGAGGACCGACATGGTCGGGTGCACGGGGTCCGGGACCCGGTCACGGCGTTCCTGCGTGACGCGCACGAGGACCTCGTCGTCGGTCGTCGGCTCGTGCTGCAGGGCCGTCTCGGACCACCCGGCGACCACCGCGACACGGCCACGCTCCAGGTGACGCGGCGGTCGGCGGTCCAGGGCGCGGCATGGTGGTGGTCGGCGTCGGAGCGGGTCCGCGCCGGCGTGCGGTCGTCGGTCGACCACGCGCCGCCGGCTCCGTCGGCGCTCGTCCCTGCGCTCGTCGTCGGCGACGACGCCGCACTGCCCGATCGGGTCGAGGAGGAGTTCCGACGCACCGGCCTCACGCACCTGCTCGCCGTCTCCGGCACCAACCTGACGATCGTGCTGGCCATGGTGCTGGCCGTCGCTCGTGCCGGGCGTGCGCCGCCACGGTTGCTCCTGGTGATCGGGCTGCTGGGCGTGGTCGGCTTCGTGCTGCTTGCCAGGCCGGAGCCCAGCGTGCTGCGGGCGGCGGGGATGGGCGTCGTCGGGCTCGCCGCGCTGGGCCTGGGGTCGCGAGGCGGGATCCGGGCGTTGTGCGTCGCGGTCGTCGCGCTGCTGTTCTGCGACCCGTGGCTGTCGAGGGCCGTCGGCTTCGTGCTCTCGGTGTGCGCGACCGCGGGCATCCTGCTGCTGGCGCCACCCTTCGTGCGCGCGCTGGAGCGCTGGCTGCCGCGGTGGGCGGCGATCGCCGTCGCCGTGCCGCTGGCGGCCCAGGCGGCCTGCACCCCGGTCATCGCGGCCATCTCGGCCGAGGTCTCGATCGTGGCCGTGGTGGCGAACGTGCTGGCGGCGCCCGTGGTCGCGCCGGCGACGGTCCTCGGGCTGCTGGCCGGTCTCGTGGACCTGGTGTCTCCGGCCGCCGCGTCGCTGCTCGGCACGGGTGCGGCGGCGTGCGCGGGATGGATCGTGCTGGTCGCGCACCACGCCGCGTCGCTCCCTGGGGCGAGCCTGGTCTGGTCACGCCCGTGGTGGTCGCTGCTCGTCCTGGTGCCGGTCGCCCTGTGGTGGGGGTGGCGTGCTGCGCCTCACCCGGTGCTGGTGGTCGGGCTGTGCCTCGGGCTCGTGGTGGCCATGGTCCGCCCACCGAGCCCGGGCTGGCCGCCGCCGGGCTGGGTGATGGTGGCGTGCGACGTGGGTCAGGGGGACGCGACGGTGATCCGGTCCGGTGACGACGAGGCGGTGGTGGTCGACGCCGGCATGGAGCCGGCCGACGTGGACCGGTGCCTGCGCGGCCTCGGGGTGCGGCGGGTGCCGGCGCTGGTGCTCACCCACGGGGACGCCGACCACGTGGGTGGCCGCTCCGGCGTCGTTGCCGGACGCGACGTCGGCGTGGTGCTCGTGGGACGTCCGGGGGTCGCGGTGGACGGGGTGCCGACGCGCACGCTCGCCCGCGGCGACCGGTTCACGGTGGGGGACGTCACGGCCGACGTCCTGTGGCCGCGTGCCGCGCCTGCCGGCAGCGCCCGCGCTCGGGCTGATCTCGACCGCAACGGCGCGAGCGTGGTGCTGCGGGTGCGGGTGCAGGGCGTGGTGCTCATGCTCACGGGCGACGTGGGGGAGGTCGAGCAGGACCGTCTCGCCCGGTCGGGCACCGACCTGCGTGCCGACGTGCTCAAGGTCGCCCACCACGGGAGCGCGGACACGTCGTCCCGGTTCACCGAGGCGGTCGGTGCCTCGGTGGCGACGATCTCCGTCGGGGCCGACAACGACTACGGCCATCCCACCCCCACCGCCCTGCGGATGCTGCGCGACGTCGGCACGCAAGCCCATCGCACCGACGAGGAGGGCGACGTCGCCGTGGTCGTGCGCGACGGCAGGCTGTCGGTGGTCGCGCGGGGGAGCGGTCAGCGGTCGAGGTAGCGGGCCCGGGCCAGGCACCAGACGCCGTAGAGGCCGATCCCGACGGCGATGAGACCGAGCAGCCAGGGTCCGAACGGCTGCTCCAGGACGGTGCGCAGCGCCTCGTCGAGCCCTCCGGAGCGGTCGGCATCGCGGGTGAGGGCAGCGAAGCAGAACAGCGCGCCCACGATCGCGATCGAGACGCCCTTGGCCAGGTGTCCGGCCGTGCCGAGGCGCACGAGCACGTCGCCGGAGGTTCCGCTGAGCCCCTCCGGCTTCAGGTGGTCGCGGTGCTGGTGGCTGAGCCCGCGCCAGGCGGTCCAGCCCCCGTAGCCGATGACCGCCAGGCCCACGATCCCGACGAGCACCGCGCCGGCGGGCAGCGAGAGCAGGCGAGCCGTCCACGTCTCGTTGCCCGAGCCACCCGAGCTCGACCCCGAGCCGGTGACGACCTGCACCGCACTCCAGCCCACGACGCCGTAGATCACCGCCTTGAGCAGGTCGGCGGCACGGTGCGCCCAGAGCGTGGCGCCGTCGTCCTGACGGTGGTCGAGCGCCGCCTCGAGCACGCGCCACAGCACCAGCACCGCCATCCCTGCGGCGACCAGCCACAGGATCGTGCGACCGAACGGCTGCTGGGCCAGCTCGGCCAGCGCCCCCTTGGTGTCGGCCTTGCCGCTCGGGTCGCCCAGGGCCAGCTGGAGGGCGAGGAAGGCCACGACGAGGTGCACGAGCCCGTAGGCCACGAAGCCGAAGCGGACCAGGTTGTCCACCCAGTCGTCGTCGACGTGGGAGGCGACGTCGTCGGCGTCGATCGGCATGGCCGGAGCCTACGCCCACGTGGGCTCCCCGGCCTGTCGGAGACGGACACTAGGGTGGTCCCGTGGCGTCGCCGTTCGGGAAGATCCTGCTCATCACGGGCAGCGCGGAGTACCTGTCCGACCGCACCCGTGCGCGAGCCGTGGCCGCGATCAAGGCCGAGGACCCGCAGTGCGACGTCGCGACCGCCACGTCCGGCGGGTTGGCCGCGGGCGAGATCGCGGGGCTCACCAGCCCGTCGTTGTTCAGCAGCGTCAGCGGGCTCGTGCTCACCGAGCTGCAGGACCTGCCCGACGTCGCCCAGGGCGAGCTGCTCGCGTACGCCGCCGACCCGAGCCCCGACGTCGCGGTCGTCCTCGTCCACGGCGGTGGTCAGAAGGGCAAGGGCCTGCTCGACAAGCTGCGCGCCCAGTCGTCGGTGCACGAGGTCAAGCACGAGGCTCCCAAGTACGAGCGCGACCATGCCCGCTGGGTGGCCACCGAGCTGCGCGAGCTGGGCACCCGCATCGACGAGGAGGCGGCCACGCTCCTCGTCGCGGCCGTCGGGCAGGACCTGCGGGCCTTGGCCGGCGCAGCCGACCAGCTCGCCGCCACGCTCGACTCCGGCACCGAGGTCACCGTCGAGGTCGTGCGGCGCTACTTCGGCGGTCGGGCCGACGTCCGCGGCTACGAGATCGCCGACGCCGCCATCGACGGACGCATCAACGTGGCTCTCGAGCAAGCGCGGTGGGCCGAGACCGCCAAGGTCGCCCCGGTGCTGGTCACCAGTGCGCTCGCCACCGGGCTCCGCCAGCTCGCCCGCCTCGCCGACGCCCCGCCGCGTCTGGGCGAGGGAGAGCTCGCACGCCACGTCGGCGCGCCCCCGTTCAAGATCCGCGTGCTGCGCCGTCAGCTGCAGGGGTGGGACCCGGCCGGCCTGGCCCGCGCTCTCGACGCGGTCGCGCAGGCCGACCTCGACGTCAAGGGTGGCGCGGCCGAGCCCGCGTACGCGGTCGAGCGCATGGTGCTGCAGGTCGCCGCGTCGCGTCGCCGCTGACCCGGGGCGGTCGGCGGGTCGTCCGGGCGGGTCAGAGGTAGGTGACGCACCGAACGACATGGCCAGCGGTAGGTGTGACACCTTTCGAAGTCGCTGATGGGTGCCAGGCCTACCTCTGACGACCGGCATCCGCAGGGTCGAGGTGCCGCAGAGACGACGAAGGCCCCCGGGTCACCGGGGGCCTTCGTGCGAGCTGTGGGGCTACGTCAGAGCGACGCGGCCTTCTTGGCGATCGACGACTTGCGGTTCGCCGCCTGGTTCTTGTGGATGACGCCCTTGCTGGCGGCCTTGTCGAGCTTCTTGCCGGCGTCGGCGGCGAGGACCTTCGCCTGCTCGGCGTCGCCGGACTCGACCGCAGCGTGGAAGCGGCGCACGGCCGTCTTGAGGGCGGAGCGGACCGACTTGTTGCGCTCGCGAGCGGCCTCGTTCTGACGGTTCCGCTTGATCTGCGACTTGATGTTCGCCACGTGGCTGACCTGTTCTCTCGTGCGTGAAGGGCGTGGTGCAAGTGTGAGGGCGCACCGGTAGGCACGCGACCGCTCACACTACCAGCGTCGGGCAGCCGCACCCAAATCGCCCGTGCGTGCTCGTGCCGAGGAGACGCAGGTCGAAGACGAGCCGACCGCGAACCCTTACGATCCGAGTCATGCAGACGCTCTACAACGTGCTCGTGGTGCTCCACATCATCAGCTGGGTCGTGGCCCTCGTCAGCTACGCGTCGGTCGCCCGTCGGCCGCAGATCACGCCCTGGATCGCCCACGGCGTCGGCGCTGCGTTCGTCCTCGGCATCGCCCTCACCGGCATCGCCTCGGCCAGCGACGCCGTCGCGGACCCGAACAACGCCAAGGTCGGCGTGAAGCTCCTGATTGCCCTCGTCGCCGTCGGCCTGGCCCACGGCACGCGTCGGCGGCCGTCGCCGAACCCCGTGGCACACGTCGTCGCCGCGCTCATCGTCGTGAACGTCGCGATCGCCTACCTCTGGACGTGAGCCGCCTCGGTCGACCGAGCCGGGCGGCCGCTCCGACGGGTGTGGTCGGCGGGCTGGCCGCAGATGGGAGGATGGACCCACCATGACGAGCTCCACGACGCCGGGCACGGCGCCCAAGCCGGGATCGACCGACCCGGCCCTCCTGCGCAACTTCTGCATCATCGCGCACATCGACCACGGCAAGTCGACCCTGGCCGACCGCATGCTGCAGATCACGGGGGTCGTCGACGAGCGTGCAGCGCGCGCCCAGTACCTCGACCGCATGGACATCGAGCGCGAGCGTGGCATCACGATCAAGAGCCAGGCCGTGCGCATGCCGTTCACCAAGTCCGACGGCGACGACGCCGGTCGCCACTACGTGCTGAACATGATCGACACGCCGGGCCACGTGGACTTCACCTACGAGGTCAGCCGCTCGTTGGAGGCCTGCGAGGGCGCGATCCTCCTGGTCGACGCCGCCCAGGGCATCGAGGCGCAGACGCTGGCGAACCTCTACCTGGCCATGGACGCCGACCTGCACATCATCCCGGTCCTCAACAAGATCGACCTGCCCGGCGCGCAGCCGGAGAAGTACGCCGAGGAGATCGCCGGGATCATCGGCGGCGACCCCGACGACGTGCTCCGGGTCTCGGCCAAGACCGGGCAGGGCGTCGAGGCCCTGCTCAACCTCATCGTCGACGAGGTGCCGCCGCCCGTCGGTGACGCCGACGGCCCCCCGCGTGCCCTGATCTTCGACTCCGTCTACGACACGTACCGCGGCGTCATCACCTATGTCCGCGTGGTCGACGGCAAGCTCAGCCACCGCGACAAGATCAAGATGATGTCCACCGGCGCGGTGCACGAGATGCTCGAGGTGGGCGTCATCAGCCCCGAGGCCGTGAAGGCCGACCACCTCGGCGTCGGCGAGGTCGGCTACCTGATCACGGGCGTGAAGGAGGTTCGGCAGTCGCGGGTGGGCGACACCGTGACGTCGAACAGCCACGGTGCCGAGGAGCCCCTCGGCGGCTACGCACACCCGAACCCCATGGTCTTCTCGGGCCTGTACCCGATCGACGGCGACGACTTCTCGACGCTGCGCGAGGCCCTCGAGAAGCTGCAGCTCAACGACGCCGCGCTCGTGTACGAGCCGGAGTCCTCGGGTGCGCTCGGCTTCGGGTTCCGCATCGGCTTCCTCGGCCTGCTGCACCTGGAGATCGTCCGCGAGCGTCTGGAGCGCGAGTTCGACCTCGACCTGATCTCGACGGCCCCCAACGTCGTCTACCGCGTGGTGATGGAGGACGGTCGCGAGATCGTCGTGACCAACCCGAGCGAGTACCCGGCGGACGGCAAGATCGCGTCGGTGCACGAGCCGGTGGTCTCGGCCACGATCCTGGCGCCGAGCGAGTACATCGGCGTCATCATGGAGCTGTGCCAGGCCCGTCGCGGCCAGCTCGGCGGCATGGACTACCTGTCCGAGGACCGCGTGGAGATCCGCTACACGCTGCCCATGGGCGAGATCATGTTCGACTTCTTCGACGCCCTCAAGAGCCGCACGAAGGGCTACGCGTCGCTGAACTACGAGGTGTCCGGCGAGCAGAAGGCCGACCTCGTGAAGGTCGACATCATGCTGCAGGGCGAGATCGTCGACGCCTTCAGCGCGATCGTCCACCGCGACTCCGCCTACGCGTACGGCGTGATGCTGGCCGGCAAGCTCAAGGAGCTCATCCCGCGCCAGCAGTTCGAGGTGCCCATCCAGGCCGCGATCGGCGCCCGCATCATCGCCCGCGAGAACATCCGCGCCATGCGCAAGGACGTGCTCGCCAAGTGCTACGGCGGCGACATCAGCCGCAAGCGGAAGCTGCTGGAGAAGCAGAAGGAGGGCAAGAAGCGGATGAAGAACATCGGCCGCGTCGAGGTCCCCCAGGAGGCGTTCATCGCCGCCCTCTCCACCGGTGACTCCACCCCGAAGTAGTCCGCCGGTCCCTTCGGATCAGCGCGCGCCGAGGGCCGCGGCCACCTCGTCGGCGGCTCGCGTGCCGGAGGTCAGCGCCCCCTGGATGGAGGGTGTCTCGCGGTGGTCGCCGCAGACGAAGACGCCGCCGCCGACGTCGGCGGGTCGCCGCAGCTGCAGGGGCGCGAGGGCCCTCGGCAGCGCCCGGCCGACGTCGTGACGCACCAGCAGGTCCCACGCGCCGACGTCGGTGCCCCAGAGGCGGGCCGCCTGCGCCAGTGCCGCCGCGTCGGAGAGACCCGCCCCGGCCAGCGCCGTCACCTGCACCAGGTCGCGCCCCGGCGGTGCGTAGCCGGGCGCGGCCGCCGAGACGACGGCTGTGTTGACCACCGGCCCCCGCTCGCCGTCGACGACCAGCAGACGGTCCTGGGGCATGCCGGTGGGCGCACTGAACCACCACGTCACGAGCCCGCCCACGGGGGGCACCTCCGGCACCGCTTCCAGACCGGCCGCGTCGTGGACGTCGGTGGCGACGACGGCGGCGCGGGCCTCGATCGACCCGGACCCCGTGCGGACCGTGGTGCCCTGCGGGCTGCGGTCGACGCCCACCACCCGCACGCCCGTCTCGGCCGGACGTTGCAGTCCGGCGGCGAGCTGGGCGGGCAGGGCGCGCATGCCGTCGCCCGGCACGGCGGGGGTGCCGAGCAGGAACCACCGGACCAGCAGCCGTGCGTACCGGGACGAGGTGGCGCCGGTGTCGTCGGCCAGGACACCGGCCAGGAAGGGCTCCAGCACCTGCCGGCGCAGAGGCCCGCGCACCCCGGCGGAGTCGAAGGACTCCGCCAGGGTGTCGTCGGCCCGGCTCATGATGCGCTTCTCGCCGCCCAGGATCGGGGCCGCCCAGCGCGCGAGGGCCGCCAGCTCTCGCGGACGCAGCAGACCACTGCGCAGGGTGGAGGCGAGGAGGCCGGGCTCGCGACGCGGGTCGCCGATGGTCGCCACCGAGGATCCGCGGCGGACGCGCACCCCGGCTGCGAACGGCTTCAGGTCCAGCGCCTCGAGGTCGACCAGGTCGCGCAGAGCAGGGTAGGCCGGGTTGAGCAGCTGGAAGCCGACGTCGCAGAGGTGGCCGTCGACGACGTCGGTGCGCACGCGGCCGCCCACGTCGTCCGCGGCCTCCAGCAGGCGCGCGTCGATGCCCCTGCGCTGCAGCCGCGCCGCGCACGCCAGTCCGGCGAGTCCCGCTCCTACGACCACCACGTCAGTCCGCTCTGCCATGGACCCACGATCCCATCCCTGCTCGGGTCCGGCAGGGTTCGTCGCCTGGCCCGCTCTGCCGCTAGCCTCCCTCCCGTGGCAGCGCACCTCCTGTCGGTCAACGTGGGCCGGGTCGTCGACGTCCCGTGGGGGAAGCTCGGGCGGTCGGGGATCGACAAGCGTCCCGTCGTCGGGCCCGTCCAGGTCCACCGCCTCGGGCTCGAGGGTGACGAGATCGCCGACACCAAGCACCACGGCGGTCCGGACCAGGCGGTCTACGCCTACGCCGCCGAGGACCTCGAGCGCTGGTCCGAGCTGGCCGGTCGCACGTTCGTGGCCGGACAGTTCGGCGAGAACCTCACCACGCGCGGGCTGGACGTGCAGCACGCGCGGCTGGGGGAGCGGTGGGCGGTCGGCTCGACGCTCCTCGAGGTGTGCGACGTGCGCATCCCCTGTGCGGTCTTCCAGGGGTTCGTCGACGAGCCTCGTTGGGTGAGGCGCTTCGCCGAGCACGGGGTCGTCGGTGCGTACCTCAGGGTCGTGCAGGAGGGCGTCGTCCAGGCGGGCGACCCGGTGCGGGTCGTCGAACGTCGCGACCACGACCTCACCGTCGGGGCGGCCTTCCGTGCCCTCACGACGGATCGGGCGAGACTGCCGTCGTTCCAGGCCGAACCGAGGGTCTCGGCCAAGATCGCCCGGCAGATCGATGAGGTGCGCAACCACTCGTCCGGTGCCCCGAGAAGCGACCGACCAGTAGGTTAGGGTGAGCGGCACCACATTCCCCCGGAACGTCGTGTGAGGACATCCATGCCTGTGACCGCCACCCCCGAGCAGCTCAAGATCGTCGAGGACCGTGCGCCCAACGTGGCCCGCATGTTCTACGACCGTGTGGAGCAGACCCCGAACCGGGAGGCCTACCGCTACCCCGACGAGAACGAGGTCTGGCACTCGCTGACCTGGGCCCAGACCGGCGAGCAGGTGACGGCGCTCGCGGCCGGCCTGCTGGCGCTCGGCATCGGCCCGGAGGAGCGCGTGGCCATCGCGTCCGGCACCCGTGTGGAGTGGATCTTCTCCGACCTCGCCGTGCTGGCTGCCGGTGCCGCCACCACCACCGTCTACCCGACCACGATGGCCAGCGACGTCGCCTACATCCTGGCCGACTCCGACAGCCGCATCGTCTTCGCCGAGGACGACGAGCAGGTCGCCAAGCTGCGCGAGAAGCACTCCGAGCTCCCCTCCGTCACGAAGGTCGTCGTCTACGACGGCACGCCCGACGGCGACTGGGTCATCGGCTTCGACGACCTCGAGCAGCTCGGCCGCGACCACCTCGCCGCCAACCCGGACGCCGTCAAGGACCGGGTCGCGGCCATCACGCCGCAGTCGCTCGCGACGCTCATCTACACGTCCGGCACGACCGGCCGTCCGAAGGGCGTGCGCCTCCTGCACGACGGCTGGACCTACGAGGGCGCCTGCATCGCCGCAGGCGGCTACCTGACCGCCGACGACCTGCAGTTCCTCTGGCTGCCGATGGCGCACTCCTTCGGCAAGGTGCTCCTCTCGACGCAGCTGCAGATCGGCTTCGCCACGGCCATCGACGGGCGCGTGCCGAAGATCGTCGACAACCTGGCGATCGTCAAGCCCACGTTCATGGGTGCGGCGCCCCGCATCTTCGAGAAGGCCTACGGCCGCATCGTCGGCATGACAGAGGCCGAGGGCGGCGCGAAGCTCAAGATCTTCAAGTGGGCCGAGAAGGTGGGCATCGAGCACTCCCGCGCGGTGCGCGCCGGCAAGCCGATCTCGCCGGTCCTCAAGGCCAAGCACGGTGTGGCCGACAAGCTGGTGTTCTCCAAGGTGCGCGACCGCTTCGGCGGCCGCGTGCGGTTCTTCATCTCCGGTGCCGCGGCGCTCTCGCCCGACATCGCCGAGTGGTTCCACGCCGCCGGCGTCCTCATCCTCGAGGGCTACGGGCTCACCGAGAACTCCGCCGGTGCCACGGTCAACCACCCGACCGACTTCAAGCTCGGCTCGGTGGGCATCCCGATGCCCGGCAGCGAGATCCGCATCGCCGAGGACGGCGAGGTCCTCGTCAAGGGCCCGCACGTCATGCAGGGCTACCACAACCTCGACTCCGAGAGCGCCTCGTCGCTCACCGAGGACGGGTGGCTGCACACCGGCGACGAGGGCCGGCTCGACGAGGACGGCTTCCTCTACATCACGGGCCGCAAGAAGGAGCTCTTCAAGACCTCCGGCGGCAAGTACGTGGCTCCGCCGCACATCGAGGGCATCTTCAAGGGCATCAGCTCGCTGACCAGCCAGATCGTGGTGCACGGCAACGAGCGAAACTTCTGCTCCGCGCTCATCACGCTCGATCCCGACGCGGTCGCCGAGTGGGCCACGGCGCATGGCATGGAGGGCAAGTCCTACTCCGAGGTCGTCTCCTCGCCGCAGATGCACGAGGTGATCTCCGGCCAGATCGACGAGCTCAACTCCAAGATCAACCGCTGGGAGACGATCAAGAAGTTCGCCATCCTGGACCACGACCTGTCGATCGAGTCCGGCGAGATCACGCCGAGCATGAAGGTCAAGCGCAACGTGGTGGAGTCGAACTACAAGCACATCCTGGACGGCTTCTACGCTTAGTCCATGACCTCGACCGAACGGCCCGCTCCCGACACCGGGGGCGGGCCGTTCGGCGTTTACGTCCACGTCCCGTTCTGCTCGGTCCGCTGCGGCTACTGCGACTTCAACACCTACACCGCCGACGAGCTCGGTGAGGGTGCCACCCGCGCGACGTACGCCTCCTCGGCCCTGCACGAGGTGCGCCGCATGGCCGACGCCGTCGGGCCCCGGCCGGTCGAGACGGTCTTCTTCGGGGGAGGCACCCCCACCCAGCTCCCCGCCGACGACCTCGTCGGCGTCCTCAGGTCGATCGACGAGCACCTCGGGCTGCGCCCGGGTGCCGAGGTGACCACGGAGGCCAACCCCGACAGCGTCACGCCGGCGTCGCTGGCACGCCTGCGCGAGGGCGGCTTCACCCGCATCTCCTTCGGGGTGCAGTCCGCCGTGCCGCACGTGCTCGCCACGCTGGACCGGACGCACGACCCCGCCCGTGTCCCCGACGCGGTGCGCTGGGCCCGGGAGGCCGGGTTCGAGCAGGTGAGCCTCGACCTCATCTACGGCACGCCGGGTGAGTCGATGGACGACTGGCGGACGAGCCTGGAGCAGGCGGTCTCCCTCGAGCCCGACCACGTCAGCGCCTACGCGCTCATCGTGGAGGACGGGACGGCCTTCGCGCGCAAGGTCCGGCGCGGCGAGGTGGTCATGCCCGACGACGACGAGACCGCCGACAAGTACCTGCTCGCCGACGCGACCCTCACCGCAGCGGGCCTGGGTTGGTACGAGCTGTCGAACTGGGCTCGCGACGAGGCCGCGCAGTGCCGCCACAACCTGCTGTACTGGCACGGCGCCGAGTGGTGGGGCGTGGGTCCGGGCGCGCACTCCTACGTCGACCGGCGGCGCTGGTGGAACGTCAAGCATCCTGCCGCCTACGCACAGCGACTGGCTGCGGGCGAGCCTGTCGAGGCCGACGGTGAGGACATCGACGCCCCCACGGCCGCCCTCGAACGGATCATGCTGGAGATCCGGCTGAGGTCCGGCCTGCCCGTGGCGGCGCTCGACCCCTCGGTGCGGGCGCAGGTGCCGGTGCTCGCCGCGCGCGGTCTGCTCGACGTCGTGGACGAGCGTCTCGTGCTCACCCTGGAGGGCCGCCTGCTCGCCGACGCCGTGGTCCGGGACCTCACGGACTAGGACGCCCGCCCCAGTCCGAAGGGACTTTCGTCATTCGGATGGCATGACCTAGGACACGGTCCTACGGTGCTCCTGGGAGCAAGGAACAAACTCGGGGGAGTTGGCGAGGGAGCAATGCGCATCGCGCATTGGCCAGCTCTGATCAGCATGCTGATCGGCATGGCCATCATCAGTGTGCCGACGTCTGCGGACGCGGCACCACGCACCGTGCTGTGCACGGGGTACAAGCAGTGCGCCGCCAAGGGGTACACCCACGGCGGCTACGCGTCGGTCCGGTCGCGGTCGTACTGGAACATGACGCCCGGTCGCAGCTGCACGAACTACGTCGCGTACCGACTCACCAAGAACCGACTGGTCGCGCGACCGCCCGGCACCGACGCCGCCCTCACGTGGGGCGCGGCCGCGCGAGCCGCCGGACTGCGGGTCAGCACGTCGGCACCACGCCGCGGCGACGTGGCCTGGTGGAAGGCCAACCGAGCACTCGCCGGCAAGAAGGGGCACGTCGCCGTCGTGGAGCGGGTCCGTGCGGACGGTTCCATCGTCGTCTCCGAGGACAACATGAACCGGACCTTCATGTGGCGCACCGTGCGACGAGGGTCGGGGTGGCCGTCCGGCTTCATCCGCTACCCCACGTCAGACGGGTCGCCGTCGGGCGTCCTGGAGTCGCTCGAGGCGACGGACGGCATGGTGGCGGTGCGCGGTGCGGCGAGCGAGCCCGACCGCTGGGGACGCCCGGTCGCCTACACGGTCGCGCTGGGGGCGCCGCTGGACCGGGCGCCGGCGGAGACCTTCACGTTCTCCTCCGCCTACTTCCGGTTCTCGTGGCGACGCACCGTCCAGGTGCGCGGCGAGCTGCGCGCCTACCTGTACGCCCACAACGCCTCCGGCACCAGGGGCAAGGACGTGCTGCTCGGCGTGGCCGACCTGGAGGTGCGGGACGACGGAACCACTCGGGGCGTCGCCGTGCCACGAGCGGACTGGCTCGACGACGTGGTCGCCCCGGTGCTCGGGCCGGTGGTCGGGCCGGGCTGACGGTCCCCGTCGGTGGGCCTCGGGAGACGCCGTGCCGCTCAGGGAGCGGTGACGAAGTCGATGAGCTCCTCGACCCGGCCCAGGAACTCCGGCTCCAGGTCGGTCCACGACCGGACGCGCGAGAGGATGTGCTGCCACGCGCGAGCGATGTCGGCCTGCTCGGCGTGCGGCCAGCCGAAGGCCGCGCAGATCCCACGCTTCCACTCGATGCTGCGCGGGACCACGGGCCAGGCGTCCACGCCGAGACGTCCCGGCTTCACGGCCTGCCACACGTCGACGTAGGGATGCCCGACGACGAGCACGTGGTCGCGGTCCGAGAGCCTCGCGGCGATGCGCGACTCCTTGGACCCCGGGACGAGGTGGTCGACGAGGATGCCGAGGCGACGGTCGGGACCGGGGTCGAAGTCGTCGACGACCCCGACGAGGTCGTCGACGCCGTGCAGCATCTCCACGGCCACGCCCTCCACCCGAAGGTCGTCGCCCCACACCTTCTCGACGAGCTCGGCGTCGTGCTTGCCCTCGACGAGGATCCGGCTGGGCAGGGCGACCCGTGCACGCTGTCCGGTGACCGCACGCGACCCGGACGCGGTGCGGGCCACGGCCTTGGGTGCCGCCGCGACCGGAGCGACGAGCACGACCGGCTTTCCCTCCAGGAGGAAGCCCGGTCCGAGCGGGAACGACTTGCGGCGCAGGTGGCGGTCCTCCAGCATCACCATGCCGAGGTCGCGCTCCACGCGGACGACCTCGCCGACCCACCCCGAGGTGACCTCCTCGACCACGATGCCGAGGTCGGCGGGGGCCTCGGTGGAGCGACCGCGCGGGGGAGCCTTCCAGTCGCCGGCCAGCACGTCCTGTCCGTAACGCCCCGGGTGCCTGGCCTCAGCCATGCAGCACCCCGAGCAGCGTCTGGTGGAAGTCCTCCAGGTCCTCGCGGGTGATGGGTCCGCTGCTGGTGAGGATGCGGGTCGACGGGCGGGTGAGCCCGACGGCGAGGTCCACGGCGGCCGGCCAGCTGGGCGTGACGGCCGACGGGACCGCGTCGAGCGGGGGAACGAGGTCGCCGAGCGCCACCACGTCGCCGTCGGGGACGACGAGCACCAGCTCGCCGCCCAGGGGGCCGTGGCCCAGGTGAACCACCTCGACGAACAGGTCGCCGAGGTCGGCGGCCCAGACCGAGCTGAGGGTGCCGCCGCGCGACTCGTGCATGAGGAAGGTGCCGTCGGAGAGGGTGACCCGACGAGGTCGGTAGGTGAGGGTACGCGTGGTGCCCGTGACCGAGACGACCTCTCCCTCGCTCCCGATTGCTCCCACCTCGTTAGACTGGCACTTGCCCTGGGTGAGTGCCAAAGCGCCACGCCGCGTCGTCGTGCCCCGTCTGCGCGCCCCGGGGCCGTCACGACCCAGCAGGCCCGATCAGCAGAGAGGAGACCGCCGTGCCGGAGGACCGAAGACTCGCCTCTGACGACCGTCGCCTCGAGGTGCTGCGCGCCATCGTCGAGGACTACGTCGAGACCCAGGAGCCCGTGGGCTCCCGGGCGCTCGTGGAGCGGCACCAGCTCGGTGTCTCGCCGGCGACCATCCGCAACGACATGGCGGCCCTGGAGGACGACGGCTACATCGCGCAGCCGCACACGAGCGCGGGCCGGGTGCCCACCGACAAGGGCTACCGGCTGTTCGTCGACCGGCTGTCCCAGGTGAAGGCGCTCTCGACGCCCGAGCGACGCGCCATCGAGACCTTCCTCGGGGGAGCGGTCGACGTCGACGACGTCGTGCAGCGCAGCGTCAAGGTGCTGGCCCAGCTGACCAACCAGGTCGCGATCGTGCAGTACCCGTCGCTGACCCGCTCCACCGTGCGCCACGTCGAGGTCGTCGCGCTCGAGCACGCACGCGTGCTGCTCGTGGTGATCACCAGCAGCGGCCGGGTGGAGCAGCGTGTCGTCGAGCTCGAGTCCACGCCGGGCGACGTGCTGCTGTCCGACGTGCGCTCCCGCATCATGACCGCCACCATCGGGCAGCGGCTGCCCGAGGCGTCGTTGCGCCTGGCCGAGGTGATCGGCACGTTCGCCGAGACCGACCGGCCTCTCGTCACGTCGGTGGTCACGACGCTCACGCACGTGTTCTCCGACGAGCGGTCCGACGAGCGCATCGCCGTGGGCGGCACCGCCAACCTGGCGCGCTTCGGCCGCGACTTCGACTCCTCGATCCGCCCCGTCCTCGAGGCGCTCGAGGAGCAGGTCGTGCTCCTGAAGCTCCTCGGCGAGGCGACCACCGACCCCACCGTGCGCATCGGCCTCGAGACCGGTAGCGAGGGACTGGCGGGCACCGCCGTCGTCTCCTCGGCGTACGGCACCCCCGAGCAGGCGCTCGCCACGTTGGGCACGCTCGGACCCACCCGCATGGACTATCCAGGAACCATGGCCGCCGTCGGCGCGGTCGCCCGCTACGTCGGGCGACAGCTGGCGGACGGCTGAACAGGACGAAGGACCAATGGCACAGGACTACTACGAGCTGCTGGGCGTGTCCCGGTCGGCGACGCCCGAGGAGCTCAAGAAGGCGTACCGCCGGCTCGCGCGCCAGCTGCACCCCGACGTGAACGACGCACCCGACGCGGCCGACCGCTTCAAGGAGGTCACGACCGCCTACGAGGTGCTCTCCGACCCGCAGAAGAAGTCGGTCTACGACCGCGGCGGCAACCCGCTCGGCGGCGGGGGCGGCGCGGGGGGCTTCGCCGGCGGCGGCTTCAGCTTCGACGACATCATGGACGCGTTCTTCGGCGGCGGGGGCAACACCCGCGGGCCGCGCTCGCGCGTCCAGCGTGGCCAGGACGCGTTGCTCCGCCTGCAGGTCGACCTCGCTGAGGCCGCGTTCGGCGTCACCCACGACATCAAGGTCGACACGGCGGTCGTGTGCACGCGCTGCGACGGCAGCGGTGCCGAGGACGACTCCGAGGCCGTCACCTGCGGCACGTGCCACGGGCACGGCGAGGTGCAGCACGTGCAGCGCACGCCGCTGGGCAGCGTCCGGACCGCCCGCCCGTGCCCGACCTGCCACGGCTTCGGCTCGGTCATCCCCGATCCGTGCCACGAGTGCAACGGCGACGGCCGGGTCCGGTCGCGTCGCTCGCTCACCGTCTCGATCCCTGCCGGCGTCGACCAGGGCACCCGCATCCAGCTGGCCGGCGAGGGCGAGGTCGGCCCCGGCGGAGGACCCCCCGGCGACCTCTACATCGAGGTCGAGGTGGCCCGTCACCCCGTCTTCACCCGCAAGGGCGACCAGCTGCGCTGCCAGGTCACCCTGCCGATGACCGCTGCGGCCCTCGGCACGCACGTCGACCTGCCGACGCTCGAGGCCGACCTGGCCGACCAGGACGGGCCCGACACCGTGGGCCTGGAGGTGCCTGCGGGCACCCAGTCCGGCGAGACCCTGACGCTGCGTGGCCAGGGCGTGCCGCGGCTGCGCGGCCCCGGTCGCGGCGACCTCGTGGTCGAGATGGTCGTCGAGACCCCGGACCGGCTCGACGACGAGCAGCGCGAGCTGCTCAAGCAGCTGGCCGAGCTGCGCGGCGAGGACCGTCCCGAGGCGCAGATGGGCTCGACGCACCGGCACGGCATGTTCGGGCGCATCAAGGACGCCTTCCGCTGAGGTGCGGTAGGAAGGAACCATGAGCCAAGACGACTGCCTGTTCTGCGCGATCGTCGCCGGTCGGGTACCCGCCGACGTGGTGGCCGAGGACGAGCACGCGCTCGCGTTCCGCGACATCAGCCCGCAGGCGCCCACCCACGTGCTGGTGATCCCGCGGGTCCACCAGCCCGACGTCGGCAGCCTCGCCGAGGCCGAGCCGGAGGCGGCGGTCGGGCTGCTGCGGCTCGCGCGTCGCGTGGCGCAGGAGGCGGGCGGCTCCTACCGACTCGTGTTCAACACCGGCGCCGACGCCCACCAGACCGTCTTCCACTGCCACGGGCACGTCCTCGCCGGCCGTGCCCTGGGCTGGCCCCCGGGCTGACGTCCCCGGGTCCCGGGGTCCTCGTCGGCCACGGGACGAGCCCGCGACGCCGGTCGTGGGTTGCGCGCGTGTCGCCTGCCCCCCGTACGATGGTGGGCAGACATGACTTCTGACTTGCCCGGGGACCAGCGACCCCACACCTTCACCGTCCCGACCAGCATCGACACCGTCGCCCTCTACGGTCCGGCCGACGCGTTCCTGCGCATCGTCGAGGACGCCTTCGACGCCACCGTGCACGCGCGCGGCAACGTCGTGACCGTCACCGGCGAGCCCGGCGAGGTGGCCCTCGTGGAGCGGCTGCTCGACGAGCTCGTCGCCATCGTGCGCACCGGCCAGGGCCTCACGGCCGAGACGGTCGAGCGCAGCATCTCGATGCTGCGCACCGAGACCCAGGAGCGCCCGGCCGAGGTGCTCAGCCTGAACATCCTGAGCAACCGTGGCCGAACCATCCGGCCCAAGACGCTCAACCAGAAGAAGTACGTCGACGCGATCGACAAGCACACGATCGTCTTCGGCATCGGCCCGGCCGGCACCGGCAAGACCTACCTCGCCATGGCCAAGGCCGTGCAGGCGCTGCAGGCCAAGGAGATCACCCGCATCATCCTCACGCGGCCCGCGGTCGAGGCGGGGGAGCGGCTGGGCTACCTGCCCGGCACGCTCAGCGAGAAGATCGACCCCTACCTGCGTCCGCTCTACGACGCGCTGCACGACATGCTCGATCCCGAGACGATCCCCAAGCTGCTCACCAGCGGGACCATCGAGATCGCGCCGCTGGCGTACATGCGCGGCCGCACCCTGCAGGACGCGTTCATCATCCTCGACGAGGCGCAGAACACCACGCCCGAGCAGATGAAGATGTTCCTCACCCGGCTCGGCTTCGGCTCCCAGATCGTCGTCACCGGCGACGTCAGCCAGGTCGACCTGCCGTCGGGCCAGAAGAGCGGTCTGCGCGTCGTGCGCGACATCCTCGCCGACGTCAAGGACATCCACTTCTCCACGCTCACGTCGCAGGACGTCGTCCGCCACAAGCTGGTCGGTCGCATCGTCGCTGCCTACGACGCCTTCGAGTCGGCGTCGGGCCCGGGGCAGGTGGACCATGAACGTCGACGTCCTCGATGAGTCGGGGCAGGGCGTCGACGTCGTCGCCCTCACCCGGCTCTGCCGGTTCGTCATGCGACGCATGCGGCTGCACCCGGCCACCGAGCTGACCGTCCGCCTGGTCGACACCGACACCATCGCCGTGCTCAACGAGCAGTGGATGGGCAAGAAGGGCCCCACCGACGTGCTCTCCTTCCCCATGGACGAGCTCTCGCCGGGCCGGCAGGACCGCGAGCCCGAGGAGGAGCCC
This sequence comes from Aeromicrobium sp. WCS2018Hpa-31, assembly GCF_031843905.1. NCBI lineage: Bacteria > Bacillati > Actinomycetota > Actinomycetes > Propionibacteriales > Nocardioidaceae > Aeromicrobium > Aeromicrobium sp. WCS2018Hpa-31. The sequence continues at coordinate 293,059 of NZ_JAVTJF010000004.1, read as the reverse complement.
GAGGGCTATCTCGGCGACATCGCGCTCTGCCCCCAGGTGGCGGCGCAGCAGGCCCCGGCGGCCGGGCACGATCCGTCCGACGAGATCGAGCTGCTCACCGTCCACGGCATCCTCCACCTGCTGGGCTACGACCACGCCACCGCCGAGGAGCACGCCGAGATGTTCGGCATCCAGGGTCGTCTGCTCCTGGAGTGGCAACGAGCGGCGGCCGGCACGGACGTCGAGGAGGGCTCCCTGGCCACCGGGTCCGGAGCCGTCGAGCCGAAGGACACGCCGCGATGACCGTGGCGATCGTCGCGTCGATCGTCCTGGCGATCCTCGCCGGTCTGTTCGCGAGCATCGACGCTGCTCTGTCCTCGTTCTCGCGCGCACGCGCGGCCGAGCTCGGCGACGAGGGTCGCGGTGGTGCGGCGGCGCTCAGCCGCATCCTCGAGGACCCTGCCCCGGCCCTGAACGCCGTGCTGCTGCTGCGGGTCGTGTGCGAGACGGCGGCCATCGTGCTCGTCGCCCTCGTCGTCGACGACTACGTCGACGGGCTGTGGTGGCAGATCGGCGTGGCCGTCGCCATCATGGTCGTCGTCTCCTACGTCCTCATCGGCGTCGGTCCCCGCACTCTCGGGCGCCAGCACAGCGAGTCGGTCGCGCTCGCGTCCGCCGGACCCGTGCGACTCCTCACCGCCCTCCTGGGGCCGGTTCCGCGCCTGCTGATCGTCGTCGGCAACGCCCTGACGCCCGGACGTGGCTTCCGCGAGGGCCCGTTCGCCTCGGAGGTCGAGGTCCGCGAGCTGGTCGACCTGGCGGCGGCCAGCAGCGTCATCGAGTCCGACGAGTCCAAGATGATCCAGTCGGTCTTCGAGCTGGGCGACACGATCGTGCGCGAGGTGATGGTGCCGCGGCCCGACCTCGTGTTCATCGAGCACTCCAAGACGCTGCGCCAGACCATGTCCCTCAGCCTGCGCAGCGGGTACTCGCGGGTCCCCGTGATCGGCGAGAACCTCGACGACGTCCTGGGGATGGCCTACCTGAAGGACGTCACCAAGCGCGTCTTCGACAATCATGTGGCCGAGTCCACCGAGAAGGTTGACTCGATCATGCGACCGTGCCTGTTCGTCCCCGACACCAAGCCGGCCGACGACCTCCTGAAGGAGATGCAGGCGCAGCGCACCCACGTCGCGATCGTCGTCGACGAGTTCGGCGGCACGTCGGGCATGGTCACCATCGAGGACATCCTCGAGGAGATCGTCGGTGAGATCACCGACGAGTACGACACCGAGCCCGACGAGCTCGAGGCGTTGTCGGACGGGTCCTACCGGGTGAGCGCACGCTACGACGTCGACGACCTGGGCGAGCTGTTCGACATCGACCTCGACGACGAGGACGTCGACTCGGTCGGCGGCCTGGTCGCCAAGCACCTCGGCAAGGTGCCGATCCCCGGCAGCACGGTCGAGATCGACGGTCTGCGGCTCGTGGCCGAGGCACCCAGCGGACGCCGCAACCGCATCGGACGCGTGCACGTGTCGCGCCTGGAGCCCGAGCCCGTGTCCGAGCCGAGCAACGGAGGATCCCGTGACTGACCGACCCGACAGCGACCTGGTGACCCTCGCCCCGGAGGACGCCAAGCTGGTGACGCTCGCACGAGCCACGCGAGCACGCACGCAGGCTCCCGCGGGGGCTGCCGTGCGCGACCTCGACGGGCGCACCTACGCAGCCGCCCAGGTCGACCTCCCGTCGGTCCGGGTCGGGGCGCTCGAGCTGGCCGTGGCCATGGCGGTGTCGTCGGGCGCGCGCGGCCTCGAGGCTGCCCTGGTGGTCGCCGACGACCTGCCCGATGTCGCACCCGTGCGCGACCTCGCCGGCAACGGGGTGCCGGTGCTCCTGGCCGACCCGGCCGGTCGGGTCGTCGACAGGACGACCACATGAGCTTCCGGTCCGGCTTCGCCTGCTTCGTCGGCCGCCCCAACGCCGGCAAGTCCACGCTCACGAACGCGCTGGTGGGTGAGAAGGTCGCCATCACGTCGTCGAAGCCGCAGACCACGCGGCACGCCATCCGTGGGCTCGTGCACCGCCCCGACGCCCAGCTCGTGCTGGTCGACACGCCCGGCCTGCACCGACCGCGGAACACGCTGGGACAACGCCTCAACGACATCGTCCGCACCACGTGGGCCGAGGTCGACACGATCGCGATGTGCTTCCCCGCCGACCAGAAGATCGGGCCCGGGGACCGCTTCCTCGTGGCCGAGCTGGCCAGGATCCGGCGGGCGCCCGTGCTGGCCGTCGTCACCAAGACCGACCTCGTGGCACCCGAGCGCGTCGGGCAGCAGCTGATGGCGGTGCAGGAGGCCGGTCGTGCCGCTGGTCTGGAGTGGCGTGAGATCGTGCCCGTCTCGGCCGTCAACGGCGACCAGGTCGGCCTGCTGTCGGACCTGCTGGTGGCCACGCTGCCCGAGGGCCCGGCCCTGTATCCCGAGGGTCAGCTCACCGACGAGCCCGAGACGACGCTGGTCGCCGAGATCGTGCGCGAGGCCGCCCTGGAGGGTGTGCACGACGAGCTGCCGCACTCCATCGCCGTCGTGGTCGACGAGATGACCCCGCGCGAGGATCGTCCGGCCGACCGCCCGCTGCTCGACGTGCGGGTCAACGTGTACGTCGAGCGCGACAGCCAGAAGGGCATCGTCATCGGTCGCAAGGGTGCGCGGCTCAAGGAGATCGGCACGACCTCCCGCGGCCAGATCGAGCGCCTCCTGGGCACGCCGGTGCACCTCGACCTGCACGTGAAGGTGGCCAAGGACTGGCAGCGCGACCCCAAGCAGCTGCGCAAGCTCGGCTTCTGAGCCGGGTCGGGGTCAGACGGTCCTGAAGCCCGACTCGCCCTGCGGCTCCTCGTCGGTGACGACCATCTCGGTCACCGAGGCGCGCGGAGGTCCGCCACGGCACCAGGCGACCATCTGGTCGACGGCGGCCGGCTCACCCTCGAAGACCGCCTCGACCGTGCCGTCGGGTCGGTTGGTGACCCAGCCGGCCAGGCCGAGGCGGCCCGCCTCCTGCTCGCACGAGGCGCGGAAGAAGACCCCCTGCACCCGACCGTGGACGACGACGTGACGGCGGACCATGGGACGACCGTACCCGTGCACTGGCGGCCCCTCGGCGACCGCGACACGATGGCGTCATGGACCCCGTGTCGGCGCTCGACGAGATCGGCTTCTGGCTGGAGCGTGCCCGCGGATCGACCTACCGGGTCGAGGCCTTCCGCAGGGCCGCCCGCACGCTCGCCTCGCGTGACGACGTCGAGCAGCTGGCCTCCGCGGGTCGGTTGCGGACGGTCGACGGCATCGGCGAACGAACGGCCGGTGTCGTCGTCGAGGCGCTGCAGGGGAGGGTGCCCGCCTACCTCGTCGAGCTGCGGGAGCAGGGGGAGGGTCCGCTCGTCCCGGGCGGCGAGCAGGTGCGGGCGACGTTGCGTGGGGACCTGCACGCCCACACCGACTGGTCCGACGGCGGTTCACCGCTCGAGCTGATGGCTCGGACGGCGGCTCGGCTCGGGCACGAGTACCTCGCGATCACCGACCACTCGCCACGCCTGACGATCGCGAACGGGCTGACGGCCGACCGGCTCGAGGCGCAGCTGGAGCTCCTCGCCGAGGTGGACGCCGAGGTCGACGGCGTCAGGGTCCTCTCGGGCATCGAGGTCGACATCCTCAAGGACGGGTCGCTGGACCAGGACGACGCCCTGCTCGACCGGCTGGACGTCGTGGTGGCGAGCGTGCACTCGGACCTGCGGGCCGACAGCATCGCGATGACGCGGCGGATGCTCGGCGCGGTGCGGCACCCGGCCACGGACGTGCTCGGCCACTGCACCGGTCGGCTCGTGGAAGGCTCGCGGGGGAAGCGGCCGCCGAGCAGGTTCGACGCGAAGCGGGTGTTCGCCGCCTGCGCCGAGCACGGCGTGGCCGTCGAGATCAACGCCCGTCCCGAGCGGGCGGATCCGCCGGACGACCTGGTGGCGCTGGCGCTCGACGCCGGCTGCCTGTTCAGCATCGACTCCGACGCGCACGCACCCGGCCAGCTCGACTTCCTGGACCACGGGTGCGCCCGTGCCGCCGCTCTGGGCGTGCCCACCGATCGCATCGTCAACACGTGGCCGGTCGACGACCTGCTCGCCTGGACGTCGCGCCGCCCCTGAACCCACCGCTGCCCGAAGGGCGAGCGGCGCTAGGTCGCGGGGGAGCCGGCGGCCTCGCACACGTCGGCCGTGGCCGCCAGCGTCCTCAGGTAGTCGGCGTGCACGACGGCGGCCTCGGTGCCCCTCGGCGTCGTCGCCACTGCGGCAGCCGCACGGGCCAGCGGTCGGAGCTCGGCGGCGTCGGACGTCGACAGGGTGTCGGCCTCCGCCGTGAGGGCGTCGGCGAACGTGCGCATCGCTGCGACGTCGTCCCGTGGGACGTCGCCGTCCACGTGCTTCTCGACGAGGTCGCACCCCGCTGCGAGGGGGTCGGCGCCACCGGCCGCATCCCTGTCAGCGCCTGCCGAGCACCCCGCCAGCAGCACCACGACCGCGAGGGTGGCCCACGTCCTGGACGTCATCGTCGTCGTGAGCCAGGGCTCACAGGTGGGCGGCGAGGGTGCGGGCGTCGCGTGGCGAGACGGGGTCGGGGACGCGGCCGGTGATCTCGTCGTAGACGTCGATCAGCTCGCCGAGGTCGCGGACCATGCGACGAGCACGCGCCTGGCCGTCGGCGCAGTCGGCGCGGCACTCGCCGGCAGCCACGCGGTGCGCGACGGCGAGCGTCGCGAGGGACCACGCCTCGGGTGCGGTCAGGTCGGGGGCCGCGGCGAACGCCATGATCCGCGACGCGTTGCGGTGGTGGTCGGCGTGGTCCTCGTCGAGGTCGCCCTCGCGGCTCGGGGTCGTCCGCGCGACCTCCCAGGCCGCGGCCACCTGCTCGACGTCCGTGCTGTCGTGCAGGTCGCCGTCGTGGGAGTCGAGCAGCGCGAGCGTGCGGTCCGCGTAGCCCTGTGCGCCGGCCCGTGCCGTGGGATCGACGAGACGCAGCACCTGGCGGGCCTGGGCCAGCCGCAGGCGGGTCCGCAGCTCCACCGAGTCCTCGCTCGTGCCGAAGAGGCGTCCGACGAGCGGGACCAGGCGGTGGCGGTCGGCGTCGCTGGAGAGGTCGTTCGCGACCCTCGCCTCGTGCGCGAGCAGCGGGTGGGTGCACTCCGGGCGGTCGCTCCACGGCTCGCCCGCCAGCACCGAGACGTACTCCATGACGCACGCCTCGCCGGCCTCGGCGTCGTGGGCGCCGGCCGTGAGCGTGGGCAGACCGGTGGGAAGCGTCATGCCTCCATGATCCCAGGAGAGGCAAAGGTCGGCGCGTCGTCCTTCTGCTGCGTTGCGTCGGCTCGGTCATCACGTGCCGCTGCGCTGCTCCGGCTGGGTCTCGACCTGCGGCTGCGTGGCTGTGGGTGGGCCTCGACTGCGGCGGCGTCGTCTCGGCCTGGTCGCGCCTTGCGTCTGCGTCGCTCCGGGCTGGTCGTTCCTTGCTGCTGCTTCGCTCCGGGCTGGTCGTTCCTTGCTGCTGCGTCGCTGTGGCTGCGAGTCGGCTCGGTCTCCGAAAGGGCCTCGACCGGCGGAGGGGTCCGGGGTCGGGTGAGCTCTCGGAGCGTGGCTCGGGGGACGCACGATTCTGCGTTCGTGCGTGAGGGGGCGAAGGATGCTGCGTTCGCTACGGGATCCCGTCGTGAACGCAGCATCGTTCGGGCTTCTGCACGCGAAGGCAGAATCCTGCGTCCAGCGGGGCTTCGGTGCGCGGCGGGTGGGCAGAGATTCTCCCTTTGTGCGGACCGTTCCACGCAGAAGGAGAATCACTGCCCGTACGGGGCCCTTTTCGTCGCCACGATGCTTCATTCGCGTGGCACGGTCCACGCGAAGGAAGCATCGTGCGTGGATCCCGCGCAGAGGAAGAATCGTGGCCGCGCCCCGCAGACCCAACCGGCACGAGACCCCCCGCTCCGGTCGAGGCCCTTTCGGAGACCACGCCCACTCGCAGCCACAGCAACGCAGCAGCAAGGCCAGACCCCCTGCAGCGACGCAGCAGCGAGGACAGACCCAGCCGAGCGACGTCGCGGCACGGGGAGAGCCCAGCCGAGCGACGCAGCAGCGAGCGCCCAAGGCGCGGTCGGAGACTCCGTCAGTCGCTGAGCAGGGCGGCGAGCGTCGCGCCCACCTCGTACGCGGCTGCCAGGTGGTCGTCGTCGACGTCGCCCAGGACCTGCAGGGGCTCGGCGGCCTGGCGCCAGGGGAGGGCCTCGGCGATGGAGCGCAGCGAGCGCACGGCACCCTCCGTGTCGTAGCGGCCGTGCACCACGAGGGCGTAGGGCAGGCGGCCCGAGGCGGGCGCGCCCCCACCGTCGTCGGAGAGGGCCCCGCCGATGTCGAGGAACGTCCGGTCGAACAGGTCCTTCACGAGCCCCGACATGTAGCCGAAGTTCGCCGGGCACAGCACCACGATGCCGTCGGCGGCGAGCACGTCCGCGGCCGACGTCTCGTCGGGAGCCAGTGCCCGCACCTCGACACCCTCGATCGCGTCGTCGTTCGCGCCCGAGACGAGGGCGTCGCCGAGGGCCGCGGTGCCTCGGGTGGGGGTGTGGCGCACCACCAGGAGCGTGGTCACGGCGTCACGTCCGTCCCGGATCGAGGTTCGCAGCGCATCGCCCCAGTCTTGCCCGGCCGGCTGTCCTGCGCCACCGCCTGGCGCGTGCACGCGGGATCGGTGACCCACGTCATAGCGCCCCGTGCGTGACGAATGACCTTCTCGACCCCACTCATCCATGTCCACCCAACCCCGCGACGACTGGAGACCTCCCATGGCTCGACCCAAGCGCAACGCCTTCGCCCTGCTCGGCTGGATCGTCTGGAAGCTGCTCGCGCTCGTCGGGCTTCCGATGGCCAAGCGCAGGCTCGAGGAGAGCAACCGCAACCGGAACCGCAGCCTGAGCCACCGACGTCGCGGCCGTCGCTGACAACCCTGCCACCGACGCACGAACGAGAGGAGCTGCCGTGAGCAGCACGACCCCGCCCACCACCGCCCAACGCCTCGGCGCCGAAGGTCTCGGCACCTTCTGGCTCGTCCTCGGCGGTTGCGGCACCGCCGTCCTTGCCAGCAAGGAGGTCGGGACCGTCGGCGTCGCGCTGGCGTTCGGCCTGACCGTCCTGACCGGCGCCTACGCCTTCGGCCCCGTCTCCGGCGGCCACTTCAACCCGGCGGTGTCCGTCGGGCTGGCGGCGGCTCGCCGGTTCGCGTGGAAGGACGTCCCCGCCTACGTCGCGGCCCAGGTCGTCGGTGCCACCGTGGCCGGTGCCGTCCTGCTGGCCATCGCGCACGGCAAGCCCGGCTTCGACGCCGTGGCGTCGGGCTTCGCGACCAACGGCTTCGGTGACCGCTCGCCCGGCGGCTACGGCCTGTGGGCCGTGGTGGCCACCGAGGTCGTCCTCACCGCCTTCTTCCTCTTCGTGATCCTCGGTGCGTCGGCCAAGCGGGCCGCGGTCGGCTTCTCCGGCGTGGCGATCGGCCTCGCGCTGACCCTCATCCACCTGGTGAGCATCCCGGTGAGCAACACGTCGGTGAACCCCGCCCGGTCCCTCGGCGTCGCCTGGTTCGCGGGTGGTGACGCCCTCGCGCAGGTGTGGGTGTTCGTCCTGGCGCCCGTCCTGGGTGCCGTCGTCGCGGGCATCGCGCACGCCACGCTGCTCGGCGACGAGGAGGCCTGAGCGACGCGACGGGCGGCGGTCGCGCCTCGATCGACCCGGGCGGAAACTCTTCGCTCCTGTGCGCCGTTGAGCCTTGCAGGGGATGATGGTGCCGTCCCGAGAACCCGACCGAGGGAGTCCCATGGACGACGCCCGCGCCGCCGCCCGTCGCGTGCTGGCCAACATCGAGTCCGTCGTCGACGGCAAGCCCGACGCGGTCGAGGCCGCCCTCGTGGTGCTGCTCGCCGAGGGACATCTGCTGATCGAGGACGTCCCCGGCGTCGGCAAGACGGTCCTCGCCCGAGCCCTCGCACGCAGCGTCGACGGATCCGTCCGGCGCATCCAGTTCACCCCCGATCTGCTGCCCTCCGACATCACCGGTGTCTCGGCCTACAACCAGCAGCGCGGGGAGTTCGAGTTCAAGCCCGGTGCCGTCTTCGCGAACATCGTCATCGGCGACGAGATCAACCGGGCGTCGCCCAAGACCCAGTCGGCGCTGCTCGAGGCGATGGAGGAGCGGCAGGTCACGGTCGACGGCCACACCCACCCCCTCGCCACGCCGTTCAGCGTGATCGCCACGCAGAACCCGTACGAGATGGAGGGGACGTACGCCCTCCCCGAGGCCCAGCGCGACCGGTTCACCGCACGCATCTCCATGGGCTACCCCGACGCCGCCGCGGAGCTGGAGATGGTGCGCGACCGCGACGTCGACAACCCGCTCGACCGGCTGCGTCCCGTGGTCACGATCGACGAGGTGCGCGAGATGATCGTCCGCACCCGCGCGGTGTTCGTCTCCGAGGCCGTGGAGCGCTACTGCGTCGACCTGGCCCGGGCCACGCGCGACGACGCCGCCCTGCGGCTCGGCGCCAGCCCACGCGCCACGCTGCAGCTGGTCCGGGCAGCCAAGGCGCGCGCCTTCGTCCACGACCGCGAGTACGTGCTCCCCGACGACGTCGACGCGCTCACGGGCCTGGTGCTGCCGCACCGGCTCGTCCCGGCCCGTGGGTCGGCGCCCGCCGAGGAGACCGTGCAGCGGATCGTCGCCGCCACCCCGGTGCCTCAGGGGGCGGTCGAGCCCCGATGAGCCCGTGCCGCTCGAGGACGCCGTGAGGCGCACGTCGCTGCGCAGCTGGTCCTCCGTCCGCCTCACGCCGCGGGGGATCGGCTTCCTGGTGGCGGCCGGCGTGCTGCTGGTCGCCGCGCCCGCCCTGTCCCTTCCTGCGCTGCTCAGCGTCTCGGCCATGCTGCTGGGCCTGGTGGTCATGGCCGCCGTCTTCGTGGTCGCGGGGCAGTCGAAGGTCGCGATCGAGCGCACCTTCTCGCCCGAGGTCGTGTCGCCGGGGGCGATGACGACGGCGACCGTCCGGGTCTCGAACTTGTCGGTCCTCCCGGCGCTCGAGGCGCGCTGGGTCGACACGGTCCCGAACGGGCTGAGCGCCGAGGCCAGCGGTGTGCTCCCGGCCCTCGGTGGAAGCCGCACGCGCCGGTCCCAGGTCAGGTTCCGATACTCCGTGCAGGGTCTGCGACGTGGACGGCACGCGATCGGCCCGCTGCGCGTCGAGGTGGTCGATCCGTTCGGCCTGGTGCTGCGGCGCCACTCCTTCGGTGGTGCGCAGGACCTCGTGGTGCTGCCGCGCCGGCACACGTTGTGGCCGTTGGCCCCGCACGGTGCCGACCACGACGGCGCCAGCCGCGCCGCGCCCCAGAACGCCGGCATCGGTGAGGACGACGTGGTCGCCCGCTCCTACATGCCCGGCGACGCCCTCAAGCGCATGCACTGGAAGGCCACCGCCCACCGAGGCGAGCTCATGGTGCGCCAGGAGGAGCAGCAGGTGAACCCGCGCGCCGGCCTGGTCCTCGAGACGCGTGCCGGGTCCCACGCGACAGGGCGGGACGGCGGCGACTGGGTGTACTCCCCGGAGCTGGAGTGGGCCGTGAGCGCCACCGCATCCGTGCTCGGGCACCTGGTCCGGGTCGGCTACGCCGTCGCGGTCCGTGCCACGGGGAGCGCCGTCGACCGCGTGCTCGACGACGGGGACGTGCTCGACGACGCGCTCGTCGACCTCGCCGTGCTCGAGCCGTCCACCGCTCCGACCCTCGACGGGATCGACCCGGGGGAGCGGACCGTCTTCGCCGTGCTCGGTCGGCCCGACACCGATCGCGCGGCCGAGTGGGTCGACGCGCTCTCGCACGCCACCACGGTGCTGGCGCTCGTCGGCGCCGGCACGCGTGACGCCGCCCTCGACGTGCTCTCGGCCGCCGGGTGGCGCTACGTCACCTACACCGCCCAGGACGACGTCGCCGAGCTCTGGTCCGACCTGGGGGTGAGCCGGTCCCGTGCTGCGTCCTGAACCCTCCACCCGACGGGCCGTGACCGCGGCCCGACGCCGACCGTGGCTCGAGCACCTGCTGGTGCTCACCGCGCTTGCCGCCCTTCTCCTCGGCTACACGACGGTCGTCGAGGGACGCGACTGGTGGGTCACCACCACGCTCGTCGCGGGGCTCGTGGCCCTGGTGTGCGGGGTGCTCGGGTCGTTGGCCCCACGGCTCGCGGTCCCGGTCGGGGCCGTCGTGCTGGTGCTGGTGCTGGGGTGGGTCTTCGTGCCGGAGACCTTCGCCGGTCTCGTGCCCACCTGGTCGACCCTGACCGGGCTGTGGTCGTCGCTCGAGCGCGCCCAGGTGCTGGTCATGGAGGAGGCCGCTCCTGCCGCGGCCGCCCGGCCGATCGTCCTGCTGCTCGCCGGGGCGTTCGGCGCACTGATCCTGCTGGTGGAGCTGCTGCTGCGACTGCGCCACGGTGCCCTGCTCGTCGGCGCGATCCTGGTCTCGGTGTACGCGGCACCCGCGCTGGTGTCGGGCGAGACTCCCTCGGTGTGGCTCTTCGTCGTCCCGGCCGCCCTGTGGCTCGTGCTGCTGCGGGTCCGCACGCAGAGCGCGGCCCGCGGCTGGTCCACGGTGGTCCCCGCCCTCGGGCTCGGAGGGTCGGCCCTGCTCGTCGGCGTGCTGCTCCCGCCGGTCATGCCCGACGTCACGGCCGTGGCCAAGCCCTGGGGCGAGCCGCCGCCGCAGGTGTTCGGGCGCGGCATCAACCCGATGCTCCAGCTCGGGCAGAACCTGCGCCGCAACAGCTCGGCGGTCGCCGCCACGTACACCACCACGCTCGACAGCCCGCCCTACCTGAAGGTCGCCGTGCTCCGCGACTTCGAGGGGCGCACGTGGCGTCCTGCCCGGTCGCAGGCGGGCGACGCGTTCGAGAGCCGCATCGCCATCGACGACGACATCCCCACGACCGAGGCGACGACCCGCGTGCGCATCGACGAGCTGCGCAGCACCATGCTGCCCGTGCCGTACCCGGCACTCGACATCGACGGGCTGCGGGGGGCGTGGACGTACCAGAGGGCGGGGCTGACGGTCACCTCCCGCTCCGCCACCACCGTGGGCCAGGACTACTCCGTCACCAGCCTCGACCGGCAGCCGACGGCCGAGCAGATGCGCGCCCTGTCCACCGGCACCGGCGTCGGGGCGTCGCTGCAGACGTACCTCAGCCTGCCCGGTGACGTGCCGGCCGTGGTGGGCGACACCGCGCGGGAGGTCACCGCCGACGCCACCAACGACTACGACCGGGCGGTCGCGGTCCAGGACTACCTGCGCGACAACTTCGTCTACTCCGAGACCGCCCCGGTGGCCGAGGACTACGACGGCAACGGCGTGCGCGTCCTGGAGACGTTCCTGGAGGAGAAGGCCGGGTACTGCGTGCACTTCTCCTCGGCCATGGCCGTCATGGCCCGCGAGCTGGGCATCCCCTCGCGCATCGCGGTCGGGTACGCGCCGGGCCAGGCGGTCGGCAACGACGACGACGGTGACGCGGTGTACGAGGTCACGTCCGACGACCTGCACGCATGGCCCGAGCTGTACTTCGACGGCGTGGGCTGGGTGGGCTTCGAGCCGACGCCCGGGGTCGGCGCCCGCACCGGGTTCGAGGAGCCCGACGCCCCCGAGTCCGACACGAGCGACGACACGACGGACGAGTCGACGCCTCAGCGCCAGGCGGACGCGGCCGACCGCGGTGGGTCCGTGACGCAGGAGGCCGTGGGTGTCGACGACGCCGCCCCGACGGCCCCGCGCACGGCGGCCACAGTGGGACTCGGGCTGCTCGTCGCCGCGCTGCTGCCCGGTGCGCTGCGGTACGTCCAGCGACGTCGGCGGCTGGGTGGCTCCGCTCCCGACCCGTGGTGGCGCGAGGTCGAGGCGTCCGCGCTCGACGTGGGCCTGGCGGTCCCGGCGGCCGGCACCCCGCGGGGCCTGGCCGACGTCGTCGCTCCCCGGGTCGACCCCGACGACCTGCGTCGCGTGGTCACCGCGGTGGAGCGGTCGCGGTACGCCCGTCCCGGTACCGACGTCTCCGACGAGCGCGAGAGCGTGCGCCGGGTGGTCGACCAGGTCCGGGAGTCCGGGTCCCGCCTCGAGCGGCTGCGAGCGCGCTTCCTTCCGCGGTCGCTCTGGCGACGCGGCTAGCCCGGTGAGAGGTAGGCAGCGCGCGGAACGGCCGGGTGAGAGGTAGGCAGCGCGCGGAATGGGCGCCCGTATCCGCGTCCCACCTACCTCCGACCGGCAGATGACGCGCACCACCTACCTCTGACGGCCCGAACCGGCGCGCACACGTCAGGCAGGTGCGCCGTCGCCCGCGCCCGCGGCCGTGTCGAGCAGGGACTTCTTCTGCACCTTGCCCATCGCGTTGCGCGGGAGCGTCTCGACGAACCGGACCTCCCGCGGTCGCTTGTGCCAGGCCAGGTCGTCGGCCACGTGGTCCACCAGGCGGGCCGCGAGCTCGTCGGTCCCGTGCCCGGGGGCCACCACCGTGTAGGCGACGATGCGCTGGCCGAGGTCCTCGTCCGGGAGGCCTAGGACGGCGACCTCCAGCACCTCCGGCACGGCGAGCAGCGAGGTCTCGATCTCACCCGCCCCGATGCGGTACCCGCCGGACTTGATCAGGTCGACCGACTCGCGCCCGACGATGCGGTGGAGGCCGTGGGCGTCCTTCGTCGCGAGGTCGCCGGTCGAGAACCAGCCGTCGGGACCGAGCACCTCGGCGGTGACCTCGGGCAGGTTCAGGTAGCCCTCGAAGAGCATCGGACCGCTCACCTCGAGCCGGCCGACGGTCTCACCATCCGCGGGCACGTCCTGCCCGTCCTCGCCCCGCACCCGCGTCCGAGCGCCCGTCACGGGGACGCCGACCCAGCCGGGACGACGCTCACCGTCGGCGCGCGTGCTGAGCGTGATCATGGTCTCCGTCATGCCGTACCGCTCGACGAGCGCGTGGCCGGTCAGCTCGCGCAGCCGCTCGAACACGGGGACCGGCAGGGCTGCGCTGCCCGAGACCAGCAGACGCGCCGGGGCGAGGGCGCGCGCGGCGTCGGGGTCGCGGGCGATCCGCGTCCACACGGTGGGCACGCCGAAGTACATCGTCCCGCCGGCGGCGGCGTAGGCGGCAGGAGTGGGCCGCCCGGTGTGCACCACGCGGGACCCGACGTGCAGCGACCCGAGGATGCCGAGCACCAGCCCGTGCGTGTGGAAGAGGGGGAGCCCGTGGGCGACCACGTCGGCATCGGTCCAGTCCCAGGCGTCGGCGAGCCCCTCGATGCCGGTCCGCAGCGCACGGTGGCTCATGACCACGCCCTTGGGAGCGCCGGTGGTGCCGGAGGTGTAGAGGATGATCGCCGGCGCGTCGTCCTCGGCCGACGTCGGCAGCGCGCCGTCGGACCCCGCCTCGCCGTCGGGCAGGGCGAGGACGGGAAGCTCCACCCCGTCGCGTGGCGGCCCGACCCAGCAGGTGGCGGCGGAGTCGGCGACCACGTGGGCGATCTCGGCCGACCCGGCGTCGGGGGGCACCGGGACCACGGGCACGCCGGCGACGAGGCACCCGACCACCGCCACGACCGTGTCGAGGGTGGGCTCGGCGCAGACCGCGACCGGTCCGTCGTCGGGAAGGTCCCGCGCGAGTGCGGCCGCGGCACGGCGCAGCTCGGACCAGGAGGCGGTCCGGTCGCCCACGCGCACCGCGTCGGGACGGTCGGGTCGCCGTGTGTCGCGGAAGGCGGCGAGGAACGTGGTCGCGTCGGTCATGAGAGCACCATCCCAGGCAGGATCAGGGTGAGGGTCAGGGCGACCGGGCCGATGACAACCATGGACAGGCCCCACCGGGTCAGCAGGCTGGTCATCCGGGGCCGCTCGTCGGGGTCGACGGTGGTGGCGACGTAGGTCGCGCCCACGGTGGAGAACGGTGAGACGTCGACGATCGACGCACACACGCCGATCGCGCAGATCATGGCCCAACCGGGGATGCCGCCGTCGGCGATGAGGGGGAGGGCGAGCGGGACCAGCGCGGCGAGCATGCCCGTGGTCGACGCGAAGGCGGAGATCAGACCGGCGGCGGCGCACAGGAGCAGGGCGGCGACGACGGGGGACCCGACGTCGACCGCGCGCTCGCCGAGCAGGTCGATGACGCCCATCTGGGTGAGCACGCCGACGTAGGTGATGATGCCGCCCACGAGCAGGACCGAGCCCCAGTCGATGCGGGTCATCGCGGCCTTGCCCGCGGCGGGGTCGACGAGTGCGAGGACGGCGCCGAGCCCGAAGCCGATCACCCCGATGTCGGGCTCCAGCCCACCCAGCGCCATCACGATGACGGCGACGACGAGCGCGACCATGCAGACCATGGTCAGCACCTGGTGGGGCTTCGGTCGGCCGGGGTCGCGGGGCGCGTCGTCGGAGGAGCCGGCAGGGCCGTCCAGGGAGAGCGACGACTGTCCGTACTCGGGCAGTGCCGATCCGCGGGCGACGAGCGTGCGCTCCAGACGTGACTCCCCGCGCACGCCACGGCGACGCCCGAACAGCAGGTGCGCCACGGCCAGCAGCACGAGGTTGACGACGACGGCCACGGCGAACAGCAGGAGGGGGCTGAGGTCGATGCCCGCGCTGTCGGCCGTGCCCCACGTGATGATGCCGAACAGGCTCGTGGGCGCGAAGGCACCGGCGCTCAGTCCGCAGCCCATCGACAGGGCCATGAGGATGGGATCGATCCCGCGCTTCCGCGCGATGCTCATGCCCATCGGCGCCATCACCAGGCCGCCGAGGGGCGCGCCCATGGCGGAGACGGCGGCGGTCAGCAGGAAGAACGTCGTCGGGAGCACCGCGTCGCGGTCCCCGACCTTCGCCAGCGAGGTGTCGATGAGCCAGTCGATGGTGCCGTTGCTGTGGGCGATGCCGAAGAAGTAGGTCACGCCGACGAGCAGCACGAGGATGCTGAGCGGGAACCCGGCGACCACCTCCTCGAGCGTCATGTCGGCGAGCCAGAGGCCGACCACGGCGGCGACGGGGAACAGGACGATGCCGATGTTCACGTTGCGGGCGGCGGCGATGCCGAAGACGACGACGAAGATGCCGAGCGCGACCAGCTGACCGGTCATGGTTCCTCCAGGGTCGGTGGGGGACGAGGCGACCTGGTCCGTCTGGTGGACCGACGTGCCGCCTGTCGGAACGAGCGTGTAACGTAGACCACACAGCGACCAGGAGCAAGCGGGACAGGGAGGCGACATGACGACGGCCAGCGTGGTCACGGCCTTCGCCGTGCTCGAGCACGTCGCGGAGCACCAGCCGGTCGGGCTGTCGGACCTGGCGCGTGCGGCCGACCTCCCCAAGAGCACGGTGCAGCGGTGCCTGCTCACGCTGCAGGAGATCGGGTGGGTCGAGAGCTCGGGGTCGGCGCCGACGCGGTGGTCGATGTCGCTGCGCGCGCTGTCGGTCTGCGGGACCGCCGGGGCCCGCGAGAGCCTGCGCGACCTGGCGCTGCCGATCATGAGCGACCTCCAGCTCGTGACGACCGAGACGGTGCACCTCTGCGCGCCGGACGGCGACGTGCTCGTCCTGCTGGAGCGGCTGGACACGTCGCACGCGCTGAGGGCCTTCCTGCCGCTCGGCGAGCGCATCCCCCTGCACGCGTCCGCCACCGGCCTGGCCTACCTCTCGGCCTGCGACGACGCCACCGTCGAGCGGTACCTGGCCGGCCCGCTCGAGCCCCGCACACCGAGCTCGCTGGTCGATCCCGACACGATCCGCGCCGAGCTGGTGCGCATCCGCGAGCGCGGCTACTCCGTCAACGAGAACGGTCTGTCGAGCGGCATCAGCTCGGTCGGTGCCGCCGTGCTCTCCCGGTCCGGCGTCGTGGGAGCCCTGTCCGTGTCGGGCCCGTCGATCCGCATCGAGCCCTCGAGGTTCACCGAGCTGGGCACCCAGGTGGTCGAGTCGGCGAGGCGGCTGAGCCGCCTCCTCTGAGAGCTCAGGCCGGGGGAGTCCCGTCGCCGAACGGGGAGCCGCCCAGCTCCTCGCGGTGGTGCGCCGTCGTCCACCCGGACAGGTCCGGGCCCTTCGGCACGATGCTCGTGGGGTTGATGTCGGTCTGCACCACGTAGTAGTGCTGCTTGATCTGCTCGAAGTCGGTCGCGTCACCGAAGCCGGGGGTCTGGTAGAGGTCGCGTGCGTAGCCCCAGAGCGCCGGCATCGTCGCGAGCGTCTGGCGGTTGGCCTTGAAGTGCCCGTGGTAGACCGCGTCGAAGCGGGCCAGCGTCGTGAACAGGCGCACGTCGGCCTCGGTGATCGAGTCGCCCATGAGGAAGCGACGCGTGGTCAGGCGCTCCTCGAGCCAGTCCAGCGCCGTCCAGAGCCGGTCGTAGGCGGAGTCGTACGCCGCCTGCGACCCGGCGAAGCCGCAGCGGTAGACGCCGTTGTTCACCTCGGTGAAGACGCGGTGCATCACGTCCTCCATCTCGTCGCGCGTGGCCTCGGGCCAGAGGTCGGGGGCTCCGTCGCGGTGGTGGTCGGTCCACTCGAAGAAGAAGTCGTGGGTGATCCACGGGAAGTCGTTCGTGACCACCTGGCCGCTGGCGACCTCCACCACCGCGGGCACGGTGATGCCGCGCGGGTAGTCGGGGTAGCGCGCGAAGAAGGCGTCCTGCAGGCGGGGGATCCCCAGCACCGGGTCGACGCCGTCGGGGTCGAGGTCGAACGTCCAGCTGCGCTTGTCGTGGGTGGGTCCGGCCAGGCCGAGCGAGATCGCGTCCTCGAGCCCGAGCAGACGTCGCACGATGACCGTGCGGGTGGCCCACGGGCACGCGAGCGCGGCGACGAGGCGGTAGCGGCCGGCCTCGACGGGCCACAGGGGAGCGTCCTTGGCCGGGGGCTTGCCCGTGCCGGCGCCGCGGTCGTCCACCGGCTCGCCGCCGGTGCGCGTGATCCGGTCGGGGATGTAGTTCATGTCGCGGTCGAACTCCTGGCCGCTGGTCACGTAGGAGCCGGTCGTGGACTGGTCGCTGCTCATGCCCCCAGTCTGGCCGACCTCGGGGAAGGGTGCAGTGCGGTAGGGGTGTCTGGGCGGTGGGGGTGTCTGGACGGTGGGGGAGTCCGGGCAGTGGGGTAGTCTGGTCTGCGATGTACGCGAGCCGACTCCTTCTCTGCCGCGTCGAGGTCCACTAGGTCGGGCCCCTCGGCGCGGAGTTCGTCATGCACCGGCCGCACGATGACCCAGACGAACACCCCGAGGAAGAGCCCATCATGACCGAGCCCACCCGCTCCCAGCCCGGCCACCACGGCCTGGCCAGCAACGTCGTCTCGCCGCAGAAGGCGTCGCCCATGCCGTTCGGCCGCTACCGCCCCTTCGCGCCGATCGACCTGCCCGACCGCACGTGGCCCGCGCAGACCATCACGCAGGCGCCGCGCTGGCTGTCCACCGACCTGCGCGACGGCAACCAGGCCCTCATCGACCCCATGACCCCGGTGCGCAAGCGCCGGATGTTCGAGCTGCTCGTGCGCATGGGCTACCAGGAGATCGAGGTCGGGTTCCCGTCCGCGAGCGAGACCGACTTCCAGTTCGTCCGCTCGCTCATCGAGGACGACGTCATCCCCGACGACGTGACGATCTCGGTGCTGACCCAGGCGCGCGAGGACCTGATCGAGCGCACCACGCAGTCGCTGGCCGGCGCGCGACGGGCCAACATCCACCTGTACAACGCCGTCGCGCCGCTGTTCCGACGCGTGGTTTTCAACGCCTCGCGCGACGAGGTGCGGGCCATCGCCACGCGTGGCACGGAGCTGGTCATGAAGCACGCCGAGCAGAACATGGCCGGCACCGCGTTCGGCTACCAGTACAGCCCCGAGATCTTCACGGGCGCCGAGCTGGAGTTCAGCGTCGAGGTCTGCAACGCCGTCATGGACGTCTGGCAGCCCGAGGACGGCCGCGAGATCATCCTCAACCTGCCCGCCACGGTCGAGATGGCCACGCCCAACACGTACGCCGACCAGATCGAGTGGTTCGGCCGCAACGTCCAGCACCGCGAGAACGTGGCGATCAGCCTGCACCCGCACAACGACCGCGGCACGGCCGTCGCCGCCACCGAGCTGGCCATGATGGCCGGCGCCGACCGCGTCGAGGGCTGCCTGTTCGGCCACGGCGAGCGCACCGGCAACGTCGACCTCGTCACCGTCGGCATGAACCTGTTCAGCCAGGGCATCGACCCGCAGATCGACTTCACCGCCGGTGGCATCGGCATCGACGAGGTCCGACGCACGGTCGAGTACTGCACGAGCCTGCCGGTGCACCCGCGTCACCCGTACGCGGGCGACCTGGTCTACACCGCCTTCTCCGGCTCCCACCAGGACGCCATCAAGAAGGGCCTGGAGGACCTCGACCGCATCGCCGCCGAGCAGGGCGTCGACGTCTCGGAGGTGCCGTGGGAGGCGCCCTACCTGCCGATCGACCCGCACGACGTCGGCCGCACGTACGAGGCCGTCATCCGAGTCAACAGCCAGTCCGGCAAGGGTGGCGTGTCCTACCTGCTGAAGACCGAGCACCAGCTCGACCTGCCGCGACGTCTGCAGATCGAGTTCAGCCGGGTCGTGCAGACACTGACCGAGGGCGAGGCGGGCGAGATCACTGCCGACGGCATCTGGGCGGCGTTCAGCGGCGAGTACCTCGAGCGCGAGGAGCCGTACTCGCTCGTGACCTTCAGCTCCACCACGTCGGCCGACGGTCACGACCAGCAGGTCGTCGACCTCGTCGTGCGGGGCCAGGAGCGCTCGTTCAAGGGCGAGGGCAACGGCCCGGTCGACGCGTTCGTCGACGGCATGCGTCAGGCCGGGTCCGACATCCGGGTGCTCGACTACACCGAGCACGCGCTGTCGTCCGGTGGTGACGCGCTCGCCGCGGCCTACGTGGAGTGCGAGATCGCCGGCGAGATCGTGTGGGGCGTGGGCATCCACGCCAACATCGTCATGGCCTCGCTGCGCGCGGTCGTGTCGGCCGCCAACCGGGCCGAGGCCACCACGATCCCCACCGCCTGACCGGCTCGTCCGGTCGACGCGGTGCACGTCGACGAGCACGGTGGCGGGACGCCGGGTCCACGAGATCCCCGGCCCCGCCTCCGTCCTCGACGACGTCGACCGTGACGGACGTGGCGGCTTCACCCAATCGTCACCACTGCACCGTCCGGTCGGTACAGACACGGGCTCTCCTGCTGACTAGCATCGGTGTGACGCCGACCACCCCTCGGTGTCTTCCGTACGCGACGTGACCCGTCGCCGGCTGCAGGAGGTCCCGTGTCCCGATCCATCAACACCGTCGCGGTGTTCGGACTGGGGAAGGTCGGCGAGCTCGTCGCCGACCTCCTGGTCCGCGCCCAGTTCTCCGTCGTCGGGTACGACGCAGCGCCGCGCGACGACCTGCGCTTCGCGTCGCACGCCGTCGACGTCTCCGACACCACGGCCGTGCGCAAGGCCCTCACCGACGTCGACGCCGTCGTCTCCTGCCTGCCGTACCACCTCAACATCGCCGTGGCCGAGGCCGCGTACGACACCGGGACGCACTACTTCGACCTCACCGAGGACGTGCCCACCACCAACCGGGTGGTGGAGCTGAGCGCCAAGCGTCCGGAGTCGGCGTTCGTGCCGCAGTGCGGCCTCGCCCCCGGTCTCATCGGCATCGTCGGCGCCTCGCTCGCCGAGGGCTTCGAGCAGATCCGCAACATCGAGCTCAAGGTCGGCGCCCTGCCGCAGAACCCCACGGGGCTGCTCGGCTACGCCTTCAACTGGTCGGCCGAGGGCGTGGTGAACGAGTACCTCAACGACTGCGAGGTGCTGCGCTCCGGCCGTCGTCAGATGGTGCCCGCGATGACCGAGAAGGAGCGCGTGTTCATCGCCGGCATCGAGCTGGAGGCCGCACTCACGTCCGGTGGCCTCGGCACCATGTGCCAGACCTACGATGGACGGGTCAGCCGCCTCGACTACAAGACGCTGCGCTACCCCGGCCACTTCCGCCAGATGCACTTCCTGTTCGACGAGCTCAACCTGCGCGAGCGTCGCGAGGAGGTCGGCCGCATCCTCGTCGACGCCAAGCCTCCGGTGAACGACGACATCGTCTACCTGCACGCCGCGGTCGAGGGCACCAAGGCCGGTCAACCCTTCCGCGAGAACTACGTCCGCGGCTACCTGCCCATCGACATCGACGGCCGCACCTGGCGTGCCATCAGCTGGACCACGGCCGCCTCGGCGGTGTCGGTGGTCGAGCTCGTCGCCGACGGCGTGCTGCCGCACGCCGGCTTCGTCGCCCAGGAGGACATCCGCCTGGCCGACCTCTTCGCCACCACCTCCGGCCAGCTCTTCGCCTCCCACGGAAAGGTCTCCCCGGCATGACCGACGTCAGCACGCGTGCCCTCGACATCCTCCAGCGCCTCGGCGCCGGTGATCCCTTCGACGCCGCAGGTGGCCTGTCGGCGACGTCGCCGATCGACGGCCACGAGATGGGTCGGCTCGTCGCGCACTCCGCCGCCGACGTGGCCGACGCGGTGGGTCGTGCCCACGAGGCGTTCCTGCAGTGGCGCACGGTGCCCGCGCCGGTGCGTGGCGCGTTCGTGCGTGAGCTGGGCGAGCTGCTGCGCGAGCACAAGGACGACCTCGGCGCCCTGGTCAGCATCGAGGCCGGGAAGATCCTGAGCGAGGGCCTGGGCGAGGTGCAGGAGATGATCGACATCTGCGACCTCGCGGTCGGCCTGTCGCGCCAGCTGCACGGCCTGACGATCGCGACGGAGCGTCCGGGTCACCGGATGATGGAGCAGTGGCACCCGCTGGGCGTCGTCGGCGTCATCAGCGCCTTCAACTTCCCGGTGGCGGTGTGGTCGTGGAACGCGGCGCTCGCGTTCGTGTGCGGTGACGCCGTCGTGTGGAAGCCCTCGGAGAAGACCCTGCTGACGGCGCTCGCGTGCCAGGCGCTGGCCGCCGAGGCCGCGCGTCGCACGGGTGCGCCGGAACACCTGTCGCAAGTCGTCCTGGGTGCCCGGGAGGTGGGGGAGGCGCTCGTGGACGACCCGCGCGTGCCGCTCGTCTCGGCCACCGGCTCCACCCGCATGGGCAAGGAGGTCGCACCCCGCGTGGCGGCGCGCCTCGGCCGCACGCTGCTCGAGCTCGGCGGCAACAACGCCGCGATCGTCGCGCCCAGCGCCGACCTCGACCTCGCCGTGCGTGGGATCGTGTTCTCCGCCGTCGGCACGGCCGGCCAGCGGTGCACGTCGCTGCGCCGCGTGATCGTGCACCACAGCATCAAGGACGAGCTCGTCGAGCGCCTCGCCAAGGCCTACGGCACGCTGCCGATCGGCTCGCCGCTGGAGCCGTCGACGCTCGTCGGGCCGCTCGTGGACCAGACGTCGTTCCGGGCGTTCGGCGACGCGATCTCCCGCGCCCAGGGCGACGGCGGCACCCTCGTGACCGGCGGTGGGCAGGACGTCGCGGCCAGCGACGCGACCGGCGGTGGCTACTACGTGCAGCCCGCGATCGTCGACATGCCCGCCCAGACCGACGTGGTGAAGGAGGAGACCTTCGCGCCGATCCTCTACGTGCTCGGGTACGAGACGATGGAGGAGGCGCTGGTCCTGCACAACGACGTCACCCAGGGGTTGTCGTCGTCGATCTTCACCCTCGACGTCCGCGAGGCCGAGACGTTCCTCTCGGCCGTCGGGTCCGACTGCGGCATCGCCAACGTCAACATCGGGCCCTCCGGCGCCGAGATCGGTGGCGCCTTCGGAGGCGAGAAGGACACCGGCGGCGGCCGCGAGTCCGGCTCGGACGCCTGGCGCGCCTACATGCGCCGCGCGACGAACACGGTCAACTACTCCACCGAGCTCCCGCTCGCCCAGGGCGTGGAGTTCGTGTGAGTGGGGTGGGTCCCACCGAGCTGCGAGCGCGGTTCGCCCGGTCCCTCTCGGAGCTCTACGGCTCGGAGGTGCCGGCCTACACCACGCTCGTGGACGCGTGCGAGCACGTGAACGCCGAGGTGCTCGAGCGGCGGGGTGAGGACGCTGAGCGGCTCGGCTCCATCCAGCGCGTGACGGCCGAGCGGCACGGGGCGATCCGGGTGGGCACGGCCGCCGAGCTCGCCCAGGTGGGCCGGGTCTTCGGCGCGTGCGGCATGTACCCCGTGGGGTTCTACGACCTGCGCGAGGCCACCCCGCCGATCCCCGTCGTGAGCACCGCGTTCCGTCCCACCTCGCGCCTCGAGCTCGCCGAGAACCCGTTCCGCGTGTTCACCTCGGTGCTGGTGGTCGACGACCGGCGTTTCTTCGACGAGCGCACCGAGGCGCAGCTGCGGGAGTTCCTCGACGCGCGCACGCTGTTCCCCGACGAGCTGCTCGACCTCGCCGACCGCATGGAGAGCGAGCACGAGCTGTCGCACGACCAGGCCGACCGCTTCCTCGAGCTGGCCACCGCGTCCTTCGCGCTGTCCGACGAGCCGGTCGACCGCACCTGGTACGAGCACCTCGAGTCGATCTCGAGCGTCGCGGCCGACATCGGCGGGGTCACGTCCACGCACATCAACCACCTCACCCCGCGCGTGCTCGACATCGACGCGCTCTACGCGCGCATGGGCGAGCTGGGCGTCGAGATGATCGACCGCATCCAGGGCCCGCCGAGGGTGGAGCCGGGTCAGGGCGTCGACGTGCTGCTGCGGCAGACGTCGTTCCGAGCGCTCGACGAGCCGCGGCGCTTCCGCGAGGCCGACGGCTCGGTGGTCGAGGGACGACTGCGGGTCAGGTTCGGCGAGGTCGAGGCGCGCGGCGTGGCCCTGACGCCTGCCGGCCGCAACCTCTACGACGGGAGGGGCTTCCGCGCCTTCCCGACCACGGACGAGGACCTGCACCGCACCGGTCTGGCCTACTACACGCGCGACCACGCGGGCCGGCTCCAGCCGATCGTCTACGAGGACTTCCTGCCGAAGTCCGCCGCCGGCATCTTCGCCTCCAACCTGACGTCCGACGGCACGGCCGACACCCGTCGACGCGCCTCGGTGCGTGACGCCGCCTGGATGCAGGAGGCGCTGGGCCGCGAGCTGCACGACCCCTACGCGCTCTACGAGCGCGAGAGGGGGGGAGGGCGGGGCAGCTACTCGACGCGCTCCATGACGGACTTGTAGCCGGTCGCGGTCTGGGTGAACGAGTCCTCGCTGCACGTGTACTGCACGGGCCCGCTGGCGGGCTGCAGCTCCTGCTCGCTCTCCTTGCCGTCGGCCAGGCGCACGGTGAGGCTGCCGTCGACCTCGCCGAGCACGAAGCTCATGGTGTCGCCGCTCGTGCTCACGTCGTAGGTGACGGTGCCCTCGAAGATCGCCTCGCCGCCCGCGGCCTCCAGGGCGAGCGTGGCGGGCGTGCCGTCGTAGGTGACCGTCTCGGTGCCGTCCTCGGTGATCTCGAGCGTGCGCTTCACGTCGGAGATGGTGAACTTCCCCTGCTCGGTGTCCACCGTCTCGGTGTGCTCGGTGGTGCGCCACGTGCCGACGAGGCACTCGTCGAGGCCGCCTGCCGCTGCGTCCTGGTCGGCCGGCGCCTCGCTCGAGGGGGCGGACCCGCCGGCCGCGGACGGTGCCGTGGCGGTGTCACCGTCGGACGAGCGCCCGAACGCGAATCCCGCGGCCACGGCGCCTCCGATCACCAGCACGGCGCCGAGGGTGATGGCCACGACGACCCACGTCCGTGGTGGTTGCTTCTGCCCGCCCTGCGGCTCCGGCTGCGGAATCACCTGGGTGTCGTCGTCCACGATGCCCTCCCGAGACATTCACCTGCTGCGTGCTCGCAGACACCTTCGCACGGATCGAGCACAGCGTCGACGTCCCCGTCCCGATCACTCCTCGCGTCGTGAAGGATTTGCGATGATCCGGGCGTCGTGGAACGTCGAGAACCCTTCGAAACGCGGAGCGGGGCGGGTTCAGACCCAGATGGGGGCGCCGTCGGCGGGGTCCTCGGAGAGGCGCAGCGCCGTGCCGCGGGCGATGCGGCGTGCCGTCCACGCGGCGGCGCCGGCGTCGAGCAGGTCGTCGAGGGCGGCTCCGCGTGGCGGGCTCGTGGGGAGCTCGATGCCCTCGGAGCGCAGGAGCGCGCGACGTCGGGCCGCCCCCTCGGCGAGCTTCTTGCGCTCCACCAGCGGCTCGCCCGCCAGCTCGGCGAAGCTCGACTCCGGGTGCACCTCGTGCACGGGGACGTCGGGATCGGTGGCCAGCCAGTCGCGCACGTCGCGGATGGCGGGGAAGAGGCCGAACGACTGGCGGCTCAGGCCCAGGCCCGTGGCCTCGCGGTTCAGCCGGTTCGCCTCGGCGTACTCCGTGGCGTCGACGGCGGAGGCGGCCGGGGAGTTGAACACCGTGGACGCCCGGCCCGGCAGACGTCGCCGTGCCTCCCGCTCGGCTGCGCGCCCCTGCGTCTCGGGCAGCGCGAGCGGGATGTCGATGCCCACGACGTCGACCGGTCCCGCCGCGTCGACCAGCTCGCCGATCGTGGGCGCGACGAGGACCAGCACGAGGTCGCCCTCGCTCCAGCGCACCCCGATCCAGCCGCCGCGGCAGCCGTCGACGCCCAGGACCTCCACGTCGGCATCCTGGCAGCGTCGTCGGACCCTGTCGGTGGGTGGGGGCAGTCTGGACCCATGAGCAAGGACGTGCAGATCACCATCGACTGCGACGGGCCCGGTGCCCTCGCCGTCTTCTGGGCCGAGGTGCTCGGCTACCAGGTGCAGCCCCCACCGCCGCCCTTCGCGTCGTGGGAGCAGGCCCTCGACGCGTTCGGCGTGCCGGAGTCCGAGCGCGACTCCCGGTCCGCGGTGGTCGACCCCGCCGGCATCGGGCCGCGGGTCTTCTTCCAGCGGGTCCCTGAGGGCAAGCTGGTCAAGAACCGCGTGCACCTGGACGTCAGGGTGGCGCCGGGTCTGGAGGGCGAGGAGCGGATGGCCGCGCTGCAGGCCGAGTCCGACCGGCTGCGGGGTCTCGGCGCCCGCGAGCTCTACCGCGTCGAGCCCGACGGGGGCACGGAGGCCGGGTTCATCACCATGGCCGACCCCGAGGACAACGAGTTCTGCCTGGACTGACGGCCTCGCCGGCCCCGAACCGTCGGCCCGGCCAGGCATGATGGTGCAGTGAGCCTCTATCGAGACCAGGGTGTGGTGCTGCGCACCCACAAGCTGGGCGAGGCCGATCGCATCATCACGCTGCTCACCCGTCAGCGTGGCCTCGTCCGCGCGGCCGCCCGGGGGGTGCGCAAGACGTCGTCGCGGTTCGGCGGCCGGCTCGAGCCGTTCATGCACGTCGACCTCCAGCTCGCGGAGGGGCGCACCCTCGACACGATCGTGCAGGTCGAGACGCTCGGTGCCTACGCCCGCGACCTCGGTCTCGACTACCCGGCCTACACGGCGGGCACGGCGATCCTCGAGACCGCCGAGCGGCTCGTCACGCACGACGGTGAGCCGGCCGTGCAGCAGTACCAGCTGCTCGTCGGCGCGCTGGCCGCTCTCTCGACGCGGCGCCAGCCGCCGAGCACGCTGCTCGACTCCTACCAGCTGAGGGCGCTCGCCGTGGCCGGCTACGCCCCCAGCTTCTCCGGCTGCGCCCGGTGCGGGCTCGAGGGACCGCACCGCAACCTGCACGTCCCCTCCGGCGGCATGCTGTGCGACGGCTGCCGCCTGCCCGGGTCGTCGGCACCCTCGCCCTTCGCCGTCACGCTCCTGGCCGCGCTGCTCGCGGGTGACTGGCCGGTGGTCGCCGAGGCCGACGACCGCACCCGCCGCGAGGCCGCCGGTATCGTCAACGCGTACCTGTCGTGGCACCTGGAGCGCGGTCTGCGCTCCATGGGCCACGTCGACCGTTGAGCCACCCCGAACCCGGCCAGGAGTCATGAGCCCCGCACCCGCCCGTCCTGCCCGCGGCCGCCCCGAGCCGCGCGCGCCGGAACCGCACCCGTCGGGTGCCCGCCCGCCCCAGCTCGAGCCGCACCAGGTGCCGCGCCACGTCGCGGTGGTCATGGACGGCAACGGGCGGTGGGCCAAGGAACGCGGCCTGCCGCGCACGGAGGGTCACAAGCGCGGCGAGTTCGCCCTGCTCGACGTCGTCAAGGGCGCCATCGAGGTCGGGATCGAGGCCGTGAGCGTCTACGCCTTCTCCACCGAGAACTGGAAGCGCTCGCCCGAGGAGGTCCGCTTCCTCATGGGGTTCAACCGCGACGTGGTGCACCGTCGCCGCGACGAGATGCACGCCCTGGGGGTGCGGGTCCGTTGGGCGGGTCGTCCTCGCCGGCTGTGGCGCAGCGTCATCAACGAGCTCGAGACGGCCGAGCGCCTCACCCGGCACAACGACGTCCTGAGCCTCACCATGTGCGTCAACTACGGCGGCCGGGCCGAGATCGCGGACGCCGCCGCGGCACTCGCCCGCGACGTCAAGGCGGGCAAGGTCGACCCCGACCGCGTCACCGAGCGCACCTTCGCGCGCTACCTCGACGAGCCCGACCTGCCCGACGTCGACCTGTTCTGGCGCACGTCGGGCGAGCAGCGCACGAGCAACTTCCTGCCATGGCAGTCGGCCTACGCCGAGCTGGTGTTCTCCGACATCGCCTGGCCCGACGTCGATCGGCTGGCGCTGTGGGCCGCGGTCGAGGAGTACGCAGGTCGCCAGCGTCGGTTCGGGTCGGCATGAGCACGGGCGACATGGAGCCGGGCGGCATGGACATGGGCGGCATGGACACGGGCGGCACGAGCACGGGCGGGGGCGCACCCGTGCGCGGACCCAAGGCACCACCTCGGCGCCTGCTCACGGACTGGACCACCACGGCCGGCGTGGCCGGCGACGGGCTCGCGGCCCTGGTGGCCGCCGACGACGCGGTGGCCGAGGCCATCCATCTCGCGACGCTGGGCTACGAGGTGTTCGTGCTCGACACCGTCACGCCCGACGACTCCACGCCGCCGCGGGTGCACGTGGTGCCGATCTCCGCGGCCGAGGTCCCGGAGGTCTGGCACGACCGGTTCGCCCTGGTCGTGGCCGACGTCGCGTCGTCGGCAGCGGTCGTGCCGTGCGTGGCCGAGGCCGGTCTCCTCGTCGTCATCGGCGACGCGCCGGTGCCGTCCGACCTCGCGCCCGGCCTGGTCGAGGTGCGCGTGGAGGTGGGACCCGATCCGGACTCCCCGGTCGTGGAGCGGTTCCGGGCGGTCCACGCCCGGCTGTGAGGGTTCTCTACGATCCCTGCATGCGCCTGCGTCGAACCGCCGTCCTGCTCGCTGTCGTCCCGCTGCTGGGTCTCGCCGCCTGTGGCGACGACTCGGACTCCTCGGGCGCCGCCTCCGACGAGGGGTGCTCGTGGGTCGAGACCGGTGGTGCGGCCAAGCAGGTCGACCCGCCGGCCGACGACGCGGAGCCGGCGGGCTCGGTCGTCATCACCATCAACGGGCAGGACGTGCCGGTCGAGCTGCTCCCCGAGCCGGTGTGCGCCACGACGTCGTTCACGTCGCTCGCCGAGCAGGGCTACTTCGACGACGCCCCCTGCAGCCGCGTCAGCGACCCGGCGGCCGTTCCCTACGGCATCATCCAGTGCGGCGACCCGACCGGCACCGGGACCGGTGGGCCGGGATACTCCTTCGCCGACGAGCTGACGGGGGAGGAGGCCTACCCGGCGGGCAGCGTCGCGATGGCCAACGCCGGGCCCGACACGAACGGCTCGCAGTTCTTCCTGAACTTCGCCGACTCGGACTTCCCGCCGGACTACACGGTCTTCGGCACGATCTCGGCGGACGGCCTGGCCGCGCTCGAGGACGTCGCCTCGGTCGGCGCCGAGGGTGGCGCCCCCGACGGACCGCCGGCCGAGCCGATCGTCATCGACTCGGTCCGTCCGGTCGAGTAGCGCCTGCCCCGGCTCGGTAGGGTCGAGGCATGCGTGTAGCCAGGTTCGCCGGGGACGACGATCCCCGTTTCGGAGTGGTCGGTGACGAGGACGGCACCCCCACGATCGCGGTGCTGAAGGGTGACCCGCTGTACGCGGGGTACGAGCTCACGGGCCAGAAGGTCGCGATCGACGACGTGCGCCTGCTGGCGCCGGTGATCCCCCGCAGCAAGGTGGTGGGCATCGGCAGGAACTACGCCGCGCACGCGGCCGAGCTCGGCAACGACGTGCCCGAGACGCCGCTCGTCTTCCTCAAGCCCAACACCAGCGTGGTCGGTCCCGGTGACCCGATCGTCTACCCGGCGCAGAGCTCGGACGTGCACTTCGAGGGCGAGCTGGCCGTGGTGATCGGGCGCATCTGCAAGGACGTGCCCGCCGAGGACGTCGACAAGGTGATCTTCGGCTACACGGTGGCCAACGACGTGACCGCACGAGACCTGCAGCGCACGGACGGCCAGTGGGCCCGCGCCAAGGGCTTCGACAGCTTCTGCCCGCTCGGCCCGTGGATCGAGACCAACCTCGATCCCGCCGACCTCCGCGTCACCACCGAGCTCGGCGGCGAGGTCAAGCAGGACGGCCGCACCAGCGACATGGTGTTCTCCGTCGCCGACATCGTCGCCTACGTCTCCTCGTTCATGACGCTGCTGCCCGGCGACGTCATCCTCACCGGCACCCCCGACGGCGTCGGACCGATGCAGGTCGGCGACTCGGTGAGCGTCACCGTCGAGGGCATCGGCACCCTCACCAACCAGGTGGTCTCCCATGACTGACGTCAGCCCCGAGACGACCAGCACCGCTTCCGTCCCTACCGTGGGCGACGACGTGCCGGTGGTCGCCCGCTTCTGCCCCTCGCCGACCGGCAACCCGCACGTCGGCATGGCGCGCACGGCGCTGTTCAGCTGGGCGTACGCACGCCACCGCGGTGGCCGCTTCGTGTTCCGCATCGAGGACACCGACGCGAGCCGCGACAGCGAGGAGTCCTACGACCTGCTGATCGACGTGATGCGGTGGCTCGGACTCGACTGGGACGAGGGCGTCGAGGTGGGCGGCCCGAACGGGCCGTACCGCCAGAGCCAGCGGATGGAGGTGTACGCCGACGTCGCGCAGCGCCTTCTCGACGCGGGACTGGCGTACAAGGCCTACGACACCGCCGAGGAGCTGGAGCAGCGTCGTGACGCGGCGCGGGCCGCCGGTCGGCCCAGCGGCTACGACGGACTGCACCGTGACCTCACGCCCGAGCAGCGGGCCGCCTACGAGGCCGAGGGCCGGCAGCCGGTCATCCGGTTCAAGATGCCGCAGAAGGACTGGACCTTCGACGACCTGGTCCGCGGACCGATCACGTTCGGCGCCGAGAACGTGCAGGACTTCGTCATCGTGCGCGCCAACGGTCAGCCCCTGTACACGCTGACGAACCCCACCGACGACGCGCTCATGGGCATCACCCACGTGCTGCGCGGCGAGGACATCCTCAGCTCTACGCCCCGCCAGATCGCGATGTACGAGGCGTTCGCGCAGATCGGCCTCGGTCACGGCATGGTCCCGCGCTTCGGCCACCTGCCCTACGTCACGGGCCAGGGCAACAAGAAGCTGTCGAAGCGCGACCCCGAGTCCAACCTCCTCGGCTACCGGGAGCAGGGCTTCCTGCCCGAGGGGCTGCTCAACTACCTCGCCCTGCTGGGCTGGTCGCTCCCGGCGGTCGACGGCGTCGAGCGCGACGTGTTCACGCTCGAGGAGATGGTCGAGGCCTTCGAGATCTCCCGGGTCAACCCCAACCCGGCCCGCTTCGACCTCAAGAAGTGCGAGGCGATCAACGGCGACCACGTGCGGCTGCTCTCCGACGAGGACCTCCGCGCCCGGCTCGTGCCGCGGTTCGCGGCCGAGGGCCTCGTGCAGGATCCGCCCACGGAGGCGCAGAGCGCCATGCTGGCCGCCGCGGTGCCCCTCGTCCACGAGCGGATGGGGCTGCTCACCGAGGCCGTCTCCATGCTGCGGTTTCTGTTCGTCGACGAGGCGGACTTCACGATCGACCCCGACGACCGTGCGAAGCAGCTCGACGAGAAGGGCCTGGAGGTGGTGCAGGCCGCCCTCACGGCGCTGGAGGCCATCGGCTCGACCGTCGAGTGGTCGACGCCCACGATCGAGGGCGCGCTGCGCGCTGCGCTGGTCGACGACCTGGGGCTCAAGCCGCGACTGGCCTTCGGTCCGGTGCGGGTGGCCGTGACCGGCAGCCGCATCTCGCCGCCCCTGTTCGAGTCGATCGAGCTGCTGGGTCGGACACGCACGCTGGAGCGTCTGCGCGCGGCGCTCTGACCCGACCCGGACGTCGAGGCGGGGGCCGCACCCGGTTTGGGGGAGCGCATCGGCGTCGGGTAAGGTTTCTCCCTGGTTCGGACGCCGTTCGCAAGGACGGTGCTCGATACCCCCATGGGGTATGGTGTAATTGGCAACACAGCGGTTTCTGGTACCGTCGTTCTAGGTTCGAGTCCTAGTACCCCAGCGAAGACCGGGTCTGTGATCCGGTCCGCGCCCCGTTGGTCTAGCGGTTATGACGCCGCCCTCTCAAGGCGGAGATCGCCGGTTCGAATCCGGTACGGGGTACGAAAGGGTGCTGTACGTGCCGCAGGCACGACCAGTCTCTTTCACACGGCTCTTCGGGGCCGGGGCCCCGTTGTGTAGCGGCCTAGCACGTCGCCCTCTCAAGGCGGTAGCGCGGGTTCGAATCCCGTCGGGGCTACCACGCACCACCGCAGACCCCTCGACCCCTGGTCGGGGGGTCTCGTGCGTTCCTGCGACCGCATCGTGGTGCGTTGCTCGGCTCGGTGGCGTGCTGCGGCTGCTTTGGGGCTGGCGGGGCTTCGAGCTGCGGCTGCGCTCCTCCGGCTGGGCTTTGACCTGCGGCCGCGTCGCTGTGGCCGCGAGTCGACCCGCCCTCCGAAAGGGCCTCGACCGGCGGCGGGGTCCGGGCTCGGGTGATCTTTCGGAGTGCGGCTGGGGGTGACGCAGGATTCTGCGTTCGTGCGTGATGGATCGAAGGATGCTGCGTTTGCTACGGGATCCCGTCGTGAACGCAGCATCGTTCGGGTTTGTGCACGCGAAGGCAGAATCTTGCGTCCGCAGGGGGCGACTCGTGCGGCGGGTGGGCAGGGATTCTCCCTTCGCGCGGGACGGTCCACGCGAAGGGAGAATCCCTGCCCTCCAGGGCGCCAATTCGTCGCCACGATGCTTCCTTCGCGAGGAACGGTCCACGAGAAAGGCGAATCGTGGGTGGATCCCGCGCAGATGGAGAATCGTGGCCGCGCCCCGCAGACCCACCCGAGCCCGGACCCACCGCTCCGGTCGAGGCCCTTTCGGGGAGCAGGTCGACTCGCAGCCACAGCGACGCAGCAGTGAGTGCGAACCCGACCGGGCACCGCAGACCCCATCAGGACGAGGATCCCGCTCCGGTCGAGGCCCTTTCGGAGACCGTCCCGACTCGGGGTCGCAGCGACGCAGCATCAGGTGAGGACGCAGCCACACCGACGCAGCAGCGCGGGAAGGCCCAGCCGAGCGACGCAGCAGCAGGCCGAGACCTCGGCAGCCAGGGAGCGGCGAGGGGAGTGGCGGGAGGCGTGAGCCGGCGCCCCTAGGGTGGACCCATGCCTCCTGCTCGCATCGCCGTGCTCATCGACGCCGACAACGCTCCTGCCTCCAAGATCGGCGCGATCCTCTCGCAGGTCGCGAAGTCCGGGAACGCGCACGTGCGCCGCGCCTACGGCGACTGGAAGAACTCCCACCTCAAGGGCTGGGAGGGCCGGCTGCAGGAGTTCGCGATCGCCCCGGTGCAGCAGTTCGCCTACACGAAGGGCAAGAACGCCTCCGACATCGCCATGGTCATCGACGCCATGGACCTCCTGCACGCGGGCGTGGCCGACGGCTTCGCCATCGTCTCGAGCGACGCCGACTTCACGCCGCTCGTCATGCGCCTGCGACAGTCCGGCGCCGAGGTCCTCGGCTTCGGCGGGGAGAAGGCGCCCAAGGCGTTCC
The DNA here is from genome assembly GCF_031843905.1 of Aeromicrobium sp. WCS2018Hpa-31. Classification (NCBI taxonomy): domain Bacteria; kingdom Bacillati; phylum Actinomycetota; class Actinomycetes; order Propionibacteriales; family Nocardioidaceae; genus Aeromicrobium; species Aeromicrobium sp. WCS2018Hpa-31. The sequence goes on along the minus strand of NZ_JAVTJF010000004.1, from coordinate 261,010 downwards.
AGAACGCGTGCTCGACCTTCTACAAGCTGGAGACGCTGCGCGAGGACGACGACACCGAGGACGACACCGAGGACGACGCGGACGAGGCCCCCGACGACGCCCCGGCCGCCTCCAACGGCCGGGCACGTCCTTCCTCCCAGCGCGCCTCCCAGCGGGTGGACGGCGCCAAGCTGCGCAGCGACCGACAGCTCGTGCGCATGCTCCGCACGGCCGTCGACGAGGCGGCCGACGACGACGGCTGGGCCCAGCTCTCGAAGGTGAGCGACCAGATCCGCAACCAGTCCTCGATCCAGCCCGGCAACTACGGCTACGCGAAGTTCAGCGGGCTCATCGAGGCGATCGACCTGTTCGAGGTCAAGCGCGCCGACGGCAAGTCGGTGATGGTGCGGCGCAAGAAGCGCGGCGGACGCTGACCCAGCGGCGGAAGGGCACGGCACGGCGTGTCCGATTCCCGCCAGACGTGCTTGCCCCCACGGGGCACGATGGTCGGCATGGAGGACTTCGACGAGCGCTACCGCGCGGTGAGCTCGCGCGACGAGCGCTTCGACGGGATGTTCTTCACCGCGGTGCGCACCACGCGCATCTACTGCCGTCCCTCGTGCCCGGCGACCACCCCGCTCGCCCGGAACGTGGAGTTCCACCGCACGGCCGCGGCGGCAGAGGCGGCCGGCTTCCGCGCGTGCCGACGGTGCCGTCCGGACAGCTCGCCCGGGTCGCCGGAGTGGGACGTCCGGGCCGACGCCGTGGGGCGTGCGGTCCGGCTGGTGCGCGACGGCGTCGTCGAGCGCGAGGGCGTGCCGGGGCTGGCGCAGCGGCTGGGCTACAGCGAACGGCACCTGAACCGCATGATCACCCAGGAGCTCGGTGTGGGACCTCTTGCGCTGGCCCAGTCGCAGCGCGTTCGCACCGCGCGGCTGCTGGTGGAGACGACCGACATGCCCATGTCCGACGTCGCCTTCGCGGCGGGCTTCGCGTCGGTCCGCCAGTTCAACGACGCCTTCCGGCGCGCGTACGACCGCTCGCCCCGCGAGATGCGCCGACGCGGCGCCGGCGGCTCGACGGCGGGGGAGTGCCTCCGACTCCGGCTCGCGCTCCGGCGCCCCTTCGACGCCGACGCGCTCGGGGGCTTCCTCGCCGACCACGCCGTGCCCGGGCTCGAGGTCGGTGAGGGACGCAGGTTCGCCCGGGTGCTCTCGTTGCCGCACGGCACTGCCGTCGCCGAGCTCGTCCTGCACGACGACCACGTGGCGTGCCGGGTGCAGCTGCAGGACCCGCGGGACCTCACGGCGGCCGTCGCCCGGCTGAGGCACCTGCTCGACCTCGACGCCGACCCGATCGCGATCGATCGAGCGCTGGGCGGCGAGGCGGGTGGGGCCAGGGACGTTGGGGCCGGTGACCTCGGCGTCCTGGTGGAGGAGCGGCCGGGACTGCGTGTGCCCGGCACCGTCGACGCGTTCGAGACGGCCGTGCGCACGGTCGTCGGGCAGCAGGTGTCGGTGAGCGGCGCGCGGACCGTCATCGGTCGGCTCGTCGCGGCCTCCGGGGAGCCGGTCGAGCTGCCCCTCGCCCAGGAGCTCGGACTCACCCACGCGTTCCCGACCGCCTCGGCGCTGGCCGCGGTCGATCCCGAGACCCTGCCGATGCCCCGGTCCCGTGGGCGCACCGTCGTCGCCCTGGCCCGTGCGGTCGACGTCGGTGACCTCGTGCTGGACGGCGGCGTCGACCGCGAGGCCGTCAGCCGCGCGCTGCTCGCCGTGCCCGGCATCGGCCCGTGGACCGTGGGCTACGTGCGCATGCGCGGGCTGGGCGATCCGGACGTGCTCCTCGAGACGGACCTGGTGCTCCGGCGGATCCTCGACGCCCGAGGGACCACCGACGCCGACGTCAGGCGATGGGCGCCCTGGCGTTCGTACGCCGGGATGCACCTCTGGACCGAGCACCTGGCACGGCAGGCCTTGACCACGACGAGAGGATCGAGAGCATGAGCACCCGTTGGATGGACTCACCGATCGGCGGACTGCGCCTCCACAGCTCCGCGGGGCTCCTGACCGCGATCGAGTTCGGGGCCGAGCCGCAGGGCCGTCCCGCCCCGGACCCGCTGCTGGACGACGCCCAGCAGCAGCTGCAGGAGTACTTCACGGGCGACCGCCGTAGCTTCGACCTGCCGCTCGCGAACGACGGCACCGAGTTCCAGCGCAAGGTGTGGGGCGAGCTGCGCCGGATCCCGTTCGGGGAGACGGCCAGCTACGGCGAGATCGCCCGACGTCTCGGCTACGAGCCCGTGATCTCGAGGGCCGTCGGCGCCGCCAACGGCGCCAACCCGCTGCCGATCGTCGTCCCGTGCCACCGGGTGGTGGGTTCGGACGGCTCCCTCACCGGCTACGCCGGGGGAGTGGAGCGCAAGAGGGTCCTGCTCGAGCTGGAGCGTCCTGGCCTCTTCTGAGGACTCAGACCTCGGAGGCGAAGACGACCCGGTTCTCGGTGTACCGACCGATCCCGCGGTCGTAGGGTCCCGTGCAGGTGATGAGGCGGAGCTGGGACCCCGCGGCCCTGCCGTAGACGTCCTCGGTGGGAAAGCGGCTGTCCTGCGGCACGTCGCGCACCTCGGTGACCTCGTAGGTGCGGCGCTGTCCGCGAGCGTCGAGGACGCTCAGCCGCTCGCCGACCTCCAGCTCGGTCAGCCGCGCGAACACGGCCGGCCCGGTGCGGGAGTCCTTGTGGCCCACGATGACGGTGGGGTAGGTCTCGCCCGGCTTGCCGCCGCCCGTGAACCAGCCGACGCGGGCCGGATCCTCGGGTACCTCGAGCTCGCCGCTCCCCGCATCGATGCCCAGGCCGATGAGCGACTCGTCCAGACCCAAGGGCGGGATCGTCACGCGGATCGGGGCTGCAGCGGCCCGCGGGGCCTGGCTCGACGGCGCGGCCGTCGTGGCCGTCTCAGCCGGTCGCGGGGCAGGGGCCCGGTCCTGCCCGCCACACCCTGCGAGGAGCGTGACGAGCAGGACCAGGCCGGCGAGTCGGCGAATCTCAGGCACCCTGACGACGACGTACGGCGACGGCGCCCGCAGCAGCGAGTCCGACGAGCGTCAAGGCGACGTAGGGAGCAGCCGGGGTGGAGCCGGCGGTCCCGCCCTCCCCGGTGTCGACCCCGTTGCGCGGGACCACGCGATCCTCGTCGTCGGCGTTCTCCTCACCGGCGTCCTCGTCATCGGTCCCGCCGCTCTGCGGACCGCCGGCACCGTTGGCCTCGTCCAGGAGCTCCTGGCTGAAGGCCAGCTGACCGCGCACGGCGCCGGGGACGTTGGCGGCCGTGTGGGTGTCGGCCGAGAAGCCGGCGGGGTTCGCCTCGATCTGGTCGAGGGTGAAGCCCGTGCCGGTGTCCTGGCCGTCCGCGCTCAGGCCGGTCGTGAACGGTCCTTCGGAGCAGCCGCTGCTGTTGCGGATGTCGGAGTCCTCCGGGCCGGGGTTCGGGAACGACAGGCGCGGGGGCCCGTTCTGGCCGGCCGGCGTCTGGTGGATGTGCGTGGCGGTGCGGGCGGCGCTCTGGTACGGCGGGTCGACGCCCTCGGTGGTGATGTCCCAGCAGATGATCTCCTCGTCGGAGTTGATCAGGAAGATGAACGTGCCGGAGCCGTCCTCCTGGCCCACGCCGACCGTGCCGTCCGGCCCGACGACCTGGTCACCGGTCGCCTCGGCGACGAACGCGCTGGTGAAGGTCTCCGGGCGCTCGACCTGCTCCGTGGTGTCGGCTGTCGCGGTCGAGGCGAGACCGCCGAGTGCCAGAGGCAGTGCGGCGGCGAGGCCGGCCGTTGCGGTCCATCGAGTCGATCGGGTCATGGTCGTCCCTTCGTCGTGTGGCGTCCGGCGACGCCGGTCGTGACGGGATACGCCGCGGAGCGCCGGTGCGTTCACGAGGAAGGCGAGGGATCTTCGTGGAGAACGTTCGCGGCCGACGCGGCGTACACCTCTGCATGACCGCCTCCGTGACCGTGTTGCCGTGCCCCGGCACGCCGACGGGCCTACCGTGGAGCAACCTCGCGAGAAAGGCGGTCCGGATGACGGCTGGGGGCTTCGACGTGCGCTCCGCGTACGCCGAGCACGGCCGTGACCTCCTGGGCTTCGCCGTGAACGCCGTGGGCGACCGGGGCCTCGCCGAGGAGTGCGTGCAGGAGACCTTCACCCGCGCCTGGCAGGCACGCGAGCGCTTCGACCCCGCCCGGGCGTCGTCGAGGACGTGGCTGTTCGCGATCGCTCGCAACGTCGTCATCGACGCAATGCGGCGCCGTGGGCGCCGCCCGATGACGCTGGTGCCGGACGTCAGGGAGCCGCGTGAGGTCCGACCGCCGGAGAGCGACCAGGTGGACGACCACGTCGGCCTGGTGTGGGCGCTGGCGCAGATCTCCGCGGACCAGCGCCGCGTGATCGTGGCGGTGCGCCTGGAGGGTCTCACCTACGATCAGCTGTCCGAGCGCGACGGGGTGCCGGTCGCGACGCTGCGCACACGGATGTTCCACGGCCTGCGCGCCCTGCGCGCGCTGCTCGACGAGGAGGGAGCCTCATGACCACGCCCCAGGAGCGCATCGACCAGCTGCTCGCGGCCGCTGCCACGGGCGACCTCGACGAGGCCGAGGCCGCCGAGCTGGAGGCGTTGGTCGCCGAACGTCCCGAGCTGCGCGCCGAGCTCGACGCGCTGCGCAGCGCCGTGGGGACGCTCGACGAGTGGGCCCTCGCGGGCGGTGCGTGGAGCGACGTGCCGCCCTCGACCGCGCTCGACGCTGCCATCGGCCGGATCGGGGCCACCGGAGCAGCGGCCGTAGCCCCTGCGCCCCGTCCGCGGTCGAGTCGTCGTCGGCTGGGGCTGGTCGCCGCCGCCGTGGCGCTCGTAGCGGCCGGCTCGGCGACCACGCTCGGCGTCCAGGCCGTCCTGGGCGACGGCACCGTCGAGGGCCCGCCCGGCACGCTCGGCGCCGTCGAGCGGCTCGCTCCCTCGGTCAGCGACGACAGCCCGCTGCCCGGGCGCGTCGATGCGGCGTTCGTCGCCCACACGTGGGGCACGGAGGCCGTGCTCGACGTCGCCGGCACCCGGCCCGGTGAGGTCTACGTCGTCTACGTCGTGGACGAGCAGGGGCGCGACGTGGAGGCGGGCGCCTTCCTGGGCTCGGCGGTGGAGGTCCACTGCCGCATGAACGCCGCCGTGCTGCGCGAGGACGTCGCGGGCCTGCGCGTCGCGGACGCCTCCGGCGTCACGGTGGCGACCGCCACGGCGCCCACGCTGTGAGCTGGACCCCGGGCCCGCGCAGGTTCACCTCCGCGTCACCTCCGTCTGCCATGATTCGGCCGAGTCCGACCATGCGAGGAGCGAGATGGCCAAGGTGAAGAAGTCCGAGAAGGCGTCCGGCGGCGGCGTGAAGAAGTCCTCGAAGAAGGGCGGCCCGAGCAGCGAGAAGGAGCTGGCCAAGGCGCAGTGGCAGGTCGAGAAGCTGCGTGGCTCGGTGGATCAGCTCGAGCGCAAGCTCGAGAAGGCCAAGGGCAAGGCGGCGCAGTGGAAGGCCGAGGCTCGGCAGGAGCGATCCAAGGTGGCCAAGCTCGAGGCCAGGCTCCGTCGCGCCACCCGTGACGCCCCGGTCGACCACGCTCCGCCTGCGGAGCGCGGGGACCTTCCCGTCGAGGAGTCGCCCGTCCCCGATGAGTCCTGGACCGTGGTGCGGCTGCGCGCGGCGGCCCGCGAGAAGCAGGTCCCCGGTGCGTCCCGGATGACGAAGGGCGCGTTGCTCGAGGCCCTGCGCGCGTAGACGGAGGTCAGCCGGCGCGGCGCAGGCTCTGGCTGAGCCGTTCCGCGGCGGCGGCCACGGCAGGCGCGTGCATGCGCCCCGGCTGCCGGGTCAGGCGTTCCAGGGGGCCGGAGACCGACACGGCGGCGACCACCTTGCCGGAGGGGGAGCGGACGGGGGCGGAGACCGATCCGACGCCCGGCTCGCGCTCGCCGACGCTCTGCGCCCATCCGCGGCGACGCACGGCGGACAGCTCGGCGGCCGAGAAGGTGGCCTTGAGCAGCCCCTTGTTCATGCGCTCGGGGTCCTCCCACGCCAGCAGGATCTGGGCAGCGGACCCGGCGGCCATGGTGAGCTGGCCTCCCACGGGGATGGAGTCGCGCAGACCGGTCGGACGGTCCGCCGCCGCCACGCACACCCGGAAGTCGCCCTGGCGGCGGTACAGCTGCGCCGACTCGCCGGTGATGTCGCGCAGACGCGCGAGCACCGGTCCCGCAGCGGCCAGCAGGCGGTCCTCGCCGGCCGCGGCGGCGAGCTCGCCGAGCCGCGGTCCGAGCACGAAGCGACCCTGCATGTCGCGGGAGACGAGACGGTGGTGCTCGAGCGCCACGGCGAGCCGGTGGGCCGTCGGCCGTGCGAGGCCGGTCGCGGCGACCAGCCCGGCGAGGGTGGCGGGTCCGGGCTCGAGGGCCGAGAGCACGAGAGCGGCCTTGTCGAGCACACCCACTCCACTGGCGTTGTCCATGCCTTGATACTGCCGTATCGTATGGTGAGACGCAAGTGCTAGGCTGACGCTGCACTGACGACGACGCAGAGGAGAGATGATCGCGATGGGCAGGACGCTCGCGGAGAAGATCTGGGACGACCACGTCGTCCGCACGGGCTCCACAGACAACGGGGGCGAGCCCGACCTGCTCTACATCGACCTCCACCTCATCCACGAGGTCACGAGCCCGCAGGCGTTCGACGGCCTGCGGCTGTCCGGCCGCCCCGTCCGCCGGCCCGACCTGACCCTTGCCACCGAGGACCACAACATCCCGACGACGGACCTCGACAAGCCGATCGCCGACCCCGTCTCCCGCACCCAGGTCGAGACGCTGCGTCGCAACGCCGAGGAGTTCGGCGTCCGCCTGCACCCGATGGGTGACATCGACCAGGGCATCGTCCACGTGGTCGGACCGCAGCTGGGCCTCACCCAGCCGGGCATGACGATCGTGTGCGGTGACTCCCACACCTCCACCCACGGCGCCTTCGGGTCGATCGCCTTCGGCATCGGCACGAGCGAGGTCGAGCACGTGCTCGCCACCCAGTCGCTGTCGCAGGCCAAGCCGAAGATGATGGCCGTCGACGTCGACGGCACGCTGCCTCCCGGGTCGACCGCCAAGGACCTGATCCTCGCGCTCATCACCCAGGAGACGACCGGTGGCGGCCAGGGCTACATCGTCGAGTACCGCGGCGAGGCGATCCGTGCGCTCTCCATGGAGGAGCGCATGACGATCTGCAACATGAGCATCGAGTGGGGAGCGAAGGCCGGGCTCATCGCTCCGGACGAGACCACCTTCGAGTACATCCAGGGCCGTCCGCACGCTCCGCAGGGCGAGGCGTGGGACGAGGCCGTGGCGTACTGGACGAGCCTCACCACCGACGACGACGCCCACTTCGACAAGGTGATCCGGATCGACGCGTCCGAGATCACGCCCTTCGTCACCTGGGGGACGAACCCCGGCCAGGGCGCACCGCTCTCGGGCACGGTGCCGGATCCGGAGAGCTTCGAGGAGCCGACCGAGCGCGAGGCAGCCGCGAACGCCCTCGCCTACATGGGTCTGGAGGCCGGCACGCCGCTGCGTGACATCAGCGTCGACACCGTGTTCGTCGGCTCGTGCACGAACGGCCGGATCTCCGACCTGCGCCGCGCCGCCGAGCTCATCGAGGGCCGCACGGTGGCCGAGGGCACGCGCATGCTCGTCGTGCCCGGCTCGGTGCGGGTTCGGCTGCAGGCCCAGGAGGAGGGTCTCGACCGGATCTTCACCGACGCCGGCGCGGAGTGGCGCGGAGCGGGATGCTCCATGTGCCTCGGCATGAACCCGGACCAGCTGACCCCGGGGGAGCGCAGCGCCTCCACGTCCAACCGCAACTTCGAGGGACGCCAGGGCAAGGGCGGCCGCACCCACCTCGTCTCGCCCGACGTCGCCGTGGCCACGGCCGTGCTGGGCCACCTGGCCAGCCCGGCCGACCTCGAGCCCGTCCCCGCGACCGCAGGAGCCTGATCACGATGGAGAAGTTCACCTCGCACACCGGCGTCGGCGCCCCGCTGCGGCGCAGCAACGTCGACACCGACCAGATCATCCCTGCCGTCTACCTCAAGCGCGTCACGCGCACCGGCTTCGAGGACGGACTGTTCGCGGCCTGGCGCAACGACCCCGAGTTCGTCCTGAACCGCGACGCCTTCCGCGACGCGACCGTGCTGGTGGCCGGTCCGGACTTCGGCACCGGCTCGTCGCGCGAGCACGCCGTCTGGGCCCTGCAGAACTACGGCTTCAAGGCGGTCGTCAGCTCACGGTTCGGTGACATCTTCCGTGGCAACTCCGGCAAGGCGGGGCTGCTGGCCGCCCAGGTGGACGACAAGGTCGTGCAGCGCCTGTGGGACCACCTCGACGCGAACCCGGGCGCGACCGTCACGGTCGACCTCGAGTCGCGCACGGTGCGTGCCGGTGAGGGTCCCGACGCCATCGAGGACTCGTTCACGATCGACGACTACACGCGCTGGCGCCTGCTGGAGGGTCTCGACGACATCGCGATCACGCTCTCGCACGACGACGACATCGCCACCTACGAGAGCCGGCGCCCCGCGTTCAAGCCCGCCACGCTCTGACGGCACGCCCCGAGCGGTACCGGGGCGCTACTCTCCGTCCATGACGACGGGGGTGGTCCGGAGCAGGACCAGACGTGCTGCCGCGAGGGTCCTGGCAGGTCTCGTGGCCGCGGCGGTGCTGACGGGCTGTGGCGTCGACGACGACGACGTGGCCGCGCTCGAGGAGCTCGCCGGCGTCGAGCGAGCGAGCTCAAGCTGCGAGCTGGGCCGCTGCAGCGTCCGCGTGGAGGTCCGCCCGACCATCCGCGCGGCGCAGCTCACCACGGTGTTCGGCGAGGCTCGCGACACCGGCGCCACCACCGTGGAGGTCGTCGAGGGTGAGACCGACGACGCTGCGTCGTCCGAGCCGCGTGACTCCGACCCCCGGGTCTCCGTGTCGCTCGACGAGGACAGCGAACGATCCGCGGACGCGGCCACGGCGCGCCTCGCCGTGGCCAGCTTCGAGCTCGCCGGTGTCTCGTCGTGGGGCCTGACGCGTGCCGCCGACCGCAGCACGCTCACCGCGTCGGTGCAGGAGTCGCCCGATCTGCGGTGGCCGACGGGCCGTGACCTGTGGGACGGCGTCGCGACGCTCCCGAGCCCGGAGATGGTCCTCACGACCCGGCCGGAGAACCGGTCCGGGGCCAGCCGGCTCGTGGTCTCCGAGGAGTACCCCGAGCGTGCCGTCGCGTTCACGGTCGCGGTGGCCGAGGAGTTCGGGGCGTCCCGTCTCACCGGGGTGAGCATCGGGTCCCGGCCCGAGGTCGAGGAGCAGGAAGGGCAGGAGGGGACGGGGGTGCTCCTCGGGGTCCGGTCCGCCTCCGACGCGACCGCGCTGGAGTCCCTCCTCGAGGACGCGCGGGGTGGAGACGGACTCGCGGTGGCCGTCGTGGTGGCCGACAACGTGCTCGCCGCCCGTCCCGACCCGACGCAGGATCCCGACGGCGGCGACACCGGCACGGAGGCCGACCGCCGCGCCCTGCTCAGCAGCCTCGAGGACGAGCCCGCCGTGAGCGCCTCGGTCCAGGCCAACACACTCCGGGTTCGTGCCCTGGGCCCGCTCGACGAGGTGCGCGCGGCCCTCGAGCGCGCCCGCCGCGCACATCCCGACGCCTACGCACGCGTGCCCGTGACGGTCGAGCCCGACACCGTGCTGTCCGGTACCGGTTCGGGCGATCCGGAGGAGCAGGAGATCGACCTGTCGACGGTCGGCAGCCTCGACCTGCTCGACCTCGTGGCCGACCTCGGCGAGGTCGACGGCGCCGGTGCGGTCGGCGTGCAGGCGCACGGCGAGAAGTACGACTACCTGAAGCCGCCCTCCGACACCGACGCCTTCGTCTCCGTCCGTGCGGAGCGGCCCGGCATCGACGAGCTGGACGCGCTCGTGCAGGACGTGGCCCGGGTGCTGTCCCGCTGGAAGGGCCCCGAGACGTCTCTCAGCATGTCGATCGGCGTCGAGGACCCGGAGGGGCGTCAGGCCTCGGTGGTCCTGCGCATCGACCGGCGCGCGGGCACGTGGGTCGCCAGCTCCTCGGAGCGCGGGACCGAGGACAGGATCGCGAGCGGCATCCGGGCGTGGACGTCGGCGTCGTGAGCGGACCGCGATGACCAGGGTCGTCGTGGAGGTCGCCTCCGTCGTGCCCGCGCCACAGGAGGTGGTGTGGGCTCGCGTGGCCTCGGTCGAGGGCATCGACCACGAGCTGCGCCCGTGGCTCTCGATGGCGTTGCCTCGTGGCGCGACGGGCCTCGACGTGCACTCGCTCCCGGTGGGTGTTCCGCTGGGGAAGGCGTGGATCCGTCTGTTCGGGGTGCTTCCGGTCGAGTACGACGACCTCACCGTGGTCGAGCTCGACCACGGCCGTCGGTTCCACGAGGTCTCGCGGATGCTCAGCGCGCGGCGGTGGGAGCACGAGCGCACGCTCACGCCCGGCCCCGACGGAGGCACGCACGTGCACGACCGACTCACGGTCGAGCCGCGGCTCGCGCTCGCGGCCCCCGTGGTCCGCCGGCTCGTCGAGGCGCTGTTCGCCCATCGGCACCGCCGTCTCGCGCGGTGGTGCGCCACGCGGTCGACCGGTCCCTAGGCCTGCTTCGTGACCGCTGCGTGGATCTGGGCGACCTGCTCGGCGATGAGCGGCACCTGGTGCAGCAGCTCCAGCTCGGACTGCAGCTCCGCGAGGAGGTCCTTGACCTCGCCGAGAGCCTGCCGGGTCTCGGCCAGCGTGACGTCGACCGTGCTGAGGGTCGTGTCGACGCTGCCGAGCGTGCCGTCGACACGGCCGAGCACCCCGTCCACGTTCTTCAGCGCCGCGTCGGCACGGTTGAGCACGGCGGCGGGATTCGCGGGGAGGAGGGCCATGCACGACCAACGAGCCGAAGGGCTTCTCGTCACCCCGGGCGCCGACACGGTCCCCACCGCGGGGACCGCGACGTCGAACGAGCCTCTCTCGTCATAGGCTCGCCCCCATGGATCGCCCTGCGGATCGCCTCGTGCTCCCGAGAGCCACGCGGTGGATCGTCCGGATCCTCCGTCCGTTCCTCATGGTGGCGACGAAGCGGGACTGGCGCGGCGTCGAGAAGCTGCCGACGGACGGTGGCTACGTGCTCGCCCCGAACCACCTGTCGCACCTCGACCCGATCCTCATCAGCCACTTCATGGTCGACCACCAGGTCGCGCCTCGGTTCCTGGCGAAGGACACGTTGTTCTCGGTGAAGGGGCTGGGCGCGATCCTGCACGGCGCGGAGCAGATCCCGGTCCACCGCAGCACCGAGGGCGCCGCCGAGTCGCTGCGCTCGGCCGTGGCCGCCGTCGAGTCGGGCAAGGTCGTCACCATCTACCCCGAGGGCACGATCACCCGCGACCCCGAGCTCTGGCCCATGAGCGGACGGACCGGGGCCGTGCGCGTGGCCCTGGCCACCGGTCGACCCCTCGTGCCCATGGCCCAGTGGGGGGCCCAGAAGATCCTGTGGCCCTACACCAAGGTCCCGAAGTTCCTCCCACGCAAGACCATCCACGTCGTGATCGGCGACCCGATCGACCTGTCCGACCTGAGGGACCGACCGCTCACCGAGGAGGTCCTGCGCACCGCCACGGGTCGACTCATGGACGCGCTCACGGCGATGGTCGGCGAGATCCGCGGTGAGCTGCCGACCGGGCCCCGCATCGACGTGCACACGCTGGCCCGGCCGCGCAGCGACTTCCGGGCGCCCCTCGAGGGCGGCCCCGCCCCCGCACCGCATGACCCCGCACCGCATGACCCCGCACCCGCCGATCCCGGCGGTGCCGACACCCCGAAGGAGCCGTGATGGTCAGGACTGCCGTGATGGGAGCAGGATCGTGGGGCACCGCGTTCGCCCTGGTGCTGGCCGACGCCGGCAACGAGGTGCGGCTGTGGGGACGCCGAGCCGAGCTCTGCGACGCGATCAACGCCACCCACGAGAACGCCGACTACCTGCCGGGGATCGAGCTGCCCGAGGCCATCCGGGCCACGAACGACCCCCGGGAGGCGCTCGACGGCGCGGAGGTGGTCGTGCTGGCGGTCCCGTCGCAGCAGCTGCGTGCCAACCTCGGGGACTGGGGCGCCGCGATCGGTGACGACGCCGTCCTGGTGAGCCTCATGAAGGGTGTCGAGCTCGGGACCCACCTGCGGATGAGCGAGGTCATCGCCGAGCTCACCGGTGCGGGCCCCGAGCGCATCGCCGTGGTCACCGGGCCCAACCTCGCCAAGGAGATCGCCCGCCGCGAGCCGGCGGCCAGCGTCGTGGCCTGCGCCGACCAGGCCGTGGCCGAGCGCCTCCAGCAGCTCTGCCACACCGCCGCCTTCCGGCCGTACACCAACACCGACGTCATCGGCTGCGAGCTGGGCGGCACCACGAAGAACATCATCGGGTTGGCGGTGGGGGTGTGCGTGGGACTCGGGTTCGGCGACAACACCAAGGCGTCGGTGATCACGCGCGGGCTGGCCGAGACCGCCCGCCTGGGCATCGCGATCGGTGCCGACCCGCTCACCTTCTCCGGGCTCGCCGGCATGGGCGACCTGGTCGCGACCTGCTCGTCCCCGTTGTCGCGCAACCGCAGCTTCGGCGAGAAGCTGGGCCAGGGGCTCAGCGTCGAGGAGGTCACCGCGCAGACGCGTCAGGTCGCCGAGGGCGTCAAGTCCTGCCAGTCGGTCGCCGAGCTCGCCGCCGCGCACGACGTCGACATGCCGATCGTCGCCCACGTCGCCGCGCTCATCGCCGGCGAGATGGACCCGGAGAACCTGGTCAAGGCCCTCATCTCGCGCGAGGCCAAGCCCGAGGTGCGCTGACGCGGACGTCGCCCCGAGGCGTCAGATCGACGCGAGGGAGCGTTCCACGTCGTACCAGATGTCCTCGACGTCCTCGATGCCCACGGACAACCGCACGAGGTTCTCCGGCACGCCGGTCGGCTCCTGCTCGTGGCGCCGTCGCCGCTCCCACGTGGACTCCACGCCGCCGAGGCTCGTGGCGTAGGTGATGACGTCGGACAGCTCGGTGACCTTCTGCGCCGTCTCGGGACCGCCCAGGACCTCGAAGGAGACGATCGTGCCCCAGCCGGGGTAGCGGACGCCGGTGACGACCCGCGACGTCTGCAGCCGGCTGGCGATCTCGCGGGCGTTGGCCTCGGCACGGTCCAGGCGCACGTGCAGGGTGCGGATGCCACGGGTGGCGAGCCAGCACTCGAGTGCGCCGGGGATGGCGCCGAGGTTCGCGCGCCGTGCCTCGATGGCCCGGTGCGCGCGGTCGCTCCCGGTGACGACCGCGCCCAGGATCACGTCGCTGTGGCCCGAGATCAGCTTGGAGGCCGAGTGCACGACGAAGTCGGCCCCGAGCTCGAGCGGCTTCTGGCGGAGCGGCGTCGCGAAGGTGTTGTCGACGGCCACGGCCGTGCCGGACCGCGCGGCCTCGCTCGCGATGCGCTCGATGTCGGCCACCTCCAGCAGCGGGTTGGTGGGCGACTCCAGCCACACGAGGGCGGCGTCGTCGGCGGCGTCGATCACGGCCTGGGTGTCGGTGACGTCGACGAGGCGCAGGTCGATGAGTCCGCGCCGGGCACGCTCGCGCAGCTGCACGAGGGTGCCGGAGTAGGCCGCCGCGGGTGCGACGACGGCCGCCCGCGCGGGCACGAGGTCGAACACCGCGGTCGTGGCGGCCTGGCCGGAGGCGAACGCCAGGGCGCGTCCGCCCTCGAGGGCGCCCAGCACCTCCTCGAACGCGGTCCAGGCCGGGTTGCCGTGCCGCCCGTACTCGGAGTCCCCGCCGGGCACGAGCGCGCTCGCGAGCGTGATCGGTGCGTTGAGTGGTGCCCCCGGGGTGCGAGCGGGTCGACCGGCTCCGACGGCGATCGTCGAGGAGGAGAGGTCGGGTCCGTGCATGGCCACCATTGTGCCCGGCCGGTCCGCATCGGCCCAGGGCCCGGGGACCCCCTTCCGTCGGTGACGTGGCGCACGCTCGGGAGCGGGGTGTCCGGGCTAGGCTGTCGTGCGATGAACTCCAGCGCACCGGCAGTGACTCCGACGGGGGACTCGACCGCTCGACCCAGGGTCGCCGTCGTGTTCGGCGGTCGGTCCAGCGAGCACGGGGTCTCGTGCCTCACCGCCCGCAACGTGGTGTCCGTGATCGACCGGGGTCGGTACGACGTGACCACCGTGGGGATCACCCCCGATGGACGATGGGTGCGCGACGACCTCGGGGGCGTCGTCCCCGACGGTGGTCTGCCGCACGTCGATCCCGACGGGGCGCCGTTCGCGTGGGAGGAGCTGCGTGACGTCGACGTGGTGCTGCCGCTGCTGCACGGCCCGTGGGGCGAGGACGGCACGATCCAGGGTCTCCTCGAGATGGCGGGCGTCCGGTACGTCGGCGCAGGGGTGCTCGCGAGCTCCGTCGGCATGGACAAGCCGTTCACCAAGACCGTGTTCTCGGCCGCCGGGCTGCCGCAGATCGCCTACGTGACGATCACCCCGCGCCAGTGGGAGCTCGAGCGCGAGAAGGTGCTGGACCGGGTGCGGGCGCTGCGGCTCCCCGTGTTCGTGAAGCCCGCACGCGCCGGCTCCAGCTCGGGGGTGACGAAGGTCGACGACCCCTCGCAGCTCGTGGCCGCGGTGGAGGCGGCCCGTGAGCACGACCCGAAGGTGATCGTGGAGGCGGCCGCGATCGACAAGCGCGAGCTCGAGGTCGGCGTGGTCCAGCGTCTCGACGGCACGGCCGAGGCGAGCGTGGTGGGCGAGGTCCGCAACGACGACGCGACCCACGACTTCTACGACTTCGAGGCCAAGTACCTCGACGGCTCGAGCGCCAACCTCGTGCCCGCCGACATCTCCGACGTGCTGTCCGAGCGGATCCGCGCCTACGCGATCCAGGCCTTCGAGGCGCTGGGCTGCGAGGGGCTCGCCCGCGTCGACTTCTTCCTCACCGGCACGGCCCCGGACGGTCTCGTGGTCAACGAGATCAACACCATGCCGGGCTTCACCTCCACGTCGATGTTCCCCGTGCTGTGGGAGGCCAGCGGGGTCTCGTACGCCGACCTGGTCGACCGCCTGCTTCAGCTGGCCCTGCAGCGCGAGCCCGGTCTGCGCTAGGCCGGTCTCGGCCGAGTGGCCGCGGCGAGGGTGGTGCCGGACTCACGCACGATTCTGCCTTCGAGAGTGAGCCTCCGAAGGATTCTGCAGTCGCGACGGGATCCCGTCGCGAACGCAGCATGGTTCGAGCTTCCGCGCACGAACGCAGAATCTTGCGTCACTCCGGCGGCGCTCCGGGTGCCGCCTGATTCCGGACCCGACGCTCAGCCGCGGCAGGGCTGCTCGACCGGCAGGTGCTTGTCGATGCTCTCGGCGAGGTCGACGAGCACGTCGGCCGCGGGGTCGTGCACGGCCGGGACGTCGACCTCGACGTTCGCGCGTCGGCCGACGGTCGTGAAGCGGAAGCCGTCGGCCGTCTGCTCGTCGAACCAGTCGACCCCGTCGACGAGCTTGCACTCGGAGGTCGGCTCGAACGCCTCCGGCGTGGGGACGCCGCAGCGCAGCACCACGGGTGGGTCGCCCCACGCTGCGGCGGGGACGTCCTGCTCGAGGGTGCGCCGGTCGAGGCCGTCCACCGACGAGGGCAGGTCGGCGATCAGTGCCGCGCAGTCGACGTCGGTGCCCGGTGCGGTGGGGTAGGCGTCGACGAGCACGCCGCTGCCGCAGGCCGCGAGCGGAAGGAGGCTCGCGGCGACGACGAGGCCGAGACGGCGCCCGGCGTGGCGGGGCACCGTCAGATCTTGACGACGGGGCAGGTCAGCGTGCGGGTGATCCCGGGGACCTTCTGGATGCTCTGGACGACGAGCGTGCCGAGCTGGTCCATCGAGGGACCTTCTGCGCGGACGATCACGTCGTACGGGCCGGTGACGTCCTCGGACACCGTGACACCCTGGATCGCGGCGATCTCCTGCGCGACCTGGGAGGCCTTGCCGACCTCGGTCTGGACGAGGATGTAGGCCTGGACCGTCATGCTGACCTCCGTGCTCGGGAACCTCGACACCATACTCGACCTCGCAGGTGGGTCGCCGCCCGGCTGGTCCACAATGGGCGGGTGCCAGCACAGGAGCAGGGAGCGGCCGACGGCTCGAGTCCGTCGTCGGTGTCCGACGTGGGCGAGTTCGGCCTCATCGACCAGGTGCGGGCGGCCGCGGGATCGCACCCGCGGGTGCTGATCGGACCCGGTGACGACGCTGCGCACGTGCGGACCCACGACGGGACGTTCGTGGTCTCCACGGACCTGCTCGTGGAGGGTCGGCACTTCCGGCGCGACTGGTCCTCGGCGCTCGAGATCGGCCGCAAGGCCGCCGCGGCGAACCTGTCGGACGTCAACGCGATGGGGGGTGTGGCCACGGCGCTCACGGTCGGGCTCGGCGTCCCCGCGGACACCCCGTCGGCCTGGGTCGTGGAGCTGGCGAAGGGGTTCGAGCAGGAGGCCGCCCTCGTCGGTGCACACGTGGTGGGTGGCGACATGACCGCCAGCGACGTCGTGGTGGTCGCGGTCACCGTCATGGGCGACGCGCCGCGACCGGTGCGCCGGTCGGGCGCCTTGCCCGGCGACGTCGTGGCGGTGGCAGGACGGCTGGGCTGGTCCGCCGCCGGCTACGCCGCGATGAGCCGCGGTTTCCGCTCGCCGAAGGCTGCGGTGGAGGCGCACCGCTGCCCCCGGCCCCCGTACGCGGCGGGTCCGGCCGCCGCCGATGCCGGTGCGACGGCGATGATCGACGTGAGCGACGGCCTCCTCGCCGACCTCGGCCACGTCGCCGTGGCCAGCGGTGTGCTCATCGACCTGCGGTCGTCGACGCTCGCGATCGACGAGCCCGTGCGCACCGTGGCGGAGGCGCTCGGCACCGATCCGCTCGCGATGGTCCTGACCGGGGGCGAGGACTTCGCCCTCGCGGCCACGTTCAGCTCGGCGACCGAGCTGCCGGACGGGTGGTCCGTCATCGGCTCGGTGCGCGACGTCGCGGGGGACGAGTCGCCCGCGGTGCACGTCGACGACGCCCCCTGGGACGGCGACACCGGCTGGCAGCACTGGCGCTGACCGGCGAGACCCTCCCCGCCGTCGCCACGGCTGCGCTGCGCCGTCCTGCCGTCCGCTGATCGAGTAGCCGCCCCGGCGACGAAGGAGCACGGGGTGGCGTATCGAGATCGAGGCCCTGGCGCCGCCGAGCGGGAGCGTCAGTCCTGGATGCGCGCGAACGGCTGGGCGGCCTCGAGCTCGTAGGACAGCTCGAGGAGGGTGCGCTCGTCACCGTGCAGGGCCTGCAGCTGGACACCGATCGGCAGACCTTCGCCCGTGCGACCCATCGGCAGCGAGATCGCGGGGGAGCCCGTCGCGTTGTTGAGCGGGGTGAACGCGGCGTACCGCACGAGGCGCTCGAACATCTCCGGGAACGGGACGTTCGGCGACAGGTGACCCAGCCTCGGCGTGGTGTGCGCCAGGACGGGGGAGAGGGCGGTGTCGAGCCGGTGCTGCGCGAAGTGCTCGCGCAGCTCGCGCTCGCTGCGCTTGAGCGTGCGCAGCGCGCCCGGGGTGCGCCAGAACGACCGCGCGAAGCGCCGTGCCAGGTGCTGCGTCAGCGGGTCGGTGGCCGACTTGTCGAACTGCGGGTGCATGACCCGCTTGCCGAAGTGGTGGGTCGAGAAGGCCAGCATCGCCCAGTAGTGCTTGAACGCCTCGGCGAAGGCGTCCGCGGCCGGCAGCGGCACCTCCACGACCTCGTGCCCGAGCGACGTGAGCACGTCGGCGGTGGCCAGCGTGGCGGCGCGGGTCTCGTCGTCGGTGGGCGAGTCGGGGACCGAGTCGACGACCAGGCCGATGCGCAGTCGACGGTCCCCGGGGCCCTCGACCAGGCCGACGAGCGGCAGCCCGGGGGCGGTGCGGTGGGCCTCGGCGGCGGCCAGGAAGTGCGCCGTGTCGCGCACGGTGCGGGTGACGACGCCGTTGCAGACGACGTCGACGGGCATCTGGGCGGCGTGGGCGTCGGGCGCCAGCCGGTCCCGGGTGGGCTTGAGCCCCACGAGGCCGCACGCGGCGGCGGGGATGCGGATGGAGCCGCCGCCGTCGTTGGCGTGGGCGATCGGCACCACGCCGGACGCCACGAGCGCAGCCGCGCCGCCGGACGACGCGCCGCTGGAGAAGTCGGTGTCCCACGGGTTGCGGGTGGGATCGGCCTGGTCGAACTCCGTGCTGGCGCTCCAGCCGAACTCCGGCAGGGAGGACTTGCCGAGCGGGACGAGGCCGGCGGCACGCAGCTGCGTGGTGAACGGCGCGTCGGCCGCGGCCGCTGTCGGCGGGATGGCGCGCGAGCCCTGCCGCGTGGGCAGGCCCGCGACGTCGGTGTTGTCCTTGACGAACGTCGGGACGCCGGCGAGTCGACCCGTCAGGGGGCCGGACGCCAGGGCGAGCGCACGCTCGAAGTCGTCGACGACGATCGCGTTGAGGTGCGGCTCGACCACGGCTGCACGGGCGACGGCAGCCTGAGCAGCCTCTACCGCGCTGATGCTTCCATCGGCGATCGAGGCTGCCACGCCGACGGCGTCGAGCTCACCGAGAGCATCGTCGCCGAAGGCATGGACGTGCTTCAGCGGCTCACCTTGCCGGCCTTGAGGCACGACGTGCAGACGTTCAGGCGCTTGGGGGTGCCGTCGACCACGGCGCGCACGCGCTGGATGTTGGGGTCGAAACGACGCTTGGTGCGTCGGTGCGAGTGGGACACGTTGTGGCCGAAGCCAGGTCCCTTGGTGCACACGTCACAAACCGCTGCCACAGTGACCACTCCTGCTAACTCGATACGGGGATTCGTCGGACGACGAAAGATGAGGGGCGCCCGCACGGCGGGCAACCGCTCAAGGATAGCCGATGGCCACCGGGCGGGGCCAATCGCCCGTCGCGGGTGCCGCCGGTACGTCCTGGGGCCACGCTAACCTCACCCCATGGTGCTGCGCCTGCGTCCCGACGCCTTCCGTGCGTGGACCCAGCTGTGCGTGCAGGCGCTGTCGGCCACCCGGGCCGAGATCGACGCGCTCAACGTGTTCCCGGTCCCCGACAGCGACACCGGCACCAACGCCTACCTGACCTTCGTGGCCGGGGCCGACGCGGTGGCGGCGCTGCCCGACGACGTCGCCCTCGCCGACCTCGTCCGCGCCCACACCGACGGTCTGCTCACGGGAGCCAAGGGCAACAGCGGCGTCATCCTCTCCCAGCTCGTGCGCGCCACCTTCCACGACCTGTCCCTCGACGCCGCCGTCGAGCCCGCCGACGTCGCGCGGTCCTTCCGCGCCGCGTCCGACGCCGCGCACGCCGCCGTGGGCCGGCCGGTCGAGGGCACCATCCTCTCCGTGGCCCGGGCGGCGGCCGAGGGGGCCGAGCACGCGGTGGAGTCCGGCGCGGAGGCCCGCGACGTGTTCGCCCTGGCTGCCGCGTCGGCGCGGGTCGCGCTGGCCAGGACGCCCGAGCAGATGCCGAGGCTCGCCCAGGCCGGCGTGGTCGACGCGGGCGGGCGCGCCCTCGTGGTGGTGCTCGACGCCACCGAGCGCGCCCTCACCGGCCGCGCTCCCGAGCCGGCCGCCCATCACGTGCCGCGCCCCGTGGCGCCCGCGGGCGACGACTTCGTCGAAGGGGGTCCGGGCTACGAGGTCATGTACCTGCTCGACGCCGACGACAGCGAGATCCCCGCACTGCGCACCGCGCTCGACGGGCTGGGCGACTCGCTCGTCGTCGTGGGCGGCGAACGGCTGTGGAACGTCCACGTGCACGTCGACGACGTGGGCGCCGCCATCGAGGCAGGCATGCAGGCCGGCCGGCCGTACCGCATCGCCGTCACCCACTTCGCCGACCAGATCGCCCGTCAGCGGGGCGAGGCCGCGGTCGGTCGTGCCGTCGTGGTGGCCGCCACCGGCGCCGGGCTGGCCGACCTGTGCCGCGAGGCCGGCGCGCACGTCCTCGAGTTCACCCGTGACCGTCCCGTCGACGTCGCCACGATGCTCGGGACGCTGCGCTCCCTCGACGTCGCGGAGATCGTGGTGCTCCCCAACAACCAGCGCTATGTCGGCCTGTTCGACGCGGCGGCCAAGCAGGTGCGCGCCGACGGCGTGCGCGTGGCCGTCATCCCCACGCACGCCCAGGTGCAGGGCCTGGCGGCACTGGCGGTCCACGACCCCGGCCTGGACTTCGACGAGGACGTCGTCGCCATGTCGAGCGCGGCCGCCCACACCCAGCACGGCGCCGTCACGGTGGCCACCGAGCCGGGCATCACGATGGCCGGCCCGTGCGACGTCGGCGACGTGCTCGGCGTCGTCTCCGGCGACTTCGCGGTGGTCGGTCACGACGTCGCCGAGGTCGCGGGTGCGGTCCTGGACCGGCTCGTGTCCCCGGCGGCCGAGCTGGTCACCCTGGTCGTCGGCGACGGAGCCGACGACGACGTCGCGCAGGAGCTGTCCCGCCGCCTCCGGGCCGAGCGGGTCGACGTCGACGTGGTCGTCTACCAGGGCGGCCAGGAGAACTACCCGCTGTTCGTCGCGGTGGAGTAGGAGTGGGGCAGTGAGCACGACCCCCACCGGCACGCCGACCAACCCGCCGGCCAACCCGCCGCATCGTCGGTTGCGCTCGGTCGTCGGCGACGCGACGGCCAAGAAGCTGGCCACGCTCGGGCTCGAGACCATCGACGACCTGCTGCGCCACTACCCGCGGCGCTACGTGTCGCTGGGCGAGATGACCGACCTCGCGGCGCTCCAGGTCGGCCAGTACGCCACGGTCATGGCCCGCGTGGTCGAGACGGTGAACCGACGCTTCGGCCCGGGCGGTCGCAAGACACGTACGGAGGTGACCATCACCGACGGGAACGCGCGGATCACCCTCACCTTCTTCTCCCAGCCGTGGCGGCAGGCGCAGCTGGCGCCTGGCACCGTCGGGCTGTTCGCCGGTGAGGTCGGGGCCTTCAACGGCCGTCTCCAGCTCACCCACCCGTTGTACGAGCCGCTCGAGGGCCCCGACGCCATGGAGGGGCGGATCGCGCGCGGCATCATCCCGATCTACCGGGCGAGCGCGAAGATCCCCTCGCTCGCCATCGAGCGCTCCGTCGAGACGGTGCTGGCGATCGCCGACGTCGAGGACCCGGTCCCGGCCGACGTCCGGGCGTCCCGGGGCCTGCCGGCCGCCCCCGAGGCGTTCGAGATGATCCACCGGCCCCGCTCCACCGAGCAGTGGCAGCTCGCGCGCGACCGCTTCCGCTTCGAGGAGGCGTTCGTGCTGCAGACGGTGTTCGCCCAGCGTCGGCACGCCGCCCTGGGTCAGTCCGCAGCACCGCGACCCCGTCGCGTCGGCGGTCTGCGCGACGCCTTCGAGGAGCAGCTGCCGTTCACGCTCACCGACGGCCAGCGCGCCGTGGTGGCCGAGATCGAGGCCGATCTCGCCCGCGAGCACCCGATGCACCGGTTGCTCCAGGGCGAGGTCGGCTCGGGCAAGACGATCGTCGCGCTCCTGGCCATGCTCCAGGTCGTCGACGACGGGGCTCAGGCCGTGCTCCTGGCGCCCACCGAGGTGCTGGCCGCGCAGCACCACCGTGGCATCACGGCCATGCTCGGGGCGCTCGCGCAGGGCGGGATGCTCGGGGGAGCGGCCGAGGGCACGCGCGTGCGGCTGCTCACCGGGTCCATGGGGGCCAAGGCGCGCAAGGAGGCCCTGCTCGACGCCGCGTCCGGTGCCGCCGGGATCGTCATCGGCACCCACGCGGTGCTGCAGGACACCGTGCAGCTGGCCGAGCTCGGGCTCCTGGTGATCGACGAGCAGCACCGGTTCGGCGTCGAGCAGCGCGCCGTGCTGGTCGACCGCACGGAGGTCAAGCCACACGTCCTCGTCATGACGGCCACCCCCATTCCGCGCACGATCGCGATGACGGTGTTCGGCGACCTCGAGACCTCGACGTTGAGCGAGCTGCCCGGCGGACGTCGGCCCATCCAGACCACGGTGGTCCCGGCGGCGGAGCGGCCCGACTGGCTCGCCCGGGCTTGGGACCGGGTGCGCGAGGAGGTCGCCGACGGCCGCCAGGCCTACGTGGTCGTGTCGCGGATCGGCCAGGACGCCGAAGGGGCAGCGGCCGAGGCCGCCGACCCCGACGCGCCACCGACCCGGTCGCTGCTGGACCTGCACGACGAGCTGGCTGCCGGGCCGCTCGAGGGCCTGCGCCTGGGCATGCTGCACGGACGCCAGCCGGCCGACGAGAAGGACGCGACGATGACCGCCTTCGCCCGGGGCGAGATCGACGTGCTCGTCGCCACGACGGTGATCGAGGTGGGGGTCGACGTGCCCAACGCCACGGTGATGGTGGTCGTCGACGCCGAGCGGTTCGGCGTGTCGCAGCTGCACCAGCTGCGCGGACGGGTCGGTCGTGGTGGCCACCCCGGCCTGTGCCTGCTGGTCACCTCAGCGGAGGAGGAGTCGCCGTCGCGCGAGCGTCTCGACGCGGTCGCGTCCACGTCCGACGGCTTCGCCCTGTCGCGGCTCGACGCCGAGCAGCGGCGCGAGGGCGACGTGCTGGGTGCCGCCCAGTCGGGCATCCGCAGCAGCCTGCGCCTGCTGTCGGTGGTCAAGGACGAGAAGGTCATCGCCGACGCGCGCGAGGTCGCGACCGCCTTCGTCGAGTCCGATCCCGCGCTCGACTCGGCACCGGACCTGCGGCTCGCCGTCGACCGGCTCGAGCAGTCCCGGCAGGCCGACTACCTGGAGCGCACGTGACGCGGGTGATCGCCGGTCGGTGGGGCGGCCGCCGGCTCCGCACGCCCCCCGGCGACGGCACCCGTCCCACGTCCGACCGTGTGCGCGAGTCGCTCTTCGCCTCGTTGGTCTCGCTGTTCGGGGGCCTGGACGGGCTCCGGGTGCTCGACGTCTACGCAGGATCCGGTGCGCTCGCCCTCGAGGCGCTGTCGCGTGGTGCCGCCTCGGCCGACCTGGTCGAGTCCGACCGTCGGGCAGTGCAGGTGGCGCAGCAGAACGTCCGCGACCTCGGCGCCGAGGCCGTCGTGCACCGCACGAGCGCGGCGAGCTTCGTCGGGTCGGCGACGGGTCCCTACGACCTGGTCCTCCTGGACCCGCCCTACGCCGTCAGCACCGACGACGTCGCGGCCGTCGTCAGCGGGCTCCACGCGGTGCTGGCCGACGACGCCGTGGTGGTCGTGGAGCGCTCGACCCGCACGCCGTTCGTGTGGCCGCCGGGCTTCGAGGGCTTCCGGGAGCGGGCGCACGGCGAGACGACCGTGTGGTTCGGAGCCCGCAGCGACGAGCCCTGATAGCGTCGGCGCCGTGACCCGTGTCGTCTGCCCCGGCTCCTTCGACCCGGTGACCAACGGTCACCTCGACATCGTGCGCCGGGCGTCCCGGCTGTTCGACGAGGTGGTCGTGGCCGTCCTGGTCAACGAGAACAAGAAGAGCCTGTTCTCGCTCGAGGAGCGCATGGACCTGCTCGCCCGAGCCACCTCCGACCTGCCGAACGTGTCGGTCGACTCCTTCCAGGGCCTGCTGGTCGACTTCTGCACCGAGCACGACGTGTCGGCCATCGTGAAGGGCCTGCGGGCGGTCTCGGACTTCGACTACGAGCTGCAAATGGCCCAGATGAACGGCAGCCTCACCGACGTCGACACCGTGTTCATCCCCACCAGTCCCGAGTACTCCTTCCTGGCCTCGAGCCTGGTCAAGGAGGTCGCGAAGGGCGGGGGAGACGTGAGCGGGCTGGTGCCCGACTTCGTGCTCGCGCGCCTGGACGAGGTCTTCGGCCGCTCCTGAGCTCCGGCGGACGGCTCAGTCGTCCGGCAGGGTCGGCATGGCGGGCCGCTCGCCCCGCCCGAGCTGGGCACCTCGACGCACCGCGCGTGCTCCGAAGCGGTCACGCACGGCGTCGACCGCCGAGTCGAGCCCGGGGTCGTCGGCGGCCGTGAGCGGGAGCAGCAGCTGCTCGCCGTGGTCGTCGAGGCCGGCAGCCTGGAAGCCGACGAGGGTGATGCCCCGCCGAGCGATCTCGCCGTGACGCGATCGCAGCAGGTGCATCACCGCCTCGAGCAGCACCTGGGTGTGGGCGCTCGGCCGGGGCAGCGTGTGCGAGGTGGTGGAGCTGGTGAAGTCGTCGAACCGCACCCGCAGCACCACGGTCGACGCCGTCCGCCCCGCCGAGCGCAGACGCCGCGCCACGCGGTCGACGAGGCCGAGCAGCACCACCTCGACCTCCTGAGGGGTGCGTTCACCCCGGCCGAGGGCGTGCTGGGCCCCCATGGAGCGCCGCGACGGACGGGCCCGCACCCGCCGCGGGTCGTGGCCCGAGGCGAGGGCGTGCAGATGTCCGGCCGCGCCGGCACCGACCAGCGAGGCGAGCTCGCCCCGCTCCAGGGCGGCGACGTCGGCGATGGTGCGGATGCGGGCGGCGTGCAGCTTCTCGGTGGTGCGCGGCCCGACGCCCCAGAGGGCCTGGACCGGCAGCGAGAGTAGGAAGCGGCGCTCGTCGTCGAGCGGGATCACGAGCAGACCGTCGGGCTTGGCCATGGCGCTGCCGACCTTGGCGAGGTACTTGGTGCGCGCGACGCCCACCGAGATGGGCAGCCCGACCCGCTCGCGCACGTCGGCGCGCAGCTGCGTGGCGATCTGCGAGGGCGCGCCCCGGATGCGTCGGAGCCCACCGACCTCGAGGAAGGCCTCGTCGATCGAGACGCCCTCGACCAGCGGGGTGGTGTCGTCGAAGACGGCGAACACGTCGCGGCTGGCCTGGGTGTAGGCCGCCGGACGGGGCGGCACCACCACCAGGTCGGGGCACAGCCGGAGGGCCTGCCGCAGCCCCATCGCCCCCTTCACGCCACGCGCTCGTGCCTCGTAGGAGGCCGCCATGACCACCCCGCCGCCGACGGCCACGGGCCGGCCGCGCAGCGCGGGGTCGTCGCGGATCTCGACGGAGGCGAAGAAGGAGTCGAGGTCGGCGTGCAGCACCGTTCCCTCGCGCTCCGCCGACGTCTCCACGGCTCGAGGGTCCCACCGTCCACCGACATACGGGGGCCCGTCGGTCCGGGGAGGCCCTGAAGGGTCCGGGCGGCTCGGAGGGTGCAGGTACGCGATTGGTGTCGCGGTGCGGGCACCGGTTATGATGGACGGCGGCCTGCTTGCAGGCCGTGATCTGCTGTGCACATCGACGGACGGACGTGAACGTGCAACCGGGCCCCTTGGTCTTCGACACCCAGGTGTTGGGACGCCGACCAGGGACCGAGCGTACGTTCACCAGGACCATCGAGGCGCCTGCGGATCTGGGCCACGACGTCTACGGCGTGCCCGAGGGATCGTCCATCGATCTCGAGCTCCGGCTCGAGGCCGTCATGGACGGGGTGCTGGCCACCGGTACCGCCTCGGCGCGAGCAGTGGGCGAGTGCGTCCGCTGCCTGGACCGGCTCGACGACACCGTCGTGGTGGACCTGCAGGAGCTGTACCTGTACGACCCGATCGGCGCCGGCGACGGTGCTGAGGAGGACGGGGAGGAAGACGAGCTTCCGGCCCTCGAGGACGACCTGCTCGACCTCGAACCCGTCCTGCGGGACGCGGTGGTGCTCGCACTGCCGCTCAACCCCGTGTGTGATCCGGAATGTCCGGGACTGTGCCCCGAGTGCGGGGCGCGCCTCGCGGACGATCCAGACCACACACACGGCGATCCGATCGACCCCCGCTGGGCGTCGTTGGGCCGCTTGACCCAGAACCTCCCGGGCGATGTCCCGGGGCCGAACAAGGAGTAGATCGTGGCAGTTCCGAAGCGGAAGATGTCGCGCAGCAACACGCGCCACCGCCGTTCGCAGTGGAAGACCACGGCGACCACCCTCGTCGACTGCGCCAACCCCGCCTGCGACTCGAAGGTCGTCCCGCACCGTGCGTGCGGTGAGTGTGGCCAGTACGGCGCGCGCGGTGAGCGTCGACAGGTCCTCTGATCCTCAGGGCCACGAAGCCCTGAGGGAGGTGCTCGGCGTCCCCGACCTGGACGCCGATCTCCTCGAGCACGCCCTGACGCACCGCTCGTACGCGTACGAGAACGGTGGACTGCCCAACAACGAGCGCCTGGAGTTCCTGGGCGACTCGGTGCTGGGTCTCGTCGTCACGGACGCGCTCTTCACCAACCACCCCGACCTCGCCGAGGGGCGGCTCGCCAAGCTGCGGGCCGCCGTCGTGAGCGCCAAGGCGCTCGCCGAGGTCGCGCACACCCTCGACCTCGGCTCCCACATCCGTCTGGGCCGCGGCGAGGAGGCCACGGGCGGACGCAACAAGTCGTCGATCCTCTCCGACACGGTCGAGGCCGTCATCGGGGCGATCTACGTGCAGTTCGGCATCGAGCGTGCCTCGGAGGTCGTGCACACGGTCTTCGACCCGTTCATCGCCCGTGCCGCCGACCTGGGCGCCGGGCTGGACTGGAAGACGTCGCTGCAGGAGATCGCCGCCAACCACGACCTCGGCGTGCCGCGCTACGCGATCGAGAGCGAGGGCCCCGACCACGACAAGACGTTCGCGGCGGCCGTGCTCGTCGGGGACCGGCGGTACGAGGGCGGCACCGGTCGTTCCAAGAAGGAGGCCGAGCAGCAGGTCGCCGAGATCGCGTGGCGGGCCATCACGGCCGAGGTGAGCCCGGCCGACGCCGTCGAGGTCTGAGCGGTACGTGCCCGAGCTGCCCGAGGTCGAGGTCGTCCGGCGAGGCCTGGACACCCATGTCGTCGGTCGTACGGTCACGGCCGTCACGGTGCACGACGTGCGCTCGCTGAAGCGCCACCTGCCCGGCGCCGCCGACTTCGTCCCGCGGCTCGTCGGCCGGCGGGTCGTGTCGGCGCTGCGTCGGGGCAAGTACCTGTGGCTGGTGCTCGACGGCGACGAGGCGCTGCTGTGCCACCTCGGCATGAGCGGGCAGATGCTCATCAGCGACGCCGACGCTCCCGCGCCCAGGCACCTGCGCATCGTCCTGGACCTGGACGACGGACGCCAGCTGCGTTTCGTCGACCAGCGGATCTTCGGCGGCATGATGCTCGCCGACGTCGACGACGAGCAGGTCCCGACGACCATCGGCCACATCGCCCGCGACCCGCTCGACCCCGCGTTCGACCCCGCCCTGTTCGCCACGCGCCTGCGCCGACGTCGCACGGGCGTCAAGAGGGCGCTGCTGGACCAGACGCTGGTGTCGGGGGTCGGCAACATCTACGCCGACGAGTCCCTGTGGCGGGTGCCGCTGCACTACGCACGCGCCACCGAGAACCTGCGCGTGCGCGAGGTCGAGTCGCTGCTGGGCCACGTGGTCGACGTGATGGGCGAGGCGCTCGAGCAGGGCGGCACCTCCTTCGACGCGCTGTACGTGAACGTGAACGGCCAGAGCGGCTACTTCGACCGCTCCCTCGCCGCCTACGGCCAGGAGGGCGAGCCCTGCCCGCGCTGCGGCACCCCCATCCGCCGCGACGCGTTCATGAACCGCAGCTCCTTCACCTGCCCCCGCTGCCAGCCCCGCCCCCGCAACGGCCGCTTCTGACCCGGTCCCGCACCCCCGGGGCGGGACCAGCGATTCCCATCAGCTGATGGGAATCACGAGCTCACCTCGGTCTTCTGCGACTCACCCTGGCGTGCCTGCCGAGGTGAGTGGGGGAGAACCATGGTCAGTGCGGGGCCTCAGCGCCCGTCGCGGGGGCCGAACGTGGTGAGGGCCTCGACGTCGCCGGCTGGGCGGCGCAGCGTCTCCTCGGCCCAGGCCGCCACCCCCGACCAGCTCGATCCCGCGACGACGTCGCGCACCAGCTGGTCGTGGTCGAGTGCGGTCCGCCCGAACGTGACCTGCCCGCCCGACAGCACCGCCCAGCTCGCGCCGTCGTGCCCGTACGGGAGCCCGACGCTGCCGGGGTTCACGACCAGGCGACGGTCGACCAGCCGCAGGTACGGCATGTGGGTGTGGCCGCAGACGACCGTGCGCACGTCGTCGGGCAGGTCGGCGAGCACCTCGGCCCACCGCTCGAGCCGGCTGTCGACGAGCACGACCTCCTGGTCGTCGCGGGGTGTGGCGTGGCAGAAGCGGACGGGACCGAACCCCTCGATCTCCAGCGTCACCTGCTCCGGCATCGCGTCGAGCAGCTCCTGGTGCGCAGTGGTCATCTGGCCGGCTCCCCACACGGAGAGGGGGTCGTCCGCCAGTCCGACGTCGACGCCGCGCGACATCTGCAGCAGCTCGCGGTCCGCATTGCCGCGCACCAGCAGGACCGCCGCGCCGAGCCGCTGGAGCCGGTCGAGCACCTCGGCCGGCTGCGGCCCCCACGTGTGGTCGCCGGTGACGACGACGAGGTCGGCGTCGGCCACGCCCGGCTCGGCGAGCACGGCCTCCAGCGCGGGCAGCACGCCGTGGACGTCGGAGAGCACCGCGACCGTGGAGAGCACACCGACAGCCTGGCACGCCGTGCGCTGCCGCCGTGGCTGCACCACGCGGTAGCGTTCCCGCCGTGGAGAGTCCGTACGGCATCGAGTCGCGGGCGCGGGTCGTCGCGGAGCCGACGAAGCGGGCCGGACGCACCCCGTTCGAGCGCGACCGCGGACGCGTGGTGCACTCCGCGGCGCTGCGCAGGCTCTCGGCCAAGACCCAGGTGATGGGCGCCGGGTTCGACGACTTCGTCCGCAACCGGCTCACCCACACCCTCGAGGTCGCGCAGGTGGCTCGCGAGCTGGGCGCCACCCTCGGCTGCGACCCCGACGTCGTCGACTGCGCGGCTCTCTCGCACGACCTCGGCCACCCGCCGTTCGGGCACAACGGCGAGGTGGCGCTCGACCTGGCCGCGCGCGACGTCGGCGGGTTCGAGGGCAACGCCCAGACGTTGCGCATCCTCAGCCGGCTGGAGGCCAAGACGGTCGACGCCGACGGCCGGAGCGTGGGACTGAACCTCACGCGCGCGACCCTGGCTGCCTGCGTGAAGTACCCGTGGGCGCGCGGGGACGCACCGGACGGCGGCCCGAAGTTCGGCGTCTACGCCGACGACCGGCCGATCTTCGACTGGCTGCGGCTCGGTGCTCCGGAGGGTCGCCGCCCGGTCGAGGCGCAGGTGATGGACCTGGCCGACGACATCGCCTACTCCGTGCACGACGTGGAGGACGCCGTGGTGGGCGGGTGGTTCAGCCTGCTGCCCGGGCGTCTCGACCTGGCGAACGTCTACCACGTGGCGCGCGACTGGTACGACCCCGACGCCGACGACGACCGTCTCGGTGCGGCGCTCGAGAGGCTGCGCGCGATGCCGGAGTGGCCGCGCGAGGACTTCGACGGGAGTCGTGAGGCGCACGCGGTGCTGAAGAGCCTGACCAGCGGACTGATCGGCCGGTTCGCGGTGTCCGCGGAGAGAGCGACGGTCGAGCGCTGGGGGCCGGGGCCGCTCACCCGCTACGGCGCCGACCTGGAGGTGCCGGCCGACACCCGCGACGAGATCGTCGTGCTCAAGTCCATCGCGGCGCACTACGTGATGCGCTCGGACGACCGCGCTCGGCAGCTCACCGCCCAGCGCGAGGCCCTCGGCTCCCTGGTCGCGCTGCTGGTCGCCACGGGCGACGAGCACCTGGAGCCGGAGTTCCGCGCCGACCTCCTGCGTGCCGACGACGACGCGGCGCGCACCAGGGTCGTGATCGACCAGGTGGCCGGCCTGACCGACGTGTCGGCCCGGCTGTGGGCCGACCGGCTCCTCGGTTGACGGCCACGGCCTAGGATCGTCTCGTGGCGGGACTGATCAACGACGAGGACATCCAGCTCGTCCGCGAACGCGCCCGCATCGACGAGGTCGTCGAGCAGTACGTCACGCTGCGCCGTTCCGGCGGGACCATGAAGGGCCTGTGCCCGTTCCACGACGAGAAGACCCCGTCGTTCCACGCCAACCCCGCGCGCGGCACCTTCCACTGCTTCGGCTGCGGCGAGGGTGGCGACGCGATCGCCTTCATCCAGAAGATCGAGGGCCTGAGCTTCGTCGAGTCGATGGAGCGGTTGGCGGCCAAGTACGGCATCCAGCTGCGCTACGAGGAGGGCGAGTCGCGCGGGCCTCGTCGCGACCCTCAGCAGCGCCAGCGGCTGCTCGAGGCCCACCGCCTGGCCGGCGAGTTCTACGCGCAGACCCTCGCCTCGGCCCCCGAGGCGTCGCCGGGGCGCCAGTTCGTGACCGACCGCGGCTTCGACCAGCGCGCGGCCGAGACATTTGCGATGGGGTGGGCCCCGCGGTCCGGCACCGCTCTCATCGCCCACCTCAAGGGCAAAGGCTTCACCGACGACGAGCTGGTGACCGGTGGGCTGGCCCGGCGCTCCAGCCGCGGGCTGTTCGACGCCTTCCAGGGCCGGCTGCTGTGGCCCATCCGCGAGATGACGAGCGAGATCATCGGGTTCGGTGCCCGGCGGATGTTCGAGGACGACTTCATGCAGGGCAAGTACGTGAACACCTCGGAGTCGCCGATCTACAAGAAGAGCCAGGTGCTGTACGGGGTCGACCTCGCACGGCGCCAGATCTCCTCGGAGAGCCGGGCCGTGGTGGTCGAGGGCTACACCGACGTGATGGCCTGCCACGAGGCCGGTGTGCGCACCGCCGTGGCCACCTGCGGCACGGCGTTCGGCGAGGGTCACGCCAAGGTGCTGCGACGCATCCTGCTCGACGACGGCGCGATGCACGGGGAGGTCGTGTTCACCTTCGACGGCGACGAGGCCGGCCAGCGTGCCGCGATGAAGGCGTTCGAGGGCGACCAGCAGTTCGCCGCGCAGACCTACGTCGCCGTGGAGCCGCGCGGGATGGACCCGTGCGACCTGCGCCTGGCCGACGGCGACGCCGGGGTGCGGGCACTCGTCGACGCGCGCATCCCGCTGTACCGGTTCGTGCTCGACAACGTGCTCACCCGGTACGACCTCGACCGCGCCGACCAGCGCGTCGACGCCGTGCGGGAGGCCGTCGGTCTGGCCACGTCGATCCGCGACAAGAGCAAGGTCGAGGAGTTCCTGCGCGAGGTGGCCACGCGCGTCGGCGTCGACGTCGACCAGGTGCGCATGGAGCACCGTCGGTACAAGCCGGCGGTCAAGCCCGAGCGTCGGGTGCCGACGCAGCAGGCCGAGACGCCCGCGCCCGCGCCGCCGCCGCAGCCCTTCGTCAGCTTCGGGGCGCGCCAGTTCGCCGACGAGCGCGAGGCGCTGAAGGCGCTCGCGCAGCACCCTCACCTGGCTCGCGTCCCGGCGGAGAGCCTCGACGACGACGACTTCACGCACCCGGTGGCGCAGGAGATCTGGCGCACCATGCTGAAGGTCGGCCTGCCGGAGCAGACCGATCCCACGTTCGTGCCGCGGGTCTCCGACGCGCTGGTCTCCGACGACCTGCGCCGAGTGCTGAGCCTCGCCGCCATGGAGCCGTTGAGCTCCACCGAGGGCTCCACGGCGCGCGTGGTGACCGCGGTCATGGCCCGGCTCCGCCTGCTCACGGTGGGACGCCTGGTGGAGGACCTGCGGTCCAAGCTGCAGCGCACCGACCCGGCGGAGCAGCCGGACGAGTACCGCGAGGTGTTCAGCCAGCTGCTCGCTCGTCAGGGCGAGTACCGCGAGCTGCGCGACAAGACCTTCGGCGGCGAGTAGCTCCACCGCCTCGTCCCCAGCCGCGGGTCGGGTCGGGACTGGCCCCGCACTGTCGTCCACAGCTGCGCCGAGCACCCTGGATCCCGTCGGCCCCGCGCAGCACGGTGGAGCCATGGACCTGGTGCGCCGTCTCCTGCAGGAGCCACCGCTGGCGCCGGGGGAGGAGCGTCGGCTCGCGCTGGCGTCCCGATCCGGCGACCTCCAGGCGCGCGAAGAGCTGGCGCGAGGCTCGTTGCGTCTGGCGGCGATGCGGGTGCGGGCCCTCGGATTCGGACCGGGTGAGATCGACGACGCCTTCCAGGTCGGCGCGATGGCGCTGCTGGCCGCCGTGGCCCGCTTCGACCCCGACCGCGGCGCCCGTCTCGCGACCTACGCCTGGCCGTGGATCACCCGCGCCCTACAGGAGCACCGTCGTGCCCGGCCCGAGGTGCCTCACGACGTGGTTCCGGAGCCTCCGTCAGTCCCAGGAGGGCACCAGGTCCCGGCTCTTCTCGACGACCTCTCACCCCTGACGTCGGCCGAGCGCGACGTGCTCCTGCTGCGCTTCGGGAGGGCTTCCGACGGGACCTGTCCGACCCCTTGGGCCGACGTGGCGCAGCACCTCGGCGTGAGCGTCTCGACGGCACGACGCACGGGGGAAAGGGCTGTGTCACGACTCCGTCAGGAGGTTGGTAGAGTATGCGATCGGGCTCCCCGAGTGGGAGCCATTCCCCCGTAGCTCAATTGGCAGAGCATTCGACTGTTAATCGAAGGGTTGTTGGTTCGAGTCCAACCGGGGGAGCAAGTCCGTCACTTCGACGCCCGTGGCCAGCGCGATACGCACGACCTCCTCCGCGCGCCACGGGCGCTTGCCTTGCATCCTCAGGGTCATTGACGACTGACCGATGCCGGCATCTGCCGCCACCTGATTCTGTGTCTTGCCTGAGTCGAAGATGGCGAGCTTCACGCGGCGACCAATCTGACGGTCGTAGTCCGGGAACGGGATTACTTCTGCGGTCATAGCGGAAAATCTAGCACCGACACGGCGTGTCGTTGTCATTTTGGCATTCGCGTCTGCATAGATACATCTCATGACGAGAACAAGCGATCGCAACGACAAGGGTCACCGCATCCGCCGGCGCACCCTCGGGCTCGCCGCCACGAGCGAGCGGGCCACGATGGGCAAGGCCTACGAGAACTACGCCACGGCGCAGTCCCTCCACGTCCAGGCCCACAACGCCTACATGGCTGCCCGCCGGCGCGCCGGCGTCCGAGGACGAGGGGCCCTGCCCGATTGGGCCGAGACCGACGCCGGCATCCGCAAGGCCCTCGCGCAGGCCAGCGAGACCGCCATGTACCTCCACGACGCCAAGGCGCAGTACGCCCTCGCCCGACGCGCCGCCGAGCTCGCAGACCGGAACGCCGCATGAGCGCCCCCGTGCCCGAGGACGAGGCCCAGGCCGCAGGGGAGGCCTTCGCCAACCTCCGCGCCGCCAAGGCCGAGGAGCGCGAGCGAGCCAAGGAGCGCGAGCTCGCTCGGCAGAACCTCGACGGCGCCAACAACCGCCTCAAGGAGGCGAGCGCGGCCGTGGAGCGTGCGCTCATGGTGATCGACGATCTGAGCGACGTCCCGTGAGGCGCCGACTCGTGTGCCTCCTCAAGGACCACCGGTGGTGGACCGTGCCCGGCCTCATCGTCGCTCGCGCCGGCTTCATCCACGGCGTGGAGGAGTGCGGGCGCTGCGGCAAGAACAGGATCAAGCCGTGAGGGCCCTCAAGGCAGCCGGCTACGCCGCCATGGCCATCGGCTACGGCGCCGGCGTGCTCTGGCTCGACGCCCTCGCCCGATCGGGGGCCCTCCGATGATCCTGGCCTTCAATCACCGCCACGCCTGCCACATCGCCGGCGAGCAGGTCCAGGACACCGGGATGCGGCAGCGGATCTCCAAGCGCCGGATCGTGAACGCCTCGTGGTGGACCGTCGAGCAGCTCGACGAGCCTGTCGGGCCTCGCAAGCCGCGCGCGATCGCCCCGGTCATCTACTACTCCGACCGGCAGATCTTCCCTCAAGGCACATTGCCCCCGCCGGGCGCCGCCGGCGGCAGCCTCCTCCAGCGTCTCGCACGCGCCCAGGGCGAGCGCCGGCGGAGCCGGTGAGTGCCGTGCGCGCCCCGCATGGCTGGGTGCAGGGCCGACTGCCTGCACCGGCGGATGGTCCTGGACTACCGCCTTGCCAGGACGGCCGAGGAGGCCGTCGCGGAGGAGGTCTCGATCGGCTACGCGACCGAGTACGCCGAGTACGTCGCGGAGCACCCGCTCATCACCTTCAAGGACTGGCTCATAGGCCACCGAACCCGAGAGGAAGTGGTCCCATGAGCCACCTGGAGCACCTCGAACACGAGATCCTCAACGTCCCCGACCACGACGGCGTGTTCCTCGCGATCAGCGCCCAGAACTACGCCGACGCCGACCTCGCCCTCTGGCGCCTCAAGCGCGCCCTGGAAGGCACCGAGCCGTCGCCGGCGCAGGCCGAGCACATGGAGCAGCTCCGACAGAACCGCCGCGAGTGCTATAGCGACCTGCGCGACTGGATGAACGCCCTGGAGGCCGAGCGCCTCCGCCTCACCGAGGGAGTGCGCCCATGACCGAGATCCTCCTGGCCTACGTCGCCGGCGGCCTGTCTGCCACCTGGGGCCTGTGCTTCGTCCAGCTCGTGCGCACCACCAAGCGCGAGGACGACTGAGCCATGGTCTACGCGTACATCGGCTTCCAGGGCCCCTGCGGCTACTGGAAGGACCACCACGCCCTCGACGTCGACACGGTCGTCTACGTGGCCGACCGGCACGACCTCGCCGGCCTGGTCGGCGTCCTCATCGTCGTCGAGGCCATCGCCACGCGCGAGCAGCAAGACGCCCTGGACTTCGCTGAGCAGATGGTCGCGGCCGGCCTCGCGTCGTGGTGGGTCAAGCCGTGAAGCGCGTCGGATACCAGACCGTCTACCTCTGGACCTGCCCCGACTGCGGGGCCCTCTGGCAGCTTCGCAAACGCCCCCGTGCGGGCCGCGACGTCGCCTGTGCGCCCTCCGGGGTGCAGACCCAAGTCAAGCCGCGCGTGTGGACCGGAGCTGGGAAGCGCGGCCACGAGGCCGTCCCGTGCGGTGCAGTGAACACCTCCAAGGGAGAGCGCCAGGGGGTGCCGCCCACCCTCTACGTCTGACAACTCAAGGCCGGTGGAGCGAGACACGCGCGACCGGCCGGGGCGAGAGCCCCACACAACTCAGCGGCACCGAGAGGCCTTCGGGCCCGCCTGGCGTAGTGACCAGGTAACAGACAAGAGCCCCGTGGCGTGGTGCCGGGGCAGGGCACGGCAAGCCTCCCGTACAGGGGCCGGCCGCACCCGATCAGCGCAGGACCAGCGCCCGACAGGGCGCTATCAAGCGAGCCCAAGCGACTGATTCGACCACCTTGTGGGGCACTAGTGGGGGACCACTAGGGGGAAGAGAGACGACGGTGAGGGCGCCGGGAGGCGCTCCGCTGGAGACACATACACCACACCTGAGATACCGAGCCCGACCCAACTGCACAACCTTGCAACCGACTGGATGGAGACGCACATGGCAGGACGCCCCGCCTACGCCGCTGAGCATGGCTGGCTGGAGGACCTCAAGGTCGAGGTCAAGCACAACCGCAAGAACGTGACCACCGCCGCCGCCTCGCTGGGGATGAGCACGGCCACGGCCTACCGCCTGATCGCTGAGGCCAAGGCCAAGGGGGAGTGGTGACGTGGCCGGCAACCACGAGCACATCAAGAACCTGGCAGCGTGGAAGGTCTGCCGTGCTGAGGTGCTGGACCGTGACGAGCACCAGTGCCTCAGGTGTGGCAGCGAGGACGACCTCACCGTCGACCACGTCACCCCGCTCGACGTGCTGTTCGCCCATGGTGTGACCCCTGAGGCCCTGGCCTGGGCGTGTGACCCCGATAACTGCGTCACCCTCTGTCGACGCTGCAACGGCCGCAAGGGCTCCACGATCGAGCACGAGCTCACCCGCACCACCTGGGTTGCGCCGGCCTACGTCGACCGCCTCGCGTGGCTGTTCGACGACCGCGAGCCCGACGACGTCGACGAGGTCGGCATCGTTCTTTGAGAGCGACGGCCAGAAGACCCTCGCCCTCTTCCTTTTTCACCCGAATGAGAGGAAAAATCCGGGATGACTACAGATCAGACACCACCCCCGCGAATCACCGTCTACACCGACGCGATCGCGGAATATCTCGACGCGCAGACCTGGCTCACGGCCGCCGACGCGCCGCTCAAGGTCCACGCCCAGCAACTCGCCCGATCGCTCGACCAGCAGCTCAACGCCAAGGGCGAGATCCAGTCGGCGCTCGCGTCGAGCTTCGACAAGGTCATGGTCCGGCTCGACGCACGCCGGCCCAAGCCCGTCGCCGGCCCGCAGCAGCTCGACGGGCAACTCGACATCTTCTCGGTCACGCAGACCGACTGATCCTGAGAAACCTGACCGGACCATAGACCCATGACAACCGCCGTGTTCGCGCCCACCGAGACGTCGCGGCGCGCCCACGAGCCGGTGGGCGACTGGAAGCCGGCCCGGTACACCGACACCCTCACCGGCACCGACGAATTCACGTCGGCCGCCGACGGGCTCCTCATCGTCGTCATGACCGTATGGCGCTCGACCGAGGGCCCGCTGGAGCTCGACCCGTGGCAGGTCTGGCTCTTGCGCCGGATGCTGGAGACCTACCCCGAGGACTGGCCCGTCGAGCACCTCCGGGGCCGGCTGCGCTACAAGCGCCTCCTGATCTCCATGGGCCGGCAGAACGGCAAGAGCGTCATTGCCGCAATCCTCGCCCTGTACCTCCTCGTCCGCCACGTCCCCGGCCCCAAGGTCGGCGGCTTCGCCTCGATCGAGTCTCAGGCCGGCATCGTCTACGACCGCCTCCGGTTCGCGATCGACAACAGCCCGCAACTGTCCGAGCGCCTCAAGACCACCAAGACGCGCGGCATCGAGTACCGCGACGGCACCGGCAGCTACAACACGTTCCCCGCCAAGGAGGACTCCCTCCAGGGCGAGCCGTTCAGCGGCGCGATCTACGACGAGCTCCACCTGGGCGACATGGCCCTGTGGGATGCGATCGTTCTCGGCCAGCGGTCCAAGCCCGGCGCCATCCTCGCCGGCTTCACCACCGCCGGCGACGACGAGAGCCTCCTCCTCAAGCGCCTCTACGACGAGGCCGACGACGCCCTCGCCGGCGACGACGAACGCATGGGCGTGTTCATCTGGGAGTCGGCCACCGACGAGTTCGGCGCCGACTACGTCCCCACGCCGGCCGACGTGATCGCCGGCAACCCCGCCATCGCCTGCGGACGCATCCCGCTCGACGAGGCCATGGCCGACGTGCTCAAGATGTGGCGAGCCGGCCCCGACGAGAAGGGCGTCACCGGCCGCGATCGCGTGATCCGCTACACCATGAACCGCTTCGTGGAGGGCGCCGCCGACGCCTGGGTGCCGGCCGTCCAGTACAACGCGCTCCGCGGCCTCCTGCCCGACGACCTCGACACGCCGCCCGTCTACGGCCTCCAGCGCACCGAGGATTGGGAGCACGCCACGATCACCGCGAACTACGCCGCCGGCGGCCGGCTCTACTCGAGCCCGGTGGCCACGATCGAGCGACCCACCCAAGAGATCCTCCTGCGCGCCTGCCGCGACCTCGCCAACGCCGAGCGCTGCGCGTTCGCCATGCCCGCCAAGACCCTTCGGCCGCTCATGAAGGCGCTACGCGACGACGGCCACGAGGCCTGGGCCCTGGGCCATGCCGAGCTGCAACAGGCCTACGCGACCGTCCGAGGAGCCGTCAAGACACGCACCCTCACCCACGCCGGCGACCCGCTCACCCGGCTCCAGTCGTCCCGAGCCAAGCCGCGCAAGACCGAGGACGGCACGCGGCTGAGCTCGACGCTGTCCGTGGGCGAGATCGACGCCCTGGAGGCCCTCCACGCCGGCGTCTTCGTCGCCTCGATCCGCGAGGACAGCGGCCTGCAACTGTTCTGATTTTCTCATCTTGAGAACGTCGGCCCGATGGTTGTCCACGTGGGAAACCTTCGCAACCTCGCCCTCCAGGCTCTCGGCGTCGAGGCCCTCGCCGCGCCGACCACCAGCAAGCTCAAGATCCCCGCCCGCGATCGCGCCGGCAAGACCCCGAGCCTCAAGGAGGTCGTCGGGCTCACCGGCGCCTACCGCTCGATCGGACTCCTGGCCGGCATCGGCTCCGGCGTCCCGTTCGCCGCCTGGAAGGGCGCCGAGCTCGTCGAGCGCCAGCCCCAGATCATCCGCAAGCCCGACCCCTGGATCAGCCGCAAGCGTTGGGCCCGTCAGGGCATCACCAGCATGGCCGTCGACGGCAACATGTTCCTCCGCCTCGCTGCCGACCCGCTCGACTCCAGCGACACGCCGCGACCGATCGCCGGCCCGGTCATGAACCCCTTCATGGTCCACCCACGCCGCAAGAACGGCCGCCAGGTCTTCGACGTCGTCGAGAACGGCAAGGCCACCACGCTCTCGGCCGAGCAGGTGCTCCACATCCGCCTCAACGACTTCCCCGGCTTCGACCGGGGGATCTCCCCGGTGACCGCCTGCCGGCTCGCCCTCTCCGGCGCGATCGACACCCACGAGTACGCGTCGACGATCTTCGACGTGGGCGCCATCCCGCCGGGCATCCTCACCAGCGACCAAGTCATCACGCCGTCTGAGGCCACGGCCGCCAAGGAGCAGTGGCACAGCGACGACTCCCGGTTCATCAAGGTCACCGGCAAGGGCCTCAACTTCGTCCCCGTGATCCTCAAGCCCGAGGACGCGCAGTGGATCGAGGCCCAGCGCTTCAACGTCCTGGAGATGGCCCGCATGTGGGGCATCCCGCCGGTCCTCCTCGCCGCCGCCGTCGAGGGCTCGTCTCTGACCTACCAGAACCTCCAGGACGTCCAGCAACACCTCATCGCCACCACGCTCGGCCCCGAGTACCTCGACACCATCGCCGCCGAGCTCACCGAGATCACGCCCAACGGCCAGGAGGTCCGCCACGACTACAGCGGCATCCTCCGGCGCGGCGACAAGGAGCGCATGGAGACCCACAAGATCGCGATCGACGCCGGCGTCTACGACGCCGACTACGCCCGAGGCATCGAGCGCATCCCCGGCCCCGCACCCAAGCGCCCCGCCACCAAGCCCGCCCAGCAGGAGGAGCCCGCAGCATGACCCTCACCGCCCCCGAGATCTTCGGCGCCAGCGCCACCTTCGACGACAAGACCGGCGCCCCGCTCACGCTCCACGTGACCACACCCCTCGTCCTGGCCGAGGCCGCCGAGGGCGAGGCCCGTCGCGAGTTCACCGCCCTGGCGACCACCTACGAGGTGGAGGTCAACCGCCCCAACTGGCGCACCGGCACCGTCCTGTTCCGCATCGCCAAGGGCGCCGCCACCTTCCGCGCCGACGCCAAGGTCTTCTACGGCCACGACTGGCAGAGCGACGGAACGCCCATCGGCCGCGTGGTCTCGGCCACCGAGGCCGTCGAGGGCCCCCGCATCCTCGCCCGCCTCTGGCAGACCACCAAGGCCGACGAGATCTACGCCCTCATGAAGCCCGACGAGGACGGCGTCCCCGTCCTGGACAAGATCTCGATCGGCTTCTACATCACGGCCTACACCGTCGAGGGCGCCGACAC
This sequence comes from Aeromicrobium sp. WCS2018Hpa-31, assembly GCF_031843905.1. Classification (NCBI taxonomy): domain Bacteria; kingdom Bacillati; phylum Actinomycetota; class Actinomycetes; order Propionibacteriales; family Nocardioidaceae; genus Aeromicrobium; species Aeromicrobium sp. WCS2018Hpa-31. The sequence goes on along the minus strand of NZ_JAVTJF010000004.1, from coordinate 221,528 downwards.
CGACGCGCCCGTGCTCGTCGTCACCGGCGCCGACGTGTTCGAGGCCTCCGTCGTCCCCTACCCGCAGTTCGACGGCGCCGCCGTCGACGACGTCCTCCAGATCCGCGACCGCAACACCAGCCCCCAGAAGGAGCCCGACATGACCAGCACCATCACCGAGCCCGGCGCCGACACCGACGTCCTCGCCGCTCTCGCCAAGCTCGACGGCCTGCCCGAGGCCGTCGACACCCTCTCGGCCAAGATCGCCACCATGGGCGCCACGACGGCGCCCGACTCGACGGCCGAGCTGTTCGGGTCGTCCTACGGCGAGTTCGTCAAGGCCATGGCCTCCGGCGACGCCGACGCCAAGAAGTTCGCCGAGGCCCTGGCCGAGGGCGACTACGCCGGCGGCACCTCCGGCGACACCATCTGGGGCGAGACCTGGGTGGGCGACATCGTCAAGCTGATCGAGAACGCCCGCAAGGTGTGGAACCTGTTCGACTCCGCACCGCTGCCCGCCGAGGGCATGAAGCTGGAGTACGGCAAGCTCGCATCCAACACGATCGACGTCCAGGAGCAGGCCGAGGAGGGCGACGCGATCGTCATGGGCAACGTGAAGATCACCACCGCCTTCGCGGACGTCTTCACCTTCGCCGGCGGCTCGCGCCTGACCCTCCAGCAGGTCAAGCGCTCCAGCATCGCCGTCCTGGACCTGCACTGGCGAGCGCTCGCCATCGCGTTCGCCAAGGCCACCGAGGCCAAGGCCCGCGCCATCCGCGCCGCAGCCGCCGCGCACACCACGGGCAGCCTGGGCGAGCTCGACGACTTCGACGGCTGGATCGACTTCCTCGTCGACGGCGCCGTGCACCTCGACGACAAGGGCCTCCAGCCGGAGTACCTCAACCTCTCGGCCACGCAGTTCAAGCGCCTGGCCAAGATCCGCGAGGGCGTCGACGGGCCCTACCTCCTGTCGCGCGACACCGGCCGGATCAGCCTCCTGGACCAGACCGGCGACGTCGCCGGCCTCAAGATCGCCTTCGGTAAGGACGAGAGCCTCGGTGCCAACTTCGTCGAGATGGGCAACAGCTTCGCGCTCAAGACCTTCGAGAGCGCCGGCGCTCCGGCCCGCCTGGGCCCCCAGGAGGAGATCACCAACCTGACCGAGGAGATCGGCGTCTACGGCTTCGGCGCGATCGCCGTCCAGGACGAGAAGGCCCTCGTCCGGCCGGGCGTCTGAGCCATGCCCGACACCCCCGTAGAGGCCACCGCCGCCGATCTCGCGCGCCGCGCCAAGAAGGAAGCGAACGACCCCGACGTCGTCGCCGCCTTCCACGCGGCCGTCGAGCTCGTCGACGAGGCCGTGGTCGACGCCTGGAGGCCGGTGCCGTCTTACGTGCGACGCGAGTGCGTCCTGTCGGCCGGCTACGCCATCCTCGACCGGACCAAGTCCAGCCACGGTGTCGGGCAGCTCACCACCGTCGAGGGGGGCGCGGTCGTCCGCGCCCCCCGCGACCCCAAGGCCTCCATCCGCACCATCCTGGCCGAGTACGTCCTGGGGTTCGGATGAGCCTCTACGCCGCGCGCGCAGACCTCGCGGAAGCCCTGGGGACCGTGACCGGCTACCGGTTCGACGACCACGTGCCGGCGCAGGTCGAGCCCCCCTGCGGCTTCGTCGAGCCGGCAGACGACTACGTGCGCCACACCGACACCTACGACACCGCCGAGGTGTTCGTCACCGTCCGCCTGTGGCTCCTCGTGCCGTTCGTCGACGGCGCCAACGACACCGCCACCAACGACCTCGACAAGTTCCTCAAGGAAGTCGTCACCCGCCTTCCCGAGGACTACACGATCGCCGGTTCCGGCCAGCCCGGACCCGTCACCGCCAACGGCTGGCTGGCCCACGGCATCCACCTCGACCTCACCACCCTCACCACCCTCTAGAAGGAGCACCCCATGGCAGTCTCGACCCGCCTGCGCGGCAACACCGGTCTCGTCCTCAAGCTCAAGGTCGGCGCCGCAGCCGCCATCGAGTTCGGTGGCGACGTCAAGAGCGCCCGCCTCACCACCGAGGACAAGGACGACAGCGACCTCACGTTCGAGGAGGCAGCGAGCGGCGACGTCAAGGACTTCATCCTCGCGCTCACCGCGATCCAGTCCACCGACGCCGGCAGCCTGTGGCGCTTCCTGTGGGACAACCCCGGCGCCGAGATCGTCGTCGTCTACGGCCCCCACGGCAACACCGCCGCCTCCGTGTCCAAGCCGCACTTCACCTTCACCGTGAAGGCGGACGGCAAGCCCGAGGTCGGCGGCGAGGCCCGTCGCACCACCGAGGGCCAGGAGTTCGAGTACGAGCTCAAGGCCACCACCGCCGTCACCCTGGTCACCGCCTGACATGGCCACCGCCGGGGCGCGGGTCGTCGGCCTTCGGGAGACCATCCGCGCCCTGGAGCGGTACGGCGTCGAGGCCCAAGACCTCAAGGACGTTATGGAGCGCATCGGCACCAACGTCGTGCGCGTCGCCCACGGCCGCGTCCGGGTCAAGAGCGGCGCCCTCGACAACTCCATCCGAGCCTCCAAGACCAAGAACAAGGCCGTGGTCCGAGCCGGCGGCGCCCGCGTCCGATACGCCGGCGTCCAGAACTACGGATGGCCCGCCCACGGCATCGCCGGCGACCTGTTCCTCAACAAGGCCGCCGACGACACCCTCGCCGAAACGATCGCCCTCATGGAGGAAGGGCTCCGAGATCTCGCCCGCAAGTACAACTTCACCACTCTGTAGGAGACAACCATGACCGCAGCAACCCCCGAGCAGCCCCAGGCCCCCGGCCCCCAGGCATCCGACTTCGTCTTCACGGACGGCCCCGCGCCCGTCCAGGCCCCCGAGCCGGCCCCCGAGCCGGCCCCCGAGCCGGCCCCCGAGCCGGCCCCCGAGCCGGCCGAGCCCGAGCCCGACCACGACGCCCTCGCGGACGTCGTCCACAGCATCACCAAGATCTACAAGCCCGAGAACATCCCGAACGCCTTCATGCTCCGGGCCCGCATCCGCCTCGACGCGTCCGGGGAGGAGATCCTCGACGACGGCGTGCTCCTGAGCATCGTCTGCGCCGTCTACAGCGAGTTCCAGGCCACCGGCGTCGAGGACTGGGACAAGTGGCTCAACGCCAGTCCGCTCCAGACCGCCCAGATCCTCGCCAAGGCCGCGGGGGTCGACTCCACCGACCCCAAAAGCTGAGGCCGCGACGCGGCAGGAGTACGCCCGGGAAAAGGCCCTGTTCTGCCTTGCCACCGGCATCGCTCCCAGCGAGTACGACCAACTGACAGCGGCCGAAACTGACGCCTTCATCGACGAGATGAACCGCCAGGCCGAACGACGAAAGCACTAGAGGAGGAACCCCAGGTGGCACGACAGACCATCGCCGTCAGCGCCTTGCTCGACGCCGCCGGCATCCGCAAGGGCGTCGACGAGTCCAACCGCCACCTGGGGCGCCTCTCCAAGGGCGCAACGTCACTGTCCCGCCTCCTCAAGGGCGCCCTGGCCGGCGCCGCGATCACCGCCGGCTTCCGGGCCGTCGTCACCGAGGCCAGCGACGCCCAGCAGTCCGTAGGCGCCACCGAGGCCGTGTACGGCAAGTACGCCAACAGCGTGATCCGCTCGTCCAAGAAGGCCGCCGACGCAGTCGGTCTCTCGAGCAACGAGTACCGCGAGCTCTCCAACGTCATGGGCGCCATGCTCAAGAACAGCGGCACCCCGCTCAAGGGCCTGGCCAAGCAGTCCGACCAGCTCGTCCGCCTGGGCGGCGACCTGGCCGCCACCTACGGCGGCACCACCAAGGAAGCCGTCGAGGCCCTGTCGAGCCTCCTGCGCGGCGAGGCCGACCCGATCGAGCGCTATGGCGTCTCGATCAAGCAGAGCGACGTCAACGCCCGCCTCGCCGCCAAGGGCCAGGACAAGCTCACCGGCGCCGCCCGCAAGCAGGCCGAGCAGATGGCCCGCCTCAAGCTCCTCAACGAGCAGACCACCGACGCTCAGGGCCAGTTCTCCCGCGAGTCCTCCACCTACGCCGGGCAGCTCCAGCGCGCGTCCGCGCAGTGGGACAACCTCAAGGCCGCGATCGGCACCCGAGCCCTGCCCGTGCTCACCAAGGCCCTGACCTACATCAACACCAAGGGCCCCGCCGTCGTCTCCCAGCTCCGGGGCGGCGCCGCCGTCATTCGCCAGTTCTTCGACAGATTCACCAGCGGCAGCGGCCAGGCCAGCGAGAAGTTCGCTCAGATCCAGACCACCGTCACCAGCGTTTGGGCCTCGATCAAGAGCACCTTCACCAGCGGCGTGCAGATCGTCCAGAGTCTCTGGGGCACGTTCGGCGCCACCATCACCTCCTACCTCTCCAACACCCTCACCAACACCCTGACGCTCCTGCGGGGCGCGTTCACCGTCATCCGAGGGATCTTCCAGACCTTCTCCGCCGTCCTGCGCGGGGACTGGTCCGCCGCATGGTCCGGCGTCAAGACCATCGTCTCCGGCGCGTTCACCATCGTCCGGGCCGTCGTCGCCCAGGCCCTCAACATCATCCGCAGCCTGGCCCGCGCCGGCCTCGCAGCCCTGCGCGGCATCGTCTCCGGCGCCATGAGCGGCGTGCGCGCAGCCTTCGCCGCCGGCTGGAACGGCGCCAGGAGCCTCGCCGCATCTGCCTGGGCCTCGATCCGCTCCACCGTCAGCAGCGGCGCCAGCCGCGTCGTCGGCTTCGTCAAGGGCCTGCCCGGCAAGATCAAGGGCGCCTTCGGTGACGCCAAGAGCATCCTGTCCGGCGTCGGCCGAGACATCATGCGCGGCCTCACTGCCGGCATCGCAGACGCCGGCCGAGCGGCCGTCCAGAAGGCCAAGGACATCGCCGGCGACGTCAAGGGCGCCGTCACCGGATTCTTCAAGATCAAGAGCCCCAGCCGGCTCATGCGCACCATCGGCCGCTTCATCGGCAAGGGCATGGAGCTCGGCCTCACCGACTCCACCGCCTCCATTCTCAAGGCCGTCCGCCGCCAGGGCGTCAACACCAAGAAGGAGTACCTCAAGCAGGCCCGCGATCTCTCGCGCACCCTCTACGCCAACGCCAAGGCCCGCTACACCCAACTGCGCGACCAGGCCCGCGCCTACTCCGTCGAGGTGCGCGACGCCGCCAAGAGCTACGCCAGCCTGACCAACCTGGGCACCGACCAGCCCGTCACCGGCGCCAGCATCAACCAGTTCCTCACCAGCCGGCTCGACGCCATCCGCGACTTCCGCGACAAGCTCAAGGGCCTCAAGGGCAAGATCTCCAGCGACCTCTACCGCCAGATCGTCGGCATGGGCGTCGAGCAGGGTGGAGCGTTCGCCACCGCGCTCGCCGGAACCTCGCCCGAGGCCCTCAAGGAGCTCAACGCGCTCAACAGCGCCATCGGCAAGGAGAGCGCCGCTCTCGGCACACAGACGTCGGCGGCCATGTACAAGTCCGGCGTCGACGCCGCACGCGGCTTCCTCGCCGGCATGAAGTCCCTGACCTCCCAGATCTCCAAGGCCGGCTCCGGCATGGGCAAGGCCCTGGTCAAGGCGCTCAAGAAGGCCCTGGGCATCAACAGCCCCTCCCGCGTCCTCGCCCAGCTCGGCCGATACAGCGTCGACGGCCTGCGCCTCGGCCTCGACCCCGCAGTCGTCAGCCGGCAGGGCGCGCGCCTGTCCAGGGCGCTCGTGCAGGGATTCGAGCGCCCCCAGCTCTCCGCCGACGTCAGCCGAGCCGGCTTCCGCGTCGGCGCCACCGTCAACCACTTCAAGGTCTACGTGTCCCTCGACGCCTCCATGAGCGAGGCGCAGATGGGACGCGCCTACAAGCGAGCCATCAAGGCCGCAGAAAGCCTCGGTATCGCATGAGCGCCACGCTTCCCTTCCTCTCGCTGGAGATCTCCGCCACCAACACCGGCTCCCGCTGCCTCAACCCCGACGCCCGCTACGGCCTCGCCCGCTGGACGGCCACCGGCGTCACCGCCGACGCCGCCGGCTTCTTCATGGGCCAGCCCAACTCCGGCACGTCGACCATGACCTACGACCCCATCCTCGTGAGTGAAGGTCAGTGGGTCGGGACGACCTACGCCCCCACCGTCGCGAACAGCAGCGGGGGAGGCGGCTTCCGCCAGGTCAGCAGCTTCGTCGACTTCTACAACGGCGCCACCCTCCTGACGTCCGTGGAGGTCCGCCGGATCCTCTGGCAGCCCGGTAGCGGGCCCGTCATCTCCGGCGGCTCCACGGTCAACCAGGGCGCCGCCCAGGCCCCCGCCAGCACGACCAACGCCCGAGTCCGCCACACCAGTACCGGCGGGAGTAGTGCCGCGTCTGTGTGGCTGCGCAGGATTGCCATCCGAGTCGCCGGCAACCGCGTTGACGCCGGCCGGGGCCTGAGTGCCGAGACCTGGACCCCGATCGTCGCCAAGGCCCTCAGCATCGAGACCGAGACCGGCGTCGACGTCGAGGGCGTCGACGAGACGATCGCCGCCGACTCCCTCATCGTCACCATCACCGACCCCACCCTCGACGGCGCCACCAGCACGGCCCTTCGACGGGGGACCGCCATCCGCCTCCGACGCGCCGGCGGCTCCTCGGACCCCATCTGGACCGGCACGATCGAGACCGCCGACACCGACTACGAGAAGGACGGGCGCACCCTCATCGACGTTGTGGCCACCGGCTCCGGCCGCACCCTCAACGACGCCGCAGCACCCATCCTCACCGGCGCCACCTTCACCGAGCAGGGCGCCAGCGCGTGCGCCGCCGCTGGCCTCGGCCTCCAGGACTTCGCCGGCGCGTTCGCAGCCGCCAGTACCGCGCTCCTGGCCCGCGACGACAGCGCCAACGCGGCCACCTGGCTCAAGCGCCTCGTGGCCACCCATGGCGCCGCCATCTACATCGACGCCAACGGCGCTCCCCGCTACCTGACCGCCGGCCAGCTCGCGATCACTCGCACCCCGGCCCTCACCTTCACCGACGTCCCTGGCCAAGCCGGCGTCCGATACACCGGCCTCAAGCTCGCCTACGGCTCCAGGGCCCTCGTCAACGCCCTCAACGTCCGCAAGATCAACCTGGCAGAGGTCGACCCGTCCGGCGTCGTCTACGGCCCCTACGTCGCCGTCGACTCCGAGCTCGACTACGGCCGCGTCTCGGCCGACGTCGAGATCGTCGACGGCGTCCCCTCGACCATCGCCCAGCGCCTCCTCGGCGCCTACGCCACGCCCCGCCGATTCCCCACCGAGCTCACCGTCGACACCCTCGACAACCTCGCGAGCATCCTCGCCCTGTACCCCTACCGGGCCGTCCGCGTCGTCCGTAACGGACTGTTCGACGAGGTCGTGCGCGTGGCCAGCATCAGCCACAAGATCACCGCCACCGGTTGGAAGACCACCCTCAAGTTCAAGCCCCTGGAGACCAGCACCACCGTCGAGCTCCAGGTCCCCACCGCCGGCAGCGAGACCGGCCCTCGTGACGTCGTCATGGTCGACTTCCCCCAGCTGGCCCACCGCACCCGCTCGGCAGCCACTCAGGCCCTCCCCAACAACACCACCACCGTCGTCGCGTTCGATGGCCAGGTCGCCGGCGAGGGCATCCCCTATGACTCCGCCACGCGCACCTTCACCATCGTGCGCGACGGGCGCTACCACCTCAGCGCGTCGTCCGGGATCTCCCCGAACGCCACCGGCGCCCGCGTCCTCGACCTACGCGTCAACGGCACCGCTCGCTTCCGTAGCCGCATCGTCGGATGGGCCAGCACCGACAACATCGTCGCCGCCGGTGGCTCCATGCGACTCAAGGCCGGCGACACCATCGACGTCGCCCTCCTCCAGAACAGCGGCGCCGCCCTCACCATCGTCAATCAGGCCGCGTCCACGTTCATCACCATCGCCCACCTGGGGGCCTGACGTGACGTTCTTCCCCGCTCTCGCCCTCGTCTCAGCCGCCGACCTCGTGCACCCCGGCATCACCCTCGGGACGCCCATCCTGGCCGGCCTGTTCGGACTCCTCGCGATCTACCTCAAGCACCGCCTGGACCGCCAGGACGCCGCGCAGGCCACCGCCATCAAGGAGGCCGCCAAGGCTGCCGTGAGCGCCGCTCTCGCCGCCGACCGATCGGCACCCACCGGCAACGGCTACGCCGGCCGCACCGAGCGCGCACTGGAGCACCTCGTCGACGCCGTGGGCGAGATCAAGCGCGACGTCGGGGGACTGCGCGCCGACCACCGACACCTCGCCCAGAGGGTCGACCGCCACATCGACAGGAGCCACTCATGACCACCACCTACCTCAACCGGTCCGCCTGGACCACCACGCCCAACGGACGAGCCGGACGACCCCTCAAGGCCTCCCGCGTGCTCGGCATCGCCCTGCACTGGCCCACCGGCAAGGCCCCGGTCCTCAACGCCTCCCGAGAGAAGGTGGCCGAGCTCCTGCGCGGCTACCGCGCCGGCCACCTCGAAAAGAAGTGGGCCGACATCGGCTACAACTTCGCCGTCGACGGCTCCGGCCGCGTGTGGGACCTCACCGGGTTCAACATCGGCGCCCACGCCGGCACCGCCGGCAACCCCACTCGCGTCGGCATCGTCCTCATCCTCAGCGAGAACGAGACGCCCAACGCAGCCATGATCTCCGCCGTCCGCGACCTCCGGGGACGCGTGCTCGTCCGCTACCCCAACGCCACCGGCATCGCCGGCCACCGACAGATCCCCGGCAACTCCACTGCCTGCCCCGGCCCCTACGTCCTGCGTCTCATCGCAGACGGCACCTTCCTCAGCAAGGCCACGGCACCCACCAAGCCGACCGTCCCGGCCAGCCGGCTCGGCTCGAGCGGGTTCATCGTCAACTGCGCCAGCCGGCACGCCCGCTGGACGACCCGCGTCCACACCCTGGCTTCGCAGATCCTCGGCAGCGACGCCAGCATCATCTACTGCCTGGAGCTCTACGCCGAGCGACGCGGCGCGCTCACCCGTCTCATCGGCCACCGCTACGTCTTCGCCGGCGTGTCCAAGGGTCGCGTCGTCTACGTCCGCAAGGACCGGTGGAAGGCCGTTGCCGGCACCGACCGGCGCACCGTCCTGGGCCGCGCCAAGAAGGCCATCGTGGGCGTCAAGATCCAGCACGTGGCCACGGGCAAGCGCCTCAACCCCATCGCCGTGCACCTCACCTACCAGCTCGACCGGGGCGCCTACCGCAAGGAGGAGGCCCGCCAGATCGTGCCGTGGGCGCTCAAGAACTTCCCCAGCAACCGGCTCATCATCGCCGGCGACTTCAACACCCCGGCCAAGGCGCGCGGGCGCGTCGACGACGTCGGCCAGATCATGGCCGCCGCCGGCTACCGCGACGTCGCGGAGAAGACCACGACCCCGCCGGAGTACCGGCTCCTGCGCATGTTCGTGGGCGCCTCGGTCGACGTCGACCGCGTCCGCACCTTCGCCAACACCGGCAGTGACCACCGCACTGTCCTCGTCGAGTTCAACGTCCCCCTCTGAGAAAGGCACACATCATGACCCCCTTCACCATCCTCGCCGGCGCCCTCCAGGCCGTCCCGCCGATCGTCCGCCAGGGCCTCCTCGTCCTCTGGGCGCTGGCCATCGTCGCCGTGGGCGGCCTGGAGGTGGCCGACGTGGCCACCGGCAAGGCCAACGACGTCCTCCTCTACATCGGGCTCTACCTGGGCGTGCAGTCCGCGGCCAACGTCGACACCGTGGGCCCCACGGGCGACGTCGAGGAGCTGCCTGAGGCCGACTGAGACCTCCTACCGCCTGTCTCCCGGTAGGAACGGCAACGGCCCCCACGCGATCGCGTGGGGGCCGTTCGCTGTTCGGGTCAGCTTGAGGCTTCGAGCTTGTGAATCTGGCCGCGCCAGCCCGTGACCACACCGACCGGCGTGTCCGGCGCGATGCCGGCCTCCTGCGCTCGCTCGACCCAATGGGCCACCTCTCCCAGCGTCATGCCGCGCTTCTTGTCCTCGTCGTCTACCGACCCTGTGATCGTCACTCCGTTGGCCATGCGTGCATCCTTCCTCATCGGTTGGTCTGTCCGTACCTCATCTGGACCGCCTGCCGGCTCGTGCCGAGCCCTCGTGCGATCTCCGCCCACGAGCGCCCGTGCCGCTCGCGCTGGCCTCGGATGGCCGACGCGATCGCCGCGTCCACCTCGTCGCGCAGCGCCACCAGGTCGACGAGATCCTCCGGGTCCGCATCACCCACGCGCCGGCCGGCTGCGCGGATCATCCGGGGGAGCATCCCCCGTAGGTACTCGGTGGTCTCGATCGCCATGCTGGGCGCCTCTCGTCGTTCTCATGGTGCGAATACCTAAGCATGATGCGAACGTCGATCTACTGTCAAGTCGCGCTTGACACCCCTCACGCGGCCGCGCGGGCAGCGGCCCGCAGCTTCGCCACGCTCACCTTCGTGTAGACCTGGGTCGTCCCGACGCTCGCGTGCCCGAGGAGTTGCGAGACCGCGAGAATGTCCCCGGTGCCTTCGTAGGCCGTCGACGCGTACCGATGCCTGAGCGTGTGCCCGGTCCAGTCGGGCCCCAGCGCCTCCGAGAGCAGCCGCGACACGTAGCCGGCTGTCAGGTGCCCCGACGTCGACGAGGGCGACGGGAAGGCCCACGTGTCGACACGACTGAGCATCGTGTGCAGCTCGTCGTTCTCGACCGGGACCAGGCGCTCCTTGGCACCCTTGCCATGGACCAGGAGGACGCGGTTGTGACGGTCGTAGTCGCGCCGGTGGACCTGCGCCACCTCAGCGGCCCTGAGGCCGCAGTGAGCCGCCAGCGAGGCCATGAACCTCGACCGCTCGCGCGGGTCGCTCACGACGTGGTCGACCAGGCGCTCAGGGGTCGGCCGGGGGAGCCGGCGCGGCGAGGAGATCGCCGGCAGTTGCTCACCGATCCACTCATCCATGTAGCCCCGGCCGTGGCACCAGCGATAGAAGCCGCGCCACACCGACCGCGCCGAGCGCCTGGCATCGGCCTGCCACGTCGGCCGATCGAGCATCGCCACGAGATCCCCGTGGGTCACCGCGAGCGGGTCGGCGTGCGCCTCGGCCAGCACCTTGAGGTAATGCCGGTGGAGTTTGATCGTGCCCGCGCTGCGCCGGATGGCGCGCATCTGTTGCACGTATGAACTAGTAAGACTCTCCCAATCCTGGCTCATGCCCCCGAGCGTGAAGCCAGTCACACCGTTTTGCAGGTCGAGGAGATCATGGCCGGCGCTTCGCCGCTCGGATCAGTGACCGCCGCGACACGATTGGTGCGACGTCGTGCACGTGGTCGTTCAAGGCAGCGCCGGGGCCGTGGAGCCAGGCGAGCGCCTCGTCCTCGTCCTTGAACTGCACCACACGGTTGCCCTCGCCCAGGTCGATCAGCAGCGCCACGCGCGAATCAGCCATGACGCAAATCTCTCATATCCGAGAAGTCCGTACGACTACGGGCTCGGTACGCCGCCAGGTCCACCACGACGCTGTAGTAGGGCCAGGTCGACCACACGCACCCGCCCGCGTGGCCCATTTCCAGCGTGCAGTAGCGGCCGTCATCGAGCCCGGCCGGGCACGGGCGATAATCACGCGCATAGCCGAAGGGTTATTGGTTCGAGTCCAATCGGGGGAGCAAGACGAGCCCGGCGTCCCACAGGACGGCGGGCTCTCTGCTTGTCCGGCAGGGGTGCGCGCGGTCTACCGACCGAGCAGCGCGTCCAGGCCCACCGCGAACGCGGCGGCCAGGCGCACGTCGACGCGAGGGTCTGGTACCGAGACCTCGTAGCGGTCACGTACCGACGCAGCGCGCTCGACCGACATCAGCGGTGATCCGGTGGCGTCGTCGACGACGTCGAAGTGGAAGCGCAGGAACGGCACGTCGGTGAAGCGCCTCAGCACGGCGACGAGCTGGCTGCGCTCCTGCCCGGTGCCGGTGAACCCGTCGCCCTCGAGGACGAACGTGGTGCGCATGAGGCTCTGGCCGAAGAGCTTGCGGAACGAGCCGAGCGAGGCGCCCTCGGCATCGACCACGTCGTAGCCGCCGCCGAGGTCCATCACGTTGCGCGCCGTGAAGGAGAAGGCGGGCCGGGTGCGGGCCTCGTCGGCGAAGAACGTCACCTTCTCCTTGAGGGCCATGCGCTTCTGCTCGGCGAAGCCGATGGGCGTGCCGTCGGAGGCGACCACCTCGTAGCGGTTGGTGGTCATCGCGAAGCGCTGCGCGACGGTGAACGAGGGCACGTGCTGCACGGAGGTCACGCTCGGAGCCTACGACGGCTCGTGGCGAGGACGCGGGTCATTCGCCCCAGGTCATCGACACGACCTCGAAGGCGGCGCCGTGGGTCACGCCCAGGCGTGATCCCGTGGGGCGCGACATGCCCTCGAGGAACTCGGCGGCGTCGAAGTGCTCCCAGCCCAACCCGTCGATGTAGGCACGGTGCGCCTCGAGCGAGGCGACGCCACGGTCGAACGTGGCGGTCGTGTCGACGCCGTGCCCGGCGACGGGGGAGCCCGCCACCCAGACCTGACGGACGTCGCCCCACGGCTCGAGCCCGTCGGTCAGCTGCTCGCGGTGGATCCACCGGTTCCCCGCGTCCTGCACGGCGTGGAGGGTGGCCCGACCCACGGCGATGTGGTCGGCCTGGTTGGGCGAGCTGCCGCCCCACGTGTCGTGGTGGTTGCCGGTGACGACCACGTCGGGACGGTGTCGGCGCACCTGCTCGGCGATGGCGGCGCGCAGGGCGATGGTCGGCTCGACGACGCCGTCGGGGAAGCCGAGGAACTCCACGACCTCGACGCCGACCACGCGGGCGGACTCGACCTGCTCGGCCTCCCGCACCGTGCGGCACTCGTCCGGCGGGAGCGCGTCGATGCCGGCCTCGCCGCTGGTGACCATGCAGTAGACGACGGTCTTGCCCTGGTCGGTCCACCGGGCGACGGCGGCCGCGGCACCGAACTCGACGTCGTCGGGGTGGGCGACCACCACGAGAGCACGCTCCCAGTCCTCGTCGAGCGGCGTGAGCGGTGCAGGAGCGTCGTCGGCCATGGCCTCAGGCTACGTCCGAGGCCTACGCTCGGGCCATGGCTGAACAGGAGTGGCCCACGAAGGGTCCCGCGTCGTACTTCCCGTCGATCGAGAAGACCTACGGGAAGTCGATCGACCACTGGATGGGTGTCATCAGCGCGCTGGGCGACGCGAAGCACATGGAGAAGGTAGCCGCGCTGAAGTCCGAGCACGGCCTCGGGCACGGCCACGCGAACGCGCTCGTGGCGTGGCACCAGGAGCACCACGCGTCCTAGGTGCCCGAGACGAGGGCGGCCTCGCCGGGTGTTGGTGCACCACGGCGAGGCCTTGACCTGAAGTCCTCTAGATAGGGAGGAGCAACGGGCCCACCACGACTTTACCGCGACACGGCGGCGTCATCCGGCGCGGGAGTCGGGTGCGGTCCGGGCGGGAGGGCGCTCACCCTGGCGACGAGGCGTTCGAGGGGTCCGCGACCGACGAGCGCCACCCAGCCGCTCGCGATCACGACCATCGCGAGCGACGTCCAGCCCCACAGGGTGTTGGTGGGGTCGTCGTATCCGCCGAACGGGCCGCCGGCGAGTCCCACCGCCAGGAGCAGGTGCCCCGTGTACGCGGTCAGCGGCATCGAACCCAGCGCTGCGAGCGGGAGCAGCAGCGGCCGCAGTGGTCGCGCCAGGAGCAGGCTGAGCCCGATGACGGCCACGGCGAAGCCGCCGGACCCGACGATCTCGGGCGCCCCGCCCGTGTGAGGCTTGTACTGCATCGCCGTGCTCCACACGCGCTCGATCTCGTCGGACTCCCGCAGACGGGTGAGGTAGCCGGGCTCGTTCGTCGCGTTGCCGTTCTCGTCGGTGTAGTCCGGCCCGAAGAGGTAGGCGACGGGCTCGTCCCGGTCGGACCCGATGAGGTGGCCGGCCCCGTACCCGAACACAGCGAGCACGATCCCGCCGAGCAGCAGCGCGGCGCCGGTGCGGACGTCGGTGAGCTGCAGTCGTCCGATCGCCATGCCGGCGAGCAGCATGGCCAGCCAGGCCGTGACGGGATACAGCCCGAAGAGCGTCAGGTTGAGCCCTCGGCCGTAGGCGTCGAGGCTGAGGGCGTGCAGCAGGGCCACGACGAAGGGGCCGAGGACGGCCAGTGACGCCGACACGATCCAGAGTCGTCGTGTGGTCCAGTGCAGCACGAGGGTGGAGAGGACGAACAGGATCCCGTACAGCGGGAGGATGACGGCCACGCCGGTGTTCAGCAGCTCGATCACCAAGCCGATCGCCAGCACCGCGAGGCCGCGGCGCACGAGGGTCACCTGCAGGCGGTGGTCGTCCCGACGCACCCTGCCACGGCTGATGAGCGTGATGGAGACGCCGGCGAGCATCGCGAACAGCAGCGACGAGCGACCGTCGACGAGGCCGTCCCAGGTCGACGGGTCCGACCAGGTGACGTCGTCGGGGGTGTCCCCGAGGTGCGCTCCGACCATCCCGAGCACGGCGAGTCCCCGCGCCACGTCGATCCCGAGGAGTCGCGGCGGGCGCCCGAGTGCCCGCAGTCGCTGAACCGGACCCGCACGCCGGCGTGACGTCGTGCTCTCGTCGACCACGGTCGTCGTCACCTCGCTGCCTCGTCCCTGACACGCCTGGGCAGAGCATGCACCACCGGCGTGCGTCGAAGCCGCAGGCACGACCGTGCCCGCAGCGTCGGGCCGGACCTTCTCATGCATCAGCGATGGCTGTACTGTTCAGCACATGCTGACGCTCGAGAGCCAGGTCGACGTGATGGCGCGGCTCGGTCGCGCCCTGGCCGATCCGACCCGTGGCCGCATCCTCCTCGCCCTGGCCGAGGGTCCTCGGTACCCGGCCGCCCTCGCCGGCGACCTCGGCCTCACGCGGTCCAACGTCTCCAACCATCTCGCGTGCCTTCGTGGATGCGGACTCGTCGTCGCCACGCCGCAGGGTCGCCACATGCGCTACGAGCTCGCCGACGTGCGTCTGCGCGACGTGCTGGCGCTGGTCTTCGAGCTTGAGCTCGTCGTCGAGTGCCCCGACGACTGCACGCCTGGCGCAGGACCTGTCGCGTGAGCGTCTCCGTCGATCTCCTCGCGCCGGGGCGGCGAGCCGTCCTCGTCCGGAGGGTGCAGGTTCTCGTCGCGTGCACCATCGCCTACAACGTGGTCGAGGCCGTCGTCGCGCTGGTGTCCGGAGCCGCCGCCTCCTCGATCGCCCTCGTCGGCTTCGGCCTCGACTCCGTCGTGGAGGTGGCCTCGGCGGTCGCCGTCGCCTGGCAGTTCTCGGCGAGGACGGACGCCTCGCGCGAGGCACGGGAGCGTCGGGCGCTGCGGGTCATCGCCATCTCGTTCTTCGCCCTGGCGACCTTGGTCACGGTCGGTGCCGTGAGCGCTCTCCTCGGCGCCTCGGAGCCGCAGCACTCCACCGCGGGGATCATGATCGCCGCGCTCAGCCTCGCCATCATGCCCGCGCTCTCCTGGGCCCAGCGGCGCGCCGGCCGTGAGCTCGGCTCGGTCACGGCGGTGGCGGACTCCCGACAGACGCTCCTGTGCACCTACCTCTCCGGGGTGCTCCTGGTCGGACTGGTGCTCAACAGCGTCTGGGGGCTCGGGTGGGCAGACTCCGTCGCAGCCCTGGTGATCGCGGCCGTTGCCGTGAAGGAGGGGCGCGAGGCGTGGCGGGGCGAGACCTGCTGCGGGCCGGCGGCGTCGCTGGACGCGACGTCGAGCGAGAGCTGTTCGGACGGGTGCTGCGCGCCACCCCCGGGATGAGACCCGCGACGCACGTGGGGGTCGCGAGGCGTGGTGGGGCGGGTGGGGCTCGAACCCACGACCCAAGGATTATGAGTCCTCTGCTCTGACCGGCTGAGCTACCGCCCCGGGACGCACAGCCTAGCGAGACGGCACACTGGGGCCATGACCGACGCCGTGATCGCCGACCTCGACGGAACGCTGGTCGACGTGTCCTCGATCCGCCACCTGGTGGAGGGGGAGGACCGCAACTTCCACGCCTTCCACGCGGCGTCGAAGGACTGCCCGCCGAGGCCCGAGGTGGTCGACGCCGTGCGTGCCGCGCACGCGGCGGGTCGCGCCGTCCTGGTGGTCACGTCGCGCGAGTTCATCTGGCGCGACCTCACCCTGGACTGGCTGCAGCAGCACGATGTCCCGTACGACCAGCTCGTCATGCGCATCGTCGGCGACTACCGGCCCGACCACGTGGTGAAGGCCGAGATGCTCGACACCCTCGAGGCCGACGGCTTCGCGGTGCTCGAGGCGTGGGAGGACAGCGACGACATCGTCGAGCTGTGGCGCTCGCGTGGCGTCACGGTCCACGTCGTGGACTGAGCCAGCCTACAGGCCGAACGTCGGTCGCTCGTCGACGGGCACGAGGTCGAGGTGCTCGGGGTGGTCGCGGATCACCTTGGGCACGAACGGGCAGTAGGGGAGCACCTGGCCGCCCCGCTCGGAGATCTGCTCCAGTGCCCCCACGATCAGCTGCGAGCCGATGCCGCGACCCTCGAACGCCGGCAGCACGCGTGTGTGGGGAAGGGCGTAGACGTCGCCGTCCACGCGGTAGTCGACCCAGCCCGCGAGATCACCGTCGACGGTGATCTCGAAGCGTGACGACGACGGGTTGTCCAGCACCTCGGTGGTCATGGAGTCATCGTCACACGACTCGCCGCTCGCGGCGCGCGACGCGCGACGCGGGGGAAACCCGTACCAGTGGTGCACGAGGGGCTCATGGGGCTAGCATGGGCAGGACGCGGAACGATGACGCGTGGCTCCGTGAGGTCGCTGGGGAAGGCGGATCTCGAGCTAGGAGGCACGATGAGCATCCCCACCCGTGGAGTTCTGTATGTCCACTCCGCGCCCTCGGCCCTGTGCCCACACGTCGAGTGGGCCGCTGCCGGCGTGCTCGGCGGCTCCGTCGACCTCGACTGGCAGCCGCAGCCCGCGGAGGCGGGGACCTACCGCGCCGAGCTGTCCTGGCAGGCCCCGGCCGGCTCGGCTGCCTCCATCGCCTCGGCGATGCGCGGCTGGGACCGCCTGCGCTTCGAGGTCACCGAGGAGCCGACCGCCTCGAGCGAGGGCGCGCGCTTCTCGTGCACGCCGGGCCTCGGCATCTTCCACGCGATGACGGGCCTGCACGGCGACGTGCTCATCCCCGAGGACCGCATCAAGGCGTTCCGGGTCAAGGCCGCGCTGGGCGAGATCACGATGGACGAGGCCCTCGACGGCCTGCTGGGCGTCAAGTGGGACGCCGAGCTCGAGCCGTTCCGCCACGCGGGCGAGGGCGCTCCCGTGCGCTGGCTCCACCAGGTGGTCTGAGCCGCTCGCGACGCCAGGTCAGCCGATCGTCACCTTGGCGGACGGCGACTCGGTGTCGCTGCCCTCGTGCACGACGCGGAACTCGCGCTCGCCGGTGCGCGACGTGTAGATCTTCGTCTCGAAGCGGCCTCCGTCGCGGGTCTGCACCGAGACCGGGAAGTCGTCCCAGCTGCCGCCGGGGTCGCGCACCTGCACCTGGAGCACCTCGCCGTCGTCGAGCGAGGGGAAGCGGCCGGAGATGGTGAAGCGCTGACCGGGTGCCACGCGATCGCTCTCGACGGAGAACGTCGGCTTCTCCTCCTGGTCCTCGGTGGTGGCCGTCGGAGTGGGGGTGGGCGTGGGCGTGGCCGACGGGGTCGCGCTGGGCGTGGGCGAGGTGATGGGGGGCAGGTCCACGCCACCGAGGCCGGTGGCTCGCACCACGGTGGCTCCGGCGAAGCCGAGCGCGCCGCCGATGGCCAGACCTGCGACCACGAACCAGAGTGCGAGGCGCCAGAAGGCGTCGGTGCGTCCGCGGCCGCCTCCGTCGTCCGTGCGCGACTTCTCCCGCGCGGGTGGGCGTCCCTCGGAGGCGAGCGAGACGGGCGCCGTGGGTGTGCGGCGCCCCCGTGCCGTGCCGGGCCGGTGGTCGACCACGGCCGCGACGGCGTCGGCCACGGTCACGAGGCCGTCGACCGTCTCGTCGGCGAGATGGAGCCCGAAGCGACGTCCGAGCTCGTCGGCGACCTCGACGGCGGCGAGCGAGTCGACCCCGAGGTCGTCGAGCCGAGCGTCGTCGGTGACCTGCTCAGGAGTGCAGTCGACGACGCTGACGAGGATGTCGGTCAGCTGTGCGCGGACCTCGGCGGGGGTGGGCACGCCCCGAGTCTAACGAGGCGCACGTCATGGTCCGATGCGGCGCGGCCGAACCCGCGCACCTCCTACGATGGCCGGATGGACCGGGGAGACGAGCTGCAGTTCGTGGTCGTGCACGGCTACCGGCGCGCCTACCGGCGTCGCGGCTCCGGACCCGCCCTCCTGCTGCTCCATGGCCTGGGGTGCGAGTCGTCCACGTGGGAGCCGGTGATCGACGCCCTCGCCGAGCACTACACGGTCATCGCCCCCGACCTGCTCGGGCACGGTGAGTCCGACAAGCCCGACGCCGACTACTCGCTCGGCGGGTACGCGAACGGGATGCGCGACCTGCTCACCATCCTCGGCATCGAGAAGGTCACCGTCGTCGGCCACAGCTTCGGTGGTGGCGTGGCCATGCAGTTCGCCTACCAGTACCCGGACCGCACGGAGCGGATCGCACTCGTCTCCTCAGGGGGACTGGGCCGGGAGGTCTCCCCGCTCATCCGCTTCCTGACCCTGCCGGGCAGCGGCGCGGCGCTCTCCGTGGCCACGTTCCGACCGTGGCGCCGTGCGGTCGCAGGCGGCATGCGGGGGCTGTCGCGCACCGGTCTGGCGCCACTGCGCGACCTCGGCGAGGTCGCGGCGATCTACGAGTCGTTCGCCGACCCCCGCGCCCGCCAGGCGGTGCAGCGCGTCACCAGCCACGTGCTGGACTGGCGCGGCCAGTACGTCACGATGACCGACCGCACCTACCTCGCACGGATCGTCCCCGTGCTCGTCGTGTGGGGCGCCGACGACCACGTGATCCCGGCCGCTCACGCCGACATCGCCCGCCAGCAGGCGTGGTCGGACGTGCACGTGCTCCCGCGCTCCGGACACTTCCCGCACCGCGACCACCCGGCGGAGTTCGCCCGCCTGCTGCACGAGTTCGTGCGTGACACCGAGCCCGCCGCCTACCGACGCGGCACGTGGCGCTCGATGCTGCGCCAGGGTCAGCCGGCGGTGGAGCCCGAGCCGTCCGACGGCCCGGGAGCGGTCACCGTGGCCGGCTGATCGCCCACCTCGGCCAGACGTCGCCTTCGCCGTCGTCCGCGGTTGCCCGACGCCCAGGCGCCGAGGGACACCGAGGCCCAGCCGATCGCGATGCCGGCGACGTCGTCGGCGAGGTAGTGCCACCCGAAGTAGATGGTCGCCAGCACGGTGACCACGAAGAACGCCCACGTGATCACGCGGATGGCGAGCTTCTGCCCCGTCCGCTGCATGAACAGCGCGGCCGTGAAGGTGACCGACACGTGCAACGACGCGAACCCCGCGACGCCGTGGATCTTCTCGCTGGCCCAGGGGTCGGTGAGGACGTCTACTCGATTGCGGAACAGAGATCGTTGCAGCTCGGTCACGTCGGTGGCGGCGAGGTCCCAGTACATCGACGGCTGGGCGAACGCCGGGCCGAGCGTCGGCAGCGCGTAGTAGCTGATCACGCCGAGGATCCAGTTGAGGCACAGCGCCGTCGCGTACCACGCACCGATCGAGAAGTCGCGGTTCAGCACGAGGAACGCGCCGAGGGTGATCGGGATCAGCGGCAGGTAGGCGATGTAGGCGAACGACAGCACGTGGGCCATCACCTCGGTGCCCAGGAGGTCGTGCAGGACCGTCGCCGGGTTGTGGCCGAACATCAGCCAGTGGTCGAGCTCGAGCAGCTGGCGGTCGAACAGCACGCCCTCGCGGTACGTCGGCAGGTAGCTCTTGAGGTTGCGGTAGCTGACGTAGCTCGCGTAGAAGGAGATCAGGCCGGTCGCGATGTAGCCGACCCGCTTGAGCGTCCACTCCTCACGGACGACCTCGCGTGCGCCCTGCGGGATCTGCTTCCAGCCCCGACGTCGCACGGCGGCCGGCACGATGCCGGCCGCGAAGAACAGCAGGGCCAGGGCGGGTAGGCGCACGTAGGCGGGGCCGAGGAAGCCCTCGGGGTCCTTCATCGGAAGGCCGAGGTACCAGGACGAGAACACCGCGGCGCCCGTCACGGCCACGGACAGAGCGACCGCGAACGTGTAGGGCCACTTGAGCATGCCGAACATCCTAGGGTGCCCCAACTTGGATTTACCTGAGACGTCGGTCGCTCCGACCGACGCCCCCGGGCCGCCCCTCAGGCGTCGCCGCCTTCCTGGACCACACCCTGCGTGGCCGTCGGGTCGTCGATCTTCAGCCGCGTGAACGCGTCGCGCACCACGGACTGCTCGACAAGCTCCTGCTGGGCCAGGCTCTGCAGGACCGACACCACGATCGACTCGGCGTCGATCTGGAACACGCGTCGGGCCGCGGCACGCGTGTCGGCGAAGCCGAAGCCGTCGGCGCCCAGGGACTGCCACGGGCCGGGGACCCAGCGCGCGATCTGGTCGGGCACGGCGCGCATGTAGTCGCTCACCGCGAGGGTGACCGAGGCGTGGTCCATCAGCTGCGTGGTGATCCACGGGACCTTCTGGTACTCGCCCGGGTTGTTGAGGTTCCACTTCTCGGCCTGCACGGCGTCGCGGGCGAGCTCGTTCCACGACGTGACCGACCACACGTCGGCGGCGACGTCGTAGTCCTCGGCCAGCATCTCCTGGGCACGCAGCGCCCAGGGCAGGGCCACGCCGGAGGCCATGATGCGCGCCCGGTGCGAGCCCTTGGTGGCGGGGCGGTAGCGGTAGGCGCCCTTGAGCAGGGCGTCGACGTCGAGGTCGTCGGGCTCGACCGGCTGCACGATCGGCTCGTTGTAGACGGTCAGGTAGTAGATGACGTCCTCACCCTGCGGGTGATCATCCGTGGAGCCGTACATGCGCTCCATGCCGTCACGCACGATGTGGGCGATCTCGTACCCGAACGCCGGGTCGTAGTGCACCACGGCGGGGTTGGTCTGGGCGATCAGCGGCGAGTGGCCGTCGGCGTGCTGCAGGCCCTCGCCCGTCAGGGTCGTGCGGCCGGCGGTGGCGCCCACGAGGAAGCCGCGCGCGAGCTGGTCGGCCATGGCCCAGATGGAGTCGGCGGTCCGCTGGAACCCGAACATCGAGTAGAACATGTAGACCGGGATCATCGGCTCGCCGTGCGTGGAGTACGCGCTGCCGGCGGCGATCGCCGAGGCCATGGCCCCGGCCTCGCTGATGCCCTCGTGCAGCAGCTGGCCCTGGGCCGACTCCTTGTAGGCGAGCAGCAGCTTGCGGTCGACGGCCTCGTACGTCTGGCCGGCAGGGTTGTAGATCTTCGCCGACGGGAACATCGAGTCCATGCCGAACGTGCGGTACTCGTCGGGGGCGATCGGCACGACGCGGCGCCCGATCTCGGGATCCTTCATGAGGTCTCGCAGGAGCCGCACGAACGCCATCGTGGTGGCGATCTGCTGCTTGCCCGACCCCTTCGACAGGGCCGAGTAGGAGTCCGGCTCGGGCAGCTTGACCGAGACGGGGTCGACGATGCGCTGGGGGAGACCGCCGCCGAGCGCGTCGCGGCGGGCGCGCATGTACTGCATCTCCTCGCTGTCGTGCCCGGGGTGGTAGAACGGCGCGAGGTCGTCGCCGTCGATCTGCTCGTCGGAGACGGGGATGTTCAACCGGTCGCGGAAGCCCTTGAGGTCGTCCTTGGTGAGCTTCTTCATCTGGTGGGTGGCGTTGCGTCCCTGGAAGGACTCGAGCAGCCAGCCCTTGATGGTGTGGGCCAGGATGACGGTCGGCTGGCCCGTGTGCTTCTGCGCCGCGTCGAACGCGGCGTAGACCTTGCGGTAGTCGTGGCCACCGCGGGGCAGGCGCTCGATGTCCTCGTCGCTGAGGTGCTCGACCATGGCCCGCAGGCGCGGGTCGGGGCCGAAGAAGTTCTCGCGGTTGTAGGCGCCGGACTCCACCGAGAGGGTCTGGAACTCACCGTCGGGGGTGCGGTTCATCTGGTTGACCAGCACGCCGTCGACGTCGCGGGCGAGCAGGTCGTCCCACTCGCGACCCCAGACGACCTTGATGACGTTCCACCCGGCACCGCGGAAGTACGACTCCAGCTCCTGGATGATCTTGCCGTTGCCGCGCACCGGGCCGTCGAGCTGCTGCAGGTTGCAGTTGATGACGAAGGTCAGGTTGTCGAGCTCCTCGCGGGCCGCGAGGCCGATGGCCCCGAGCGACTCGGGCTCACCCATCTCGCCGTCACCGAGGAACGTCCACACGTGCTGCTGGCTGGTGTCCTTGATGCCCCGGTCGTGCAGGTAGCGGTTGAACCGCGCCTGGTAGATCGAGTTGATGCCACCGAGGCCCATGGAGACCGTGGGGAACTCCCAGTAGTCGGGCATGAGCCGGGGGTGGGGGTACGACGACAGACCCTTGCCGGCACCGTGGGAGTGCTCCTGGCGGAAGCGGTCGAGCTGCTCCTCGGTGAAGCGACCCTCGAGGTAGGACCGGGCGTAGATGCCCGGCGCGGCGTGACCCTGGAAGTAGATGTGGTCGCCACCGCCGGGGTGGTTCTTGCCGCGGAAGAAGTGGTTGAAGCCGACCTCGTAGAGGCTGGCCGCCGACTGGTAGCTGGCGATGTGGCCGCCGACGCCGAGACCGGGCCGGTTGGCACGCGAGACCATGACGGCGGCGTTCCAGCGGATGTAGGAGCGGATGCGACGCTCGATCGCCTCGTTGCCGGGGAACCACGGCTCGTGCTCGGGCGGGATGCTGTTGATGAAGTCGGTGCTGCGCAGCGCGGGGACGCCCACGTTCTGCTCACGCGCGCGCTCGAGGAGCTTGAGCATCACGTAGCGCGCACGGGACCGGCCACGCTCGTCGACCATCTGGTCGAGCGAGTCGAGCCACTCGGCCGTCTCGTCGGGGTCGATGTCGGGAAGCTGGGTCGGCAGCCCCTCGTGGATGACGGCGGGACGTTCGGTGGGGGACTGGCCGGTGGGCATGTGCAACTCCTGGGACGTCTTGTGGACCTCTCCATCTTTCCACGCCGAGTTCGCTAGGGTGACACTGGCGGAGGTTGTGAACATCTACCGATCAGTAGGTTTTTGGCCTACTTTTCAGTAGGTCTCGCACCGTCCGACACACCGATCGACACCCCGACCCACCCTGGCCCGCACCCCGTGCCAGAGTTGGTCCACACCACGCACGACGCAACCCCGAGGAGATCCCGTTGGACGCCGCGAGGCTGGGCTTCAGCCCCGACACCGTCATCCAGGAGCTGGGCTGGGACGAGGACGTCGACACCGAGCTCCGAACGGCCATCGAGGGCATCGTCGGTCACGCGCTCGTCGACGGTGAGTCCGACGAGGTCGTCGACGGCGTCATCCTGTGGTGGCGCGACGACGACGGAGACCTCGTCGACGCGCTCTTCGACGCTCTGGCCGACCTCGCCGAGGGTGGGTCCATCTGGGTGCTCACGCCCAAGGTCGGTCGACCGGGCTACGTCACGGGCGCCGACATCGCCGAGGCCGCTCCGGTGGCCGGGCTGTCCACGACGACCACGTCGTCGGCGTCGGCCGAGTGGTCCGCCACCAAGCTCTCGACGCACAAGCGCTGAGCTGAGCCGGCCGTCGCCGGCCACGGTCGTCCGCGCCCGGGTGACCACGTAAATGCTCGTCGGCTGCAGCACCGGCCGGCGTCTAGGCTCGGGCCATGACGATCGAGATCGGCCAGCAGGCACCTGACTTCACGCTCAAGAACCAGCACGGCGAGGACATCTCGCTCTCCGGCCTCAAGGGTCGGAAGGTGGCGCTGGTGTTCTTCCCGTTCGCCTTCAGCGGCATCTGCACCGGCGAGCTGTGCGAGATCCGCGACAACATCGAGGCCTTCTCCGGCGGCGACGTCGAGGTGCTCGCCATCTCCTGCGACCACTTCTTCTCCAACCGCGCCTTCGCCGACGCCGAGGGCTACACGTTCTCGGTGCTCAGCGACTTCTGGCCCCACGGCGAGGTCAGCCGGGCCTACGGAATCTTCAACGAGGGTGCCGGTGCGCCCGAGCGCGGCACCTATCTCGTCGACGCGGAGGGTGTCGTCCGCTGGAAGGTCGAGCACCCGATCGGCGAGGCCCGCGACTTCGAGGCCTACCGCGCGGCCCTCGCGGAGCTCTGACGTGCTCGCGGCGTTCAGCATCAGCCCCGGCGCGGGCGACGAGTCGGGGTCCGTGGCTGCCGGCGTGGCCGAGGCGGTGCGGGTCGTGCGGGCGTCGGGCCTGCCGTGCGAGACCAATGCGATGTTCACGACCGTCGAGGGCGAGTGGGACGAGGTGATGGCCGTCGTGAAGGCGGCCGTCGAGGCGGTCGCGCGGACCTCGTCGCGGGTCTCGCTCGTGCTCAAGGCCGACATCAGGCCGGGGTACACGGGGCAGCTCACGGCCAAGGTCGAGCGGCTCGAGGAGCACCTGCGCGACTGACCGGCGAAGTTTGCTGAGAGTTGAGCCAAACGCCTGCGGTGACGACCACCGATGCGCTTGTATATGAGTGCTGCGGCCGCCCGGGACCCGAGACCCCGGCGGCCGCGGCTCTTTCACGCCGGAGCCGTCCTTCGAGGACGCCGCGCAAGCCCGTCGGTGCGGTAGGGTTCCAGGCGCCCGGTGCCCTTCGCGGTGCCGTCCGGGGCGAATAGCTCAGTTGGTCAGAGCACTCGGTTTACACCCGAGCGGCCGGGGGTTCGAGTCCCTCTTCGCCCACCCTGGACCGACCGACGCCGCCGAGCGCGCGGCGTGCTTGCCCGCCCCTCCCGCGCACCCCGGCGACGCAAGGTTCTGCGTTCGTGGGCGGAGGCTCGAAGGACTCTGCGTTCCCGACGGGATTCCGTCGTGAACGCAGAATCGTTCGGACTTCTGCACGCGAAGGCAGAATCCTGCGTCCGCCGGGGCGGGACCTCCACGAGCGTGTGCGACGGTGGGCCGGTGCGATCCCGACTCGCCGCGGTGGCGGCTCCCTGCACGCTGCTGGCCTTGCTCCTCGCCGGGTGTGCGAACCCGAACCTGTCCGACGACGTGGACGCGCTCGTCGCCGAGCTGCGCGACCTGCCCGGCGTCACATCGGCGGAGGCCGACTACGCCGAGCCGGTCACGCTCGACTCCGGCAAGGTCGCGTTGAAGGTCGAGGCGGAGCCCGACGTCACCTCGCAGCAGCTCCAGGAGGTGGGGCGCGTCGTCTACGAGGCGTTCAGCACCACCCACGAGGGCGAGGAGGGTGACGTCGACGTCACCTTCGGCCCGTCGACGGTGCACCTGCGCTCCTTCGAGCCGGAGGCGACGACCGACGCGGTCGTGCGGGAGTGGGCGCTCGCGCACGACGTCGCGCAGGACGGAGCTGCGGCCGTCGACATCATGACCCAGGACGTGCCCGGGCCGGACCACGTCGAGACCGACGTCGTGCTGACGCTGGGCAAGGGCACCGGAGCCGACGACGTGTCCGCAGCGCTCGACCGGCTCGAGCAGGCGCACGGTGCCGACGACGCGCGCCGCGGCTGGGGCGTCGCGGCTGCCGACGGCTCCTCGGTGAGCGTCGACCGCGGCTTCCCCGGCGACGGGACCATGGACGCGTGGGCGGCGCTGCGGTCCGCCGCCGCGCCCGCCGAGGCGGTGGGACGCGTGGGCGTGGGGATGCGTGAGTTCGCGGAGAAGGACGCCGACCCGGACCGGTACCTCGTGGTGCAGGTGACGAATGGCGGCACGGCGCCCGACCTCGACGACCCGGCCGTGCGCGGGCCGCTGCTCGAGGCGGTGCGCGCGCAGGTGGACCTGCTCGTCGACGGGACCTCCACGTGGAACCTCCGCCTCGAGGTCGGCGGCACGGTGGCCGCCGAGCTCGACCCGATGCTCTGCGAGCCCGGGTCCGCACCCACGGCGCCGCTCGAGGAGGAGCTGCGCGACGACCGGACCTGTCCCGGTCCCTGACCCGCTGTGGACGGGCCGACGCCCGTGTCGGCACCCGCTGACACGATGGGTCCATGACGGCCACCACCACGAGCGAGCACGCCCTCGAAGCCCTGCGACGACTCACCGGCCGCGACGACGCGCAGTTCCACGAGGGGCAGCTCGAGGCGGTCTCGGCCCTCGTCGACGACCACCGCCGTGCCCTCGTGGTGCAGCGCACCGGCTGGGGCAAGTCCGCGGTCTACTTCGTGGCCACGTCGCTGCTGAGGGCGCGCGGCACGGGCCCCACGCTCCTCGTCTCGCCGCTCATCGCCCTCATGCGCGACCAGGTCGCGGCGGCGGAGCGGGCCGGGGTGCGAGCGGTGTCCATCAGCTCGGCCAACGCGCACGAGTGGGACGACGTCCGGGCGCGACTCGACGCCGACGACGTCGACGTGCTGCTCGTCTCTCCCGAGCGCCTCACCAACCCCCGCTTCCGCGACGAGCAGCTGCCCGAGCTGCGCCGACGCATCGGCCTGCTGGTGGTCGACGAGGCGCACTGCATCTCCGACTGGGGGCACGACTTCCGACCCGACTACCGCCGGCTCGCCGACCTCATCGAGTCCATGCCCGACGGTGTGCCCGTGCTTGCCACCACGGCCACGGCCAACGAGCGGGTCGTGACCGACGTCGAGGAGCAGCTCGGCGGGAGTGCCGGGCCGGGGGCGGCGGACGGCACCGGCGGGAGTGCCGGGTCCCAGGGGGAGGTCCTGACGCTGCGCGGGTCCCTGGCCCGCACGAGCCTGCGGCTGGGCAGCCTCACGCTGCCCACGTCGCGTGAGCGGCTGGGCTGGCTGGTCTCGCACCTGGCCGACCTGCCGGGCAGCGGCATCGTCTACACGCTCACGGTCTCGGCGGCCGAGGACCTCGCGCGGCTGCTCGCGGAGGCCGGTCACACGGTAGCCGCGTACACCGGCCGCACCGATCCCGACGAGCGGATCCGCCTGGAGCAGGCGCTCAAGGACGACCAGCTCAAGGCACTCGTGGCCACCAGTGCACTCGGCATGGGGTTCGACAAGCCCAACCTCGGCTTCGTCGTGCACCTGGGTGCGCCGTCGTCACCCGTGGCGTACTACCAGCAGGTGGGGCGCGCGGGCCGTGCCACCGAGTCCGCCGACGTGCTCCTGCTGCCCGGCACGGAGGACGCCGACATCTGGCGCTACTTCGCCACGGCCTCCATGCCCACGCAGGCCAAGGTCGACGCCGTGCTCGGGGCCCTGGGCACCACGCCGTTGTCGGTCGCGTCGCTCGAGGCTCAGGTCGACATCCGGCGCACGCCGCTCGAGCTGCTCCTCAAGGTGCTCGACGTCGACGGCGCGGTCCGGCGTGTGCAGGGCGGCTGGGTCAGCACGGGGGAGCCGTGGGTCTACGACGCGGAACGGTACGAGCGCATCGCCCAGGCGCGTGAGGCCGAGCAGGAGGCGATGCTGGAGTACCAGGCGGGGCGCACGTGCCGCATGGAGCTGCTCCAGCGTCAGCTCGACGACCCCACGGCCGCCCCCTGCGGCCGGTGCGACGTGTGCGCCGGACCCTGGTACCCCACCGGCACGAACGGTGCCGCGGTGGAGCGGGCCACGCAGTCGCTCGACCGGGTGGGCGTGGCGGTCGACCCGCGCGCCCAGTGGCCGTCGGGCGTCGGGCGGCTGGGGGTCGACGTGTCCGGTCGCATCCCGCCGACCGAACGGCCCGAGACGGGCCGGGTGGTCGCGAGGCTGACCGACCTCGGCTGGGGTGGCACGCTGCGCGAGCTCTTCGCCACGGGCGCCCCCGACGTGCCCGTTCCCGAGCCGCTGCTGGGGGCATGCGCGCGGGCGCTGCGCGACTGGCCGTGGGACCAGCGACCCGTGGCGGTGGTCGCGCTTCCCTCGGTGGCTCGGCCCACCCTCGTGGCCTCGGTGGCCGAGGGCCTGGCCCGACTCGGACGCCTTCCGCTGCTGCCCGCGCTCGAGGTCGCGCCCGGTGCGCCGGCCACCACCCAGGGCGGCAACAGCGCCTTCCGGCTGGCCGGGGTGTGGGGCCGGTTCGTCGTGCCCGACGCCCTCCGCGAGGCCCTGGCCGCGACGGACGGTCCGGTGCTCATGGTCGACGACCTCGTCGACAGCCGATGGACCGTCGCGGTCGCGTCCCGCGAGCTCCGGCGGGCCGGCGCCGACGCCGTCCTGCCGTTCGCCCTGGGCTCGGTGGGGTAGCGCGCTCCCGTCACGTCCTAGGGTGGCGGCATGCCCACGCTGCGTGACGTCGTCCGCGTGCTCGACGAGCTCTACGACCCCCGCTGGGCCGACGACTGGGACGCGGTCGGCACGGTCGTCGGGGATCCCGACGCCGAGGTGGGCTCGATCCTGGTCGCCGTCGACCCGGTGCAGGCCGTCGCCGACGAGGCCGTCGCCCGGGGTGCGGACCTGCTCCTCACCCACCACCCGCTGTACCTCAAGGGCGTCACGTCGGTGGCGGCGACCACGCCCAAGGGTCGCGTCGTGCACACGCTCGCCACCCACGGCGTCGCGCTGCACACCTGTCACACCAACGCCGACTCCCCGCCCCTCGGTGTCTCGGAGTCGATGGCCCTCGCGCTGGGGCTGCACGACGTGCGCCCGCTGGACGTCGACACCGATCCCGGCCTCGACGCCTGGGTCGTGCACGTCCCGCGCGGCGACGCCGACGCCGTGGCGGGTGCCATGCACGCGGCCGGAGCGGGGCACGTGGGCGACTACGATTCGGCGGTCTTCCGGTCCGAGGGCACCGGGTCCTTCCGGCCCCTCGACGGTGCGCAGCCCGCGATCGGCGAGGTCGGCGCGCTCGAGCACGTCGACGAGACGAGGCTCGAGCTCGTCGCACCGGCGACCCTGCGTGAAGCCGTGCGGACGGCGCTGCTGCAGGCGCACCCGTACGAGGAGGTCTCCTACCTCGTGCTGCCCACGGCTGCCGCTCCGTCCAGCCGGGGGAGCGGTCGCATCGGCAGGCTCGAGACGCCCATGACGCTGGCCGCGTTCGCGGACCACGTGGCTGCTGCGCTGCCGGCGCACCACGGCGCCACCCGCGTGGCCGGGGACCTCACGAGCGAGGTCACCACCGTGGCACTCTGCGGCGGCTCGGGAGACTTCCTGCTCGGTGCCGCCGACGCTGCGGGAGCCGACGTGTACGTCACGTCGGACCTGCGGCACCACCCGGTCAGCGAGCACCTCGAGCGTCCCGGCGCCTGCGGCGTGGTCGACGTGCCGCACTGGGCGGCCGAGTGGACCTGGCTGCCGGTGGTCGCCTCCGTGCTGCGCGAGCGCCTGGGCGATACGGTGGACGTCCATGTGTCCACGTTGGTGACCGACCCCTGGTCCCACGCGTTGGCTCCCGCACCCAGGAGGACCCCCTGAAAGCCGAACCGTCCGCCCAGCAGGCCCTGTTGGACCTCCAGGACACCGACTCCGCCCTCGCCCGGCTCCAGCACCGCCGTGGCTCCCTGCCCGAGCTCGCCCGCATCGAGGAGCTGACCGCCGAGGTCGCCCAGCTGCGCGGCCGCCAGGTCGAGGTCGAGACGACGGTCAGCGACCTCACGCGCGCCCAGAAGAAGGCCGACGCCGAGGTCGAGCAGGTCAAGACGCGCCGCACGCGCGACGAGGAGCGACTCTCCTCCGGTGCGATCTCCAACCCCAAGGACCTCGAGAACCTCCAGCACGAGCTCGGCGCCCTGGAGCGTCGGATCTCGACGCTCGAGGACGAGGAGCTCGAGATCATGGAGCAGCTCGAGATCGCCCAGGCCGAGCTTCGGGCGGTCACCGCCGACCACGACGCGCTGGTGGCCGAGCTCACGCACGTCACCGCTGCCCGCGACGCCGCGGTCGAGGCCATCGACGCCGAGGTCGTCTCGGTGAACGAGGAGCGCGAGAGCGTGGCTCCGGGTGTCCCGGCCGACCTGCTCGCCCTGTACGACAAAATCCGTCACCAGTACGGCGGGCTCGGTGCCGCTGCGCTGCGTGCGCGTCGGTGCGAGGGGTGTCGTCTGGAGCTCAACGGCGCCGACCTCCGCGAGATCGCCGCCCAGCCCGAGGACGACGTCGTGCGCTGCCCCGAGTGCAGTCGCATCCTGGTGCGGACGGCCGAGTCCGGGCTGTGACCGCCGCCGTCGGGCGGGTCGTCGTCGAGGCCGACGGAGGGTCGCGGGGCAACCCAGGGCCCGCCTCCTACGGTGCGCTGGTGCGCGACGAGTCCACCGGCGAGGTCCTCGCCACACGCGGTGAGACCATCGGCACCGCCACCAACAACGTGGCCGAGTACCGGGGACTCATCGCCGGGCTCGAGCTCGCCGCCGAGCACGCTCCCGATGCCGACGTCGTCGTCCGCATGGACTCCAAGCTGGTCGTGGAGCAGATGGCAGGACGCTGGAAGATCAAGCACGCGTCGATGAAGCCGTTGGCCGAGCAGGCCCGAAGGCTCGCCGACCGGGTCGTCGAGTGGACGTGGATCCCGCGCGACCAGAACGCCGCCGCCGACGCCCTCGCCAACGAGGCGCTGGACGCCCAGGCCCGCACCGGCGAGCCCGCCGTCGTGGGCACGGCCGTCCAGCAGGAGACGACTCCGGTGCCGCCGGCCGACGACGTCACCGCACCGCTCGAGGCGCCGCCGAGTGGTACCGGCAAGGACACCAACCCGCTGCTCGGCTGGAGGGGCGACGTGCACGGCCGCCCCACGACGCTCGTGCTGCTCAGGCACGGCGTCACGGCCAACACCGTGCGCAAGCTGTTCTGCGGCCGCGGAGGCTCAGACCCCGGGCTCGTCGCCGAGGGCGAGGCTCAGGCCGCGCGCGCCGCAGCCTGGATCGCGCGCCACCACGACGTCGACGCCATCATCTCCTCGCCGCTGCGCCGCACCCGCGAGACGGCCGGCTTCGTCGCCCGCGAGACCGGCGTGACGGTCGGCGTCGACGACGGTGTCGAGGAGGCCGCGTTCGGTGACTGGGACGGCCACAGCTTCGCCGAGATCATGGAGGGCTGGCCCGACGAGCTGTCCACGTGGTTGTCCTCGACCGCGGTCGCCCCACCGGGCGGGGAGTCCTTCGACGAGGTGCAGGAGCGGGTGCGGCAGGCGCGCGACCGGATCGTCGAGGCACACGCGGGTGAGACCGTCGTCGTCGTCAGCCACGTGACGCCCATCAAGCTCATGACGAGGCTCGCCCTGGACGGGCCGATGTCGATCATCCACCGCATGGAGCTGGCCCCGGCCAGCATCACGACCATCGCCTGGTGGCCCGACGGCACGCCGTCGCTGCGCGGGTTCTCGATCGTCCCCGAGTAGACGGCCGCGCACAGGCGGGAACGCGTGGATACGCCGATCGTCAGTGGACGCCGGTGGTGACGACGTCGAGACGGGTCCCGTCCTGCTCGACCGTCCAGCCGAGGTCGCGCCACGCCGTGGCCAGCTCGTCCACCGATGCCGGCGAGGCGCCCTCGGTGAGCAGTGCGCGCACCAGCCGACCCTTCGTCGCCTTGTTGAAGTGGCTCACGACGCTGCGGCGGCCGTCCTGCTCGTGCAGCACCCGGACGGTGGCGGTGCGGGGGGCGAGAGCCGCGGACGGCTTGCCCAGGTTCACGTAGGCGCCCGAGCGGAGGTCGACGAGCAGTCCGTCGGCCACCTCGTCGTCGAGGACCTGCGGCAGCACCGGCCGCCAGCGGCCTGCGACGGGGCCCAGACGCGGCAGCGTGACCGTGCCGGAGAGGCGGTAGGCGGGGATCGGGTCGCCGACCCGCACCAGGCCGAACAGGGCGCTCGCGACGGACACGGTCCGCTCGGCCCGGGCGGTGGCGGCGTCGTCGAGCGTGGCGAGGTCGAGCTCGCCGAACAGCACGCCGGTGTACACCTCGCCCGCCGGTGCGCACGGCACCTCGAAGAGGCGGGCGTCGGTCTCCACGGCGTCGGCCTGCGTGGGGCCGAGCCCCAGCACCTCGGCGGCCCGCCGGGTGCCCGCGAGACGGACCAGGGCCCGCGACACCTGGTCGCGCACCTGCGTGAGACGTGGGAACGACAACGCGGCCAGGTCCAGCACGGGTCCGTCGGACGGTGCGGTCTTGCCCTCGGAGGGCGGGAGCACGATCAGCACCGGGCGAGCCTAGCGAGGCGGCGGAGGGCGATCAGCGCAGACCCTCGAAGATGAGCAGCGCTCCGAAGATCGCGAACGCCACCGCGGCGCCGTAGCGGATCGCCCGCTCCGGCAGGTGCTTGCCGAGCACCGCGCCGACACCGATCGCGAGCGCGTCGGCCGCCACCATGCCCACGGTGCTGCCGATCCAGACGCCGAACCAGTCCTCGCGCACGGCGAGGGTGATCGTGGCGAGCATCGTCTTGTCGCCCAGCTCGGCCAGGAAGAAGGCCAGACCCACCGCCAGCAGGGCCGAGCCTGTGGCCTTGCGCGCCTTGTCGGCCTCGCCCTCGGTGAGCTCGTCGCCCCGCAGCGTCCAGAGCGCGAAGCCGAGGAACGCCAGGCCGGCGGCGATCGCGATCCCGGACTGGTACGTCTCGAAGCTCGTGCCGATCCAGTATCCGATGCCCACGGACGCGAGGTGGACGACCGCCGTCGCCGCCGTGATGCCGATGATGACGTCACGCGCCCGGTACCGGGTGGCGAACGTCATCGCCATCAGCTGGCTCTTGTCGCCGAGCTCGGCGACGAAGATGACAGCGGTGCTGAGCCACAGGGCCTCGAACATGAAGAAACTCCTCGTCCCCCAGGACGAGGAGCCATGATCGACGAGCCTCGACCCAGGATCATCAACGATCAATGGGTCGAAAGTCTCGTCCGCCGAGACCGTCTCCGGTCTGGCCCGCTGCACCGGAGGCCAGACCCGAGAGCCCGGCTTCAGTATGTCGACGCAGCGATTGGGGACTACTCCCTTTCGCGGTCCTCAGCCTAGGGCATCGAGGACACGGAGCGCATCGTGACGTCGGTCCCACGGAACCACGAGGTGGTCGTGGTGGAAGCCGGCCACCACGTTGCACGCGATCTCGTCGTCGGCCAGCGCCGCGGAGATCGTGGCCGTCAGGCCGACACCGTCGAGCGCGGAGACCATCGTCAGGGTGATCCAGGCGCCGACGAACTCGTACACCAGACCGTCCTCGTCGGCCTCCGTCTGCTCGACCACGACGGTGAGCCCCTCGGCCTCGCGCACCGCGGCGAGGGCGGTGGACGTGTCGAAGCCCTGCGACACGATCGCGTACACGACGGGCTCGGGATGGAGCCGAGGGCGCAGGTCGCCGACCCCACCTTCGGTCCTCGCCACGGCATCGGACGGCATCTCCTCGACCTCCACGACGCCAGCGTAGGGACCGAAGGTTGCAACGACGTGACGAGCGAGCCCTAGACTGGCCCACGAACGAGGCGGCCGGGCGGCCGCGGCGGGCTCAGGCCCGTCGAGGAAAGTCCGGACTCCACCGAGCACGGTGGTGGCCAACAGCCACCCACGGTGACGTGCGGGACAGTGCCACAGAGAACAGACCGCCAACGGCCCCGAAACCCTCACGGGTGACGGGGTGCGGGCAAGGGTGAAACGGTGAGGTAAGAGCTCACCAGCGACGTCGGTGACGGCGTCGGCTAGGTAAACCCCACCGGGAGCAAGACCAAGAGGGCGCTCCGGCGCCTGCGCTGACGGGCTGCTCGTCCGATGTCAGCGGGTAGGTCGCTCGAGGCGCGCAGCGATGCGTGACCCAGATGGATGGTCGCCCCCCGGTCCTCGGACCGGGGACAGAATCCGGCTTACAGGCCGCCTCGTTCACTCACAGCGCGCTTCTCGAGCTCGTCGAGGGGCAGTGGTCTCGATACGCCCGTTCGTGCTCCTTCGTCGCCGAACGCGCTACTCGACCAGCGCTGGGGGCGGACGCCCGACCAACGGTGGGGCGGGCTACGCGCCGGGCGGGTTCGAGAGGGTGAGGATCTCGGCGCCGTCGGGGGTCACGAGCAGGGTGTGCTCGAACTGGGCGGTGCGGGAGTGGTCCTGGGTGGTGGCGGTCCAGCCGTCGTCCCACAGGTCCCACTCGATCGAGCCGAGGGTCAGCATCGGCTCGATCGTGAAGGTCATGCCGACCTCGATGATCGTGTCGGCCGACGGCTCGTCGTAGTGCGGCACGATCAGGCCGTCGTGGAACGCCGGGCCCACGCCGTGGCCGGTGAAGTCACGCACGACGCCGTAGCCGAAGCGCGCGGCGTAGGCCTCGATCACCCGACCGATCACGTTGATCTGACGGCCCGGCTTGACCGCGCGGATCGCGCGGTGGGTGGCCTCGCGGGTGCGCTCCACGAGCAGGCGCGACTCCTCGTCGACGTCGCCAACGAGGTAGGTCTTGTTCGTGTCGCCGTGGACGCCGTCCACGTAGGCGGTGATGTCGATGTTGACGATGTCGCCGTCCTCGAGGGGACGGTCGTCGGGGATGCCGTGGCAGATGACCTCGTTCACGCTGCTGCACAGCGACTTCGGGTAGCCGCGGTAGCCCAGCGTCGAAGGGTAGGCGTCGTGGGCGACGAGGAAGTCGTGGCCCACCCGGTCGAGCTGGTCGGTGGTCACGCCCGGTGCGATCGCCGCCTCCACCGCGTCGATCGCCTGCGCCGCGATCCTGCCGGCGACCCGCATCCGGGCGATCGTCTCGGCATCGCGCACCGACGACCCGCGGTAGGGCAGGGGAGCGGGCTGGCCGACGTACTCGGGCCGGTCGATGCGCGACGGGACGTGGCGGACTGGGGAGACGCGGCCGGCGACGAGGGGAGACACGTCCCGATGCTACGAGGCCGCTCCGCCTCCGACGATCGCGAGGGGCATCGGCACCGGGGGTGGGGCAGGATGGGTCCATGAGCGCCGAGGCCCCCGCATTCTTCTTCTGTCTCAAGCACCACACCGTCGAGGGTGAGGACGGCTGCAAGGCCGCCGACCGCCTGGGCCCCTACCCGACCGAGGCCGACGCTGCGCGTGCCCTCGACAAGGTCCAGGAGCGCAACGAGTCGTGGGACAACGACCCCGACTGGAACGACGACAAGCCCTCCGCCGACGCGTGAGCCGCACGAACCTGCAGCTCGACCGCTCGGGTCCGTGGATCGGCGTCACCGGGCTCGTGGTGATGCTGTGGCTGGTGATCTCCACCGTGCTCTACGCGCCGTGGTGGGGCGTGCTGCTGCACCTCGTCGTGCTGGCGTGCTTCGTGCCGGTGCTGCGCCGCACCATCGCCACGCAGCCCGCCCGCGCCACCTGGGTGCCGCTCTACGCCCTGGCCGCCTGGTTCGCCGTCAACGCCGTCGGCGTCTCGCTGTTCGACTGGCGCACCTGAGTCGGGCCACGTCGGCCGGGCTCGGTCAGGAGTCGAAGGTGTGCTCCGGCCCGGGGAACGTGCCGCCCGCGACGTCGGCCGCGAACTCCTGGGCGGCGCCCAGGATCACCGAGTGCAGGTCGGCGTAGCGCTTCACGAAGCGCGGCGCCTTGCCCGTGCGCAGGCCCAGCATGTCCTGCCAGACGAGCACCTGGGCGTCGCAGTCGGCTCCGGCCCCGATGCCGATCGTGGGGATGTGCAGCGTGCGGGTGATCTCGGCCGCGATGGGGGCGGGCACCATCTCCATGACGACGGACGAGGCGCCGGCCTCCTGCACGGCGAGGGCGTCCTCCATCAGCTTCGCCGAGGCGTCGCCACGGCCCTGCACCCGGTAGCCACCGAGCGCGTGCTCGGACTGCGGGGTGAAGCCGATGTGCGCCATGACGGGGATCGCACCCTTCGTGAGCAGCTCGATCTGCGGAGCCATCTCGGCCCCGCCCTCGAGCTTCACCACGTGGGCCTGGCCCTCCTTCATGAACCGCACCGCCGTGTCGTACGCCTGCTCAGGCGAGCGCTGGTAGGACCCGAACGGCAGGTCGGCGACCACGAGGGCACGCCGGGCGGTGCGGGTGACGGCCTTCACGAGCGGGAGCAGCTCGTCGACCGTGACCGGCAGGGAGGACTCGTACCCGAACACGTTGTTGGCCGCGGAGTCGCCGATGAACAGCACCGGGATGCCGGCCTCGTCGAACGTGGCGGCGGTGTACTGGTCGTAGGTCGTGAGCATGACCCACTTGTGGCCCTGCTCCTTCCACTGCTGCAGGTGGTGCGTCCGCACGCGGCGGATCGCCGGGTCGGTCGTCGGGCCGGCGGCCACGGGTGTGGCGGGGCTCGAGCCGGGGGAGTCCGGCGCGGAGGTGGTCGCACTGCCGTAGGGGGCAGGCTCCTCGGCCGACGTCGGGGCAGGGGTGTGCTCGGTCATGGTGGGTCCCTCTCTTCTCGCAGCCCCTCGGTGGGGGTCCACGGACACGTCCCATCCTGCCGCATCGACGCCGGTTGTCGCGTCGATGTGCGGGACGTCACGAGTCGAGCGACTCGCGCCACGCGTTGGTCATGGGCACGCGGCGGTCACGGCCGAAGTTGCGGCGGCTGACCTTGGGTCCGGGCGGGTACTGGCGACGCTTGTACTCGGCCTTGTCCACGAGGGTGACCACCCGCTCCACGAGCGCGGCGTCGAAGCCCTCGGCGATCACGGCCGCCGAGCCGAGGTCGCGCTCCACGTAGGCGTCGAGCACGGCGTCGAGCAGCTCGTAGGGCGGCAGGGAGTCCGAGTCCAGCTGACCGGGACGCAGTTCGGCCGACGGCGGCTTGCTGATGGTGCTCTCCGGGATCGGGGGCTGCTCCCCGCGCTCCTCGGCCCACGCGTTGCGCCACCGCGCGACCTCCCACACCAGGGTCTTCGGGAGGTCCTTGATGGGGGCGTACGCGCCCACCGCGTCGCCGTAGATCGTGGAGTAGCCGGTGGCCAGCTCGGACTTGTTGCCGCAGGCCAGCACGAGGTGTCCGTGCTGGTTCGACAGGCCCATCCAGACGACGGCGCGGATCCTCGCCTGCAGGTTCTCCTCGGCGATGCCGTCGAGCCGGGTCGTCGTCTGGCCCAACGTCGACTGGAACGCGTCGAAGATGGGCCCGATCGGCACGGTGTCGAGCTGCAGACCGGTGCGGCGCGCGAGCTCGGCGGCGTCGCTGCGGCTGTGCTCGGACGACCAGTCGCTCGGGTTCGAGACGCCGAAGACGTTCTCGGCGCCCAGGGCGTCGACCGCGATCGCGCCGACGAGGGTGGAGTCGATGCCGCCGGACAAGCCGAGCAGCACCGACGAGGCGCCGTTCTTGCGCACGTAGTCGCGCAGGCCCAGCACGATCGCCCAGTAGCGCTCACCCAGGTCGTCCCACCGCTCGGCCACCGTCGCCACCGTCGGCTCGTAGGCCGGCAGGGGATCGGAGGAGATCACGGTGCGCTCGACCCGCAGGCCGTGGAAGCGCGTGCCGGGGTCCGGCATGGGCGCGGTGGCGGCGGGGAGGTCGAGGTCGACGACAAGCAGCTCCGGCTCGAACTGCGCGGCGCGTGCCACCAGCTCACCCGCGGCGTCGACGACGAGCGAGTCGCCGTCGAAGACCAGCTCGTCCTGCCCGCCGACGAGGTTCACGTACGCCAGTGCGCAGCTGCCCTCGCGTGCCCGACGGGCGCACAGGTCGAGCCGGACGTCGTCCTTCGCCGCCTCGTACGGAGAGCCGTTGAGCACCACGAGGAGTCCCGCCTCGGCGGCGTCGGCGGCCGCGGAGGGTCCGTCCTGCCAGATGTCCTCGCAGATCGCGATCGCGACGTCGACCCCGTGCACCTGCACGACCTGGGTCTCGTCGCCGGGCACGAAGTGGCGGAACTCGTCGAAGACGCCGTAGTTGGGGAGGTGGTGCTTGTCGTAGCGCGTCACGACCCGGCCACCGGTCAGCACCGACGCGGAGTTCGTGGGCGCGTTCTTGGGCACGCCGAGCCGGTCGGTGTCGACGTGGTCCTTCGCGGTGTCGAGGTGCCCGACGACGACGACGAGGTCGCCGAGGCCCTCCTCGACGAGACGCGCGGCGAGGGCGGGCACGCGGTCGCGCGTGCCCTCGATGAACGACAGCCGGTAGGCCATGTCCTCGACGGGGTAGCCGTTGAGGACCATCTCGGGCATCACGAGCAGGTGGGCCCCGGCCATGGACGCGTCGTGCGCGGCCGCGACGACGAGCTCGACGTTGCCGTTGAGGTCCCCGACGCGGGGGTTGACCTGGGCGAGGGCGAGACGCAGCTGGGGCACACGGCCAGCCTAGGGCTCGATCGACCATGATGGAGCCATGGCCAGGACCTGTCCGTGCGGCACCGGCGACGCCTACGCGACGTGCTGCGGGCCGTTCCTCGCCGGTGGTGCGGCACCGACGGCCGAGCGGCTGATGCGGTCGCGCTACACCGCATACGTGCTCGGTGACGGCGGCTACCTGCTGCGCACGTGGCACCCCACGACCCGGCCGGCGCGCATCGACCACGACCCGGCCCTGGTGTGGACCGGGCTGGAGGTGCTGCGCACCGAGGCGGGTGGGCCCGACGACTCCTTCGGCGTCGTTGAGTTCCGCGCGGCGTGGGGCGGGACCGATCGTGAGGCCGGGCTCGGCGTGCTGCACGAGGTCAGCCGCTTCGTGCGCAGTGACGAGGGGTGGCAGTACGTCCGCGGACGGATGGTCGAGGGCACGTCGTCACCCGCCCCGTGAGGCGCGTCGGCCACGTAACATCGCCGTAACACGACCCGTGCGAGACTCAGCCCCATGGGTAAGCAGGAAGACTTCGTCCTCCGGGCGCTCGAGGAGCGCGACGTCCGCTTCGTGCGGCTCTGGTTCACCGACGTCCTCGGGTCTCTCAAGTCCGTCGCGATCGCTCCCGCCGAGCTCGAGGGCGCGTTCGCCGAGGGCATCGGCTTCGACGGGTCGGCCATCCAGGGCTTCGCCCGGGTGCACGAGGCCGACATGCTGCTCAAGCCCGACCCGTCGACCTTCCAGATCCTGCCGTGGCGGGGCGAGGCCCCCGCGACCGCGCGCATGTTCTGCGACATCGCGATGCCCGACGGCAGCGCGTCCTTCGCCGACCCGCGGCACGTGCTCAAGCGCACCCTGCACAAGGCGTCCGAGGCGGGGTTCACCTTCTACACGCACCCCGAGATCGAGTTCTACGTCTTCCGTGGCAAGCCCGACGTCGGCGGTCGGCCCGTCCCGGTCGACGACTCGGGGTACTTCGACCACACCGCCCAGGGCGGGGGACAGGACTTCCGTCGCGAGGTCATCACGATGCTCGAGAACATGGGCATCAGCGTCGAGTTCAGCCACCACGAGGGCGGACCCGGCCAGCAGGAGATCGACCTGCGCTACGCCGACGCCCTCTCCACGGCCGACAACGTCATGACCTTCCGCACCGTCGTGCGCGAGGTGGCGCTCAGCCAGGGCAAGTGGGCCTCCTTCATGCCCAAGCCGTTCACGGACCACCCGGGCTCGGCGATGCACACGCACCTCTCGCTCTTCGAGGGTGACGAGAACGCCTTCTACGAGGCCGGCGCCGAGTACCAGCTCAGTGCCACGGGCCGCTCCTTCATCGCCGGGGTCCTGGAGCACACCCCCGAGATCACCGCCGTCACGAACCAGTGGGTCAACTCCTACAAGCGTCTGGCCAGCGGCTACGAGGCCCCCAACTACCTGAGCTGGGGCCACAACAACCGCTCCGCCCTCGTGCGGGTGCCGATGTACAAGCCGCACAAGAGCGGGTCCGCCCGCGTCGAGCACCGTGGCATCGACGCCGGCTGCAACCCCTACCTGACCTACGCGCTGGTGCTCGCCGCCGGGCTCAAGGGCATCGAGAACGGCTCGAGCCTGCCGCCCGAGACCGAGGACAACGTGTGGTCGCTGACCGACCGTGAGCGCAAGGCGATGGGCCTCACCCCCATGCCGCGCAACCTGGACGAGGCGATCCGCGAGATGGAGAACAGCGAGCTCGCGGCCGAGACCCTGGGCGAGCACGTCTTCGACTTCTTCCTGCGCAACAAGCGCCAGGAGTGGGAGGCCTACCGGTCCCAGGTCACCCAGTTCGAGATCGACCGGCTGCTGCCCGTGCTCTGAGGTCGGCGCTTCGGGCTGGCGGGAGACGCGACTGCTTGCGGGGGCTTCGGCTCGCTGCTG
Organism: Aeromicrobium sp. WCS2018Hpa-31; assembly: GCF_031843905.1. Classification (NCBI taxonomy): domain Bacteria; kingdom Bacillati; phylum Actinomycetota; class Actinomycetes; order Propionibacteriales; family Nocardioidaceae; genus Aeromicrobium; species Aeromicrobium sp. WCS2018Hpa-31. The sequence continues at coordinate 181,434 of NZ_JAVTJF010000004.1, read as the reverse complement.
CGTCGCCCGCGGGGGCTTCGGCTCGCTGCTGCGCTGCTTCGGCCCGCGCCGGGGTCGGCCTCCGAGAGGGCCTCGACCGGGCGGCTGGCGCGGGACGCGGTCCGGGTTCTCGGGCTGTGGCGGGTGCTGGTCGGACGCACGATTCTTCCTTTGCGCGTGTGGGACGCAGGATTCTGCGTTCGCGCGTGGGGGACGCAGGATGCTGCGTTCGTGCGCTGGGGGGCGAGCGCTTCTGCGTTGGTGTCGGGATCCGGTCGTGAACGCAGCATCGTTCGGGCCGGTGCACGTGAACGCAGCATCGTGGCCGCCTGGCTGCGCGGGGTGGCAGGGATTCTCCCTTCTCGTGGACCGGTCCACGAGAAGGAAGAATCCCTGACCCTGCGCCCCCGTCATCGGTGGATCCTCAACCTCTGCGGGCCGTCTGCGGTTGAGGATCCACCGATGGCACGCACGAACGAAGAACCCTGCGCCAAACACGCGCTAAAGAAGAATCGTGCGTCACCCCCAGCACCAGACCGGACCCCGCGACCCCGGACCGCGTCCCACCGAGCTCCCCGGTCGAGGCCCTTTCGGAGACCAGTCCCAGCGTGAGCCGACGCAGCGCAGCAGCAGGCCCACGACCACTGCAGGCAGCGCAGCCGCAGGGCCACGTGGACCGCAGGCAGCGCAGCAGTAGGTCCACGGCGACCGCGGGCAGCGCAGCAGCGCGTCGAAGCCCCAGCAGCAGGAGCAAGGCGACCGGAGCGAGCACGGCAACGTAGCCACGTCCACCACCAGCCAGCGCAGCCGGCGGGTCCCACCACGTGCCGTAGCCTGCAGCCGTGTCCACCGAGTCCCCGGAGCTGGCCCTTGCCCGACGCGGCTTCCTCGACGGGGCTGCGGCGGCCGCGCACCTGGCACGTCTCGAGGGCATCGACGACGCCCTGGTCGAGCAGGTGGCGGCCGTGGCCAGTCCCGACACGGCGCTCTCCTCCCTCGTCGCGATCGCCGAGGCGTGGGGCACCGACCGGCTGCTGACGACCCTGCGGGCCGACGACGAGCTGCGCCAGCGCCTGCTCATCGTGCTGGGCACGAGCGAGGCGCTCGGCGACTTCCTGGCCCGCCACCCCGAGCACGTCGAGGACCTCGGCGCCGACCGCCTGTCGCCCGTGCCCCTCGACCTCGCGACGATGCGTGAGCAGCTGGGCGAGGTGGCCGACGCCGACGAGCTGCGGGTCGCGTACCGGCGCAAGCTGCTGCACGTCGCCGCCCGCGACCTGACCGCGCTCACCGGCTTCGAGGAGTCCGCCGGGGAGCTGGCGGACCTCGCGGTGGCCACGCTGGGTGCAGCGCTGGACCTGGCGCGCCGGCAGGAGCCCGACTCCGACAGCGTGCGGCTCGCCGTGATCGCCATGGGCAAGACCGGAGGTCGCGAGCTCAACTACGTGAGCGACGTCGACGTGATCTTCGTGCACGAGCCCGCGGAGGGTGCGGACGAGCAGACCGCCTCCCGCGTGGCCGCACGGCTCGCGTCGACGATGATGCGCCTCTGCTCGGACCACACGCGCGAGGGCACCATCTGGGAGGTCGACGCCAACCTGCGACCGGAGGGCAACCAGGGCCCCCTGAGCAGGACCCTGCGCAGCCACGTGGCGTACTACGACCGGTGGGCCTCCACGTGGGAGTTCCAGGCTCTGCTCAAGGCGCGGTTCGCCGCCGGCGACGCCGAGGTCGGGCAGGCCTACCTGGACGCGCTGTCGCCGAAGGTGTGGGAGGCGAGCACGCGCGAGAACTTCGTGCGCGAGGTGCGTGCCATGCGCACCCGCGTGATCGAGAACATCCCGTCCCAGCAGCGCGAGCGCCAGCTCAAGCTGGGCGCGGGTGGCCTGCGCGACGTCGAGTTCGCGGTCCAGCTGCTCCAGCTCGTGCACGGGCGGGGCGACGAGTCGCTGCGCAGCCCCACCACGCTGGAGGCGCTGCGCGAGCTGACCGAGGGCGGCTACGTGGGCCGGCGCGACGGTGCCGCCATGGAGGACGCCTACGAGTTCCTGCGCACCCTGGAGCACCGCATCCAGCTCTACCGGCTGCGGCGCAACCACGTCGTGCCCGACGACCTCGAGGACCTGCGCCGCCTCGGCCGGTCCATGGGCTACCGCCAGAACCCGGCCGAGGGCCTGGAGAAGGACTGGAACGCCCACAAGCGCCTCGTGCGGCGCCTGCACGAGAAGCTCTTCTACCAGCCGCTGCTGGAGGCGGTCACGTCGTTGCCGGACGAAGGGCTGCGACTCACGCCGGAGGCCGCCCAGGCACGTCTCATGGCTCTGGGCTTCGTGGACCCCAAGGGCGCGCTCGGCCACATCCAGGCGCTCACGTCCGGGGTCTCGCGGCGGGCCGCCATCCAGCGGTCGCTGCTCCCGGCGATGCTGCAGTGGTTCGCCGAGTCGCCGTCCCCCGACGCCGGCCTGCTCACGTTCCGGCGGATCAGCGAGTCGCTGGGCGAGTCCCACTGGTACCTGCGCAAGCTGCGCGACGAGGGTGAGGGCGCCGAGCAGCTCGCCGCGGTCGTCGGCTCCAGCCGCTACGTATCCGACCTCATCCAGCGCGCCCCGGACTCGGTCGCCCTGCTCGGCGACGACGACGAGCTCGTGCCGCGCGACGCGGAGCGTCTGCGCGGCGAGATGCAGCTGGCCGCCCGACGACACACGACGCCGGAGCAGGCCATCAAGGCCGTGCGGCGGGTCCGTCGTCGCGAGCTCTCCCGCGTCGGGATCGCCGACGTGCTCGGCCGGCTCGACGTCGACGAGGTGGGCGTGGCGCTCTCCGGCATCGCGGAGGCCACCCTCGCGGCCGCGCTCACGGCCTGCATCGACGCCGTGACCCGGCAGCGCGAGGAGGCCGGCAAGGACCCGTTCCCCACGCGGATGGCCATCGTGCTGATGGGCCGGCTCGGGGGGCGGGAGTCCGGCTACGGCTCGGACGCCGACGTCATGTTCGTGCACGAGCCCCGACCCGGTGCCGACGACGGCGAGGCGGCGGCTGCGGCGACCGCGGTCGCGACCACGCTGCGCAAGGTCCTCTCGACCCCGGGGGACGACCCGCCGCTGGAGGTCGACGCCGACCTGAGGCCCGACGGTCGCAACGGACCGCTGGTGCGCTCGTTCGCCGCCTACGTCTCCTACTACGAGAAGTACTCGGCCGTGTGGGAGGCGCAGGCGTTGCTGCGTGCCCGGGCGAGCATCGGCGACCCGGAGCTCTGCGAGCGGTTCACCGAGCTCGTCAACCCGCTGCGGTGGCCGGAGCAGGGCATGTCCGAGGCCGAGGTCCGCGAGATCCGCCGGATCAAGGCGCGGGTCGAGTCGGAGCGGCTGCCCCGCGGCGCGAACCCCCAGACCCACCTGAAGCTCGGACGCGGCGGCATCGCCGACGTCGAGTGGACGGTGCAGCTGCTGCAGCTGCAGCACGCCCATGCCGTCCCGGGCCTGCGCACGACGTCGACGCTCGGCGCCCTGTCGGCGGCCGCCGAGGCGGATCTGGTGACGGCCGAGGACGCCGAGGTGCTGAGCCGCGCCTGGCAGCTGGTGAGCCGGCTGCGCAACGCCGTCGTCCTCATGCGTGCCAAGCCCGCCGAGTCCATGGTGGAGCAGTCCGACGAAAGGGCAGGCGTGGCGCACCTGCTGGGATACGGTCAGCAGCACAGCGAACGCATGATCGACGACTACCTGCGCGCCACCCGGCACGCACGGCAGGTCGTCGAACGAATCTTCTGGGAGTGACCACGGTGCTGGGGACGGACGGGGGGCCGGGAACCGACGCGGTCACGACCCATGATCGGGCGACGTCGCGCCGCGGTGCGGTCCACTCCGTGGTGGCCGCCCTGCTGCTCGCCCTCGTGGCCACGGTCCTCGGCGCCACGTCGGGGCCTGCGCAGGCCGACGAGGTGCCGGAGCCGCCGGTGGCGACCGCGGTGGTCCCGGTCGAGCCGCCCGCGGTGACGGGCACGTCGCGCTACGGCTCGACCCTCACCGCATCGCCGGGCACGTGGAGCCCCACCGACGCCTCCGTCGCGTACCAGTGGCTGCGCGACGGTGCCCCGATCAGCGGGGCGACCGCCGCCACCTACCGCCTGGGTGCCGCCGACCACGCCCGCGCGGTCTCGGTGCGGGTCACCGCCTCGAGCCCGGAGCTCGCCGACGCCGTCACGACCACGGCACCGACCACGGTCGGTCCGGCCCTGCTGGTCTTACGCGCCCGGCCCGTCGTCTCGGGCACCCGTCGCTACGGCAAGACCCTGACCGCCTCGGCGGGACGGTGGAGCACCGGGGGAGTCACGTTGCGCTACCGCTGGTACCGCGACCGCAAGCCGGTCGCCGGTGCCACCCGGCGCACGTACACGATCAAGTCCGGCGACGTCGGCCACCGGCTGGCGGTGCGGGTGACCGCCTCCAAGCGCTACCACCAGACGCGCTGGGCGGCCTCGCTCTCGACGGGCCTGGTCAAGCACCGGCGCGACGTGCGACGCACCATCACCTACTCGGTGCGGCGCAACGGCTCGAAGGCGAGCCTGTCCACGTTCCGCACCCAGGCCGCTCAGACGTTGGCCGACGCACGCGGCTGGCGTGGCGGAGGCATCCGGTTCAAGGAGGTCTCGAAGGGCGGGTCGTTCACCCTCGTCCTCGCGAAGGCCTCCCGCGTGCCGTCGTACTCCTCGGGATGCAGCTCCACGTACAGCTGCCGGGTCGGGCGCAACGTCATCATCAACGAGACGCGCTGGAACAAGGGCACGTCGGTGTGGTCGAAGGCCCGGCGCTCGATACGCGACTACCGGCACATGGTGGTGAACCACGAGGTCGGACACTTCCTCGGCAAGGGTCACGCGCGCTGCCCGGGGAAGGGCAAGGCGGCCCCGGTCATGCAGCAGCAGTCGAAGGGCCTGCAGGGATGCAAGGCCAACCCCTGGCCGAAGACCAGCGAGCTCTGACCCGGCTCAGCCCGCCGCGCGCAGCAGGTGCTCGCGCTCGGTCTGGTTGAGCCCGCCCCAGACGCCGAACGGCTCGCGCACGGAGAGCGCGTGGTCGAGACACTCCTGGATCACCGGGCAGGTCGCGCACAGCGCCTTCGCCGCGGCCTCGCGCCGACGTCGGCGCGGCCCACGCTCCGTCTCCGGCGGGAAGAACGTCTCCGTGTCCACGCCACGGCACGCTCCCGCGTGCTGCCACTCGTACGATTCCTGGATCGGATCCGGAAGTCGGCTGGTGCTCGCCACGATGCCCTCCTGACGCTGCGGGAGATTTCCCTCATCAGGGGTTCGGCGCCACCACCCAGGGGGATGGGTGGTTCGGGTGTGACGAAGTTCAGGCAGTGCGCTCCATGCGCAGCTGGAAGACGTCGAGGTAGCCCACGGCGAAACCGGCCTCGCAGTAGGCCAGGTAGAACTGCCAGAGCCGGCGGAACGTCTCGTCGAAGCCGAGCGCCGCGATCTCCGACCAGTTCTCGTCGAAACGGTCACGCCACAGCCGCAGCGTGCGGGCGTAGTCCTGCCCGAGCGAATGGCGCTCGGTGACGGCCAGGCCCTGCGTGTAGGAGGCGAGCGACTGGTCGATGGCCTCCGGGGAGGGGATGAGCCCGCCCGGGAAGATGTACTTCTGGATCCAGCCGTAGGAGTTGCGCGTCGTCAGGTAGCGGTGGTGCGCCATCGTGATGGCCTGGATGGACACCTTGCCGCCGGGCGCGAGGACCTCGTCGATCTTGGCGAAGTACGTCGGCCAGTACTCCTCGCCGACGGCCTCGATCATCTCGCAGCTGACGACGGCGTCGAACTCGCCGGTCACGTCGCGGTAGTCCTGCAGACGCAGCTCGATCCGGTCGGCGACCCCGGCCTCGGCGAAGCGCTCCTGCGCCAGCGCCGCCTGCTCGGAGGAGATCGTGATCGTGGTGACCTTCGCGCCGCGACGCGCGGCCCGGATGGCCAGCGACCCCCAGCCGCTGCCGATCTCGAGGACGCGGGTGCCCTCACCCACGCCGGCCTGGTCGAGGATGCCGTCGAGCTTGCGCTCCTGCGCGCGCTCGAGCGACTCGTCGGGGCTCTCGAACCATGCGGCCGAGTACGTCATCGACGGGTCGAGGAAGCGCTGGAACAGGTCGTTGGAGAGGTCGTAGTGGCGCTCGATGTTGGAGCGCGACCCCTCCTTGGTGTTGCGCTCGTGCTGGGGCAGGCTGCGGTCGACGAGCCCGCGCAGCTTCTGCAGCGACGGCGGGACGATCGTGGTGAGCCGGGCGGCGAACGGCGTGAGCAGGTCGGCCAGGTCGGTGCCCGGGCCCTCGGTCCAGTCGCCGGCCATGTAGGCCTCGCCGAACCCGATCTTGGTGTCGTGACCGAGGCGGCTGAAGAAGGCGGCCGGTCGACGGACCTGCATCTCGGGGGCGTCGGGGCCACCGGCGCCCCACACCGTGCCGTCGGGGAACGTCAGGCGGACGGGGAGCTGGTTCACGCCGGGGCGCACCACCGCCTTCGCCACACGGGCCTTGAACGGGGTGCGCGGCGTCTGCGCGATGCCGGGCCAGCGAGTGGCGAGGGTGTCGGTCATCGGGTCGTGCCTTTCTGGGGTTCGTGAGCCGGTCGTGGCACGACCGGGAGTCGGCGCAGCCAGAGCCACACACCATGGATTCGGATCAGCAGGCTCACCCGATGGGTCATGAGGGGCATGGCGACGAGGAGGCGCGCGAGCCGGGTCGCGGTGACGGGTCGGGGCTCGCCGCGGAACGTGGCGCTGAAGACCGCCTCGCCGGGCGCGGTGGCGGGTGAGCCGTCGTCGGAGGGCGACTGGCGCAGGATCACGGTGCTGGCCACGGCCTCGGCCTGGAGGCGGAACTGCAGGTCGTAGCGGCCGGCGACCGTGAAGAAGGGCGAGACGTAGAACGCCTTGTCGGTGCTCGTGCGGCCCTGCGGGTCGGGCCGCAGGAAGTAGGCGTGCCGCTCGCCGTAGGTGTTGTGCACCTCGGCCACGATCGCCTCGGTGCGGTCGCCGTCGAGCACCCAGAAGACCGTCAGCGGGTCGAACACGTGCCCGAGCGTGCGGGCGTTGGCCAGCATGAGGATGCGGCGGCCTCTCGCGTCGAGGCCCTGCTCGCGGCAGAACGTCTCGACGTTCTCGCGCAGCGTCCGGTCCGGGTCGCCGATGTGGTCGGCGGCTCGGAAGGTCGAGAAGGGGCGCAGCCACCGGGGAAGCCGCGGCAGGTCGTCGACGTCGACCAGCCACTGGTACATGCGGTACCGGAACCGGTGCCGCACCGGCACGCGCCGGGTGTGCGAGACAGCGCCCACGACGAGTGCGGGCACGGCGGGCAGGCCGGACGAGCCGGCGCCGGCGCTCGAGGAGGTGTCCTCGACGTGGGTGGTCACCAGCTCGCCCCGAGCGATCGAGCCGCCTCGACGCCGGAGCGGCAGCCGTCCTCGTGGAAGCCCCAGCCGTGGTACGCGCCGGCGAAGGCCGTGCGCCCCCCGGACAGCGACGGGAGGTCCTGCTGCGCCGCGACCGACGTCGGCGTGTACACGGGGTGGGTGTACTGCATGGTGGCCAGCACCGACGTGGGGTCGATGCGGCTCGTGGAGTTGAGGCTCACGAGGTACGGCTTGCTGCTCTCGATGCCCTGCAGCCGGTTCATCCAGTACGTGACCGCCGTGCTGTCGCCGCGGCCGCTGCACGTGTCCATCCGGTAGTTCCACGCGGCGCGGGCGTCGGTGGCGCGCGGGAGGACGCTCGGGTCCTGGTGGAGGACGGTCTCGTTGCGTGAGTACGTGAAGGAGCCGAGCACGCGACGCTCCTCGTCGGTGGGGTCGGTCAGCAGGGCCAGCGCGTCGTCCGCGTGCGTGGCGATGACCACGGAGTCGACCTGGTGCTCGGTGCCGGAGGCGTCGAGCACGACGACGCCGTCGGGCTTGCGCGAGATCGCGCGCACGGGGGTGGAGGAGCGGACGTCGCCGATGGCCGCCGTCACGCGCTGCACGTAGGAGCCCGAGCCGCCCTGGACGGTGAACCACTGCGGCGAGCCGGAGATGGACAGGAAGCCGTGGTGGCGCAGGAAGGCGAAGAGGTAGCGCGCCGGGTACTGCAGAGCCGTCTCCTGGCCCGACGACCACACGCACGACACGACCGGGATGGCGTAGTGGGCCACGAAGTGCTGCGAGAAGCCGTGCGTGGTCAGGAAGTCGCCGTACGTCTGGGGCTCGGAGGCGTCCGGCTCGGAGTCGAGCAGGGCCAGCGCCGCGCGCTGGAACCGCTTCACGCCGGCCAGCATCGCGAGGTAGGTGGGGTCGAACGCGCGGCGGCGCTGGGCGAACAGTCCGGGCAGCTTGCGGCCACCGGCGTACTCCAGGCCGCAGCCCTCGCACCGGATGCTCATGGACATCTCGGTGGGGTGCACGTCGACGTCGAGCTCGGCGAACAGGCGACGCAGCAGCGGGTAGGTGCGGTCGTTGTGCACGATGAAGCCGCTGTCGACGTGGTGCGTGGTGCCGTCGGCCTCGAGCGCGTGGGTGTGGGCGTGGCCGCCGAAGCGGTCGTCGGCCTCGAAGAGGGTCACGTCGTGGGTGCTGCGCAGCACGTAGGCGGCCGTGAGGCCGGAGACGCCGGAACCGACGACGGCGACGCGGGGGCGACGCTCGGAGGTGGGGGAGCCGGACGTCGGAGAGCTGGTCATGAAAGGGATTCGCCCTCAGTCGTCCTGCGGATGGGTGGGTGTGACGCGTCCGGCGTCGTCGGCTTCCTCACCTGCGCGGCGGCTGGCCTCGGTGATCTCGAACAGCTCGGTGCCGAACGCCCCGACCTCGGTCGTGACGCGACGCGCGGTGTCGAAGAGGATGGCGCTGATGCGCCCGCTCGTGGTGATCGCCGCCTCCACGCCCTGCTGCACCGCGTCCTTCGCGATCTCGCGCCGGCTCATCGTCATGGCCGTCTCCTCGAGGGTGGGTCGTCCGGTCGCCTCCATTGTGGCGTACCGCCGGGATGCCGCACGACGACGCCCCGGGGGTGCCGGGGCGTCGTCTGGGTGGCGGACCTGGGGCTCGTTCAGGCCGCCGCGTGCTCGGACTCGCGCTGCTGCGCGGCCTCGCGCTTGGCGCGACGCAGTGCCTTGGACTCCGGGCTCTTGCCCTGCTTGTAGGGGTCGTCGGGCTTGCGCGAGAAGCCGGCGAGCTGTCGAGCGACGCTGGCGAGCTGCTTGCTGAACCGGCCGCTGTTGTACTGCAGGCCGTGCTTCTCGCAGATCGCGCGGATCTCGCGGGCGACCTCGGGGTACCGGCGCGCCGGGATGTCGGGGAACAGGTGGTGCTCGATCTGGTGGCTCAGGTTGCCGCTCATCACGTGGAAGGCGCGGCTGCCGCTGATGTTGGCCGAGCCCAGCAGCTGGCGCAGGTACCACTGGCCGCGGGTCTCGTTCTGCGCGTCCTCCTCGGCGAAGGTCTGCACCTCGGCGGGGAAGTGGCCGCAGAAGATGATGAGGAAGGTCCAGATGTTGCGGATCAGGTTGGCCGCGAAGTTCGCGCCCAGGACGGCGAGCGGGGCCCACCAGCCGACGAAGGGCACGAGCGCGACGGCCAGGACCGGGTAGGTCACGTAGTCCTTGAGCACCTGGCGGCGAGCCTTGCGGGCGGCGCGGCTCTTGCGGTCGCGGAACTCCTTCTTCGTCATCTTGCCGCCGAGGTACTCGTCGAGCTCGAGGCCGTGGTACATCACGCCCCACTCGAAGAAGAGCATCAGCGCGAAGGCGAGCGGCAGGTTGAAGCGGTGGTTCGGGTACCAGGGCTGGTCGTCGTCGATCCGCAGCAGGCCGTAGCCGATGTCGCGGTCCATGCCGTGGATGTTCGTGTACGTGTGGTGGATGTAGTTGTGGCCGTGCTTCCAGTCCTCGGCCGGTGCCACGTTGTCCCACTCGTAGCGCTTGCCGTCGACCAGCGGGTCGTTCATCCAGTCGTACTGGCCGTGCATGACGTTGTGGCCGATCTCCATGTTCTCGAGGATCTTGGAGAGGCCGAGGAACACGATGCCGGCCACGAAGGTGGGCCAGAAGAACGGCGTGAAGATGCCGATGCGGCCGAGGACCTCGAACGTCTGCTGGATGCGGATGACCCGGCGGATGTAGTCGGCGTCGGCCTGGCCGAGCGAGTCGAGGGTGCGCTGGCGGATGGCGTCCAGCTCCTCGCCGAAGCCCTCCAGCTCCTCGTAGCTCATGTACTCGAGGCCGATGGTGGACCGCTTGGAGGCGTCGGCGCCGACGAGCGGCTCCGGTGCGGCGTTGTGCTCCGAGGCGCTGAACGGTGCGATCGGGGTGCGCTTGCGAGACATGGGGACTCCCTTTCCTTAGAGTGCGACGCTGACGTCGCCGACAGGGACGTTGACGCAGACCTTGATGGTCTCGTCGGTGTTGGCGCTGACCTCGCCGCTGACGACGTGGCGGACGGCGCCGCTGAGCTTCTTGACCGCGCAGGTGTTGCAGACGCCCATGCGGCAGCCGAAGGCGGGCGTGAGGCCGGCAGCCTCGGCCTGCTCGAGGATGGTGCTGCCGCTGTTGTCGGTGCTGGTGCCGGCGTCGTCGAAGCTGAGGGTGCCCGTGGCGTCGGCCGCGTCGAGGTCGACGGAGGGGACCTTGAAGTACTCGGTGCGCAGCAGGTCGCGTGCGCCGAGCTCGTCGTAGGTGTCGCGGACGGTCGCGATCAGGCCGGCGGGCCCACAGCAGAAGGTGGTGGCGACCGTGGGGTCGACGCCGAGCCGGCGCAGGTGGTCGAGCATGAAGCGGCCCTCGAGCTCGGCCCCGACCTCGGGCTCGCGCGTGTAGACGCGGACCACGGTGGCTCCGGGGAGCTCGGCGGTCAGGCGGTCGAGCTCGGGGGTGAACATCTCGTCGTCGCGCGAGCGTGCGTAGTGCAGGAAGGTGACCCGGCCGCGGTGCCCGCGGTCGCGCAGCGTCCGCGCCATTGACATGACCGGGGTGATGCCGGACCCGCCGCTCAGCAGCAGGAGGTCGTCGGGCACCTGCGCTGGGAGCACGAACTCGCCCTCGGCCTGCGACAGGTAGACGACGGTGCGGGGCCGGAGCTCGCGGTGAAGGAACTGGGAGACGTAGCCGTCGGGGTGGGCCTTCACCGAGACGCTGAAGGTGCCGTCGGACGCGGCCTGGGAGCTGGAGACGGAGAACACCCGGACCTTGCGGGTGCCGTCGACCTCGATGCCGAACTGCACGTGCTGGCCGGGCACGAAGCCCTTCCAGGCACCGTTGGGGCGCAGCACCACGGTGCTGGCGTCGCCGGTCTCGCGTCGCACCTCGACCACCCGGGCCCGCACGGCCTCGACGGTCCACAGCGGGTGGACCTGATCGAGGTAGTGGTCGAGGGACTTGGGCGAGGTCAGGGAGGCCACGGTGCGCGAGGCAAGGGCGGCGCGGACGAGTCCCATGCGGTTCCTCTCCAGTCGAAGTCGTTCGGTGTACAAGCGTACACTCAAAGTGTGCGGGTGTGAACCACCGCAGGGCAAGAGGGCGTGTCGGTGACCTCGCACACGGCGACACACGCGTTCACCGAGGCGACGACGACGGAACGGCCTAGACTCCAGGCGTGGCGGAAGCAGGACGAGCCGCGTCGCCCCGTGCGGAGACGACGCGCCAGGCGCAGAAGGAGCGCACGCGCGACGCGATCCTCGCGGCGGCCCTCGAGCTGAGCCGGGACCAGGGCTTCGCCCAGATCAGCCTGCGCCAGGTCGCCCGCCAGGCCGGCGTGGTCCCGACGGCCTTCTACCGGCACTTCGCGTCGATGGACGAGCTCGGGCTCGCGCTCGTGGAGCAGTCGTTCGGGACCCTGCGGGCGATGATCCGCGACGCGCAGCGCGACCCCGAGACCTTCGCCGACATCATCGACGCGTCGGCCGAGATCCTGGTGCGGGTGGTCAAGCAGAACAAGGCCCACTTCGGCTTCGTCGCCCGGGAGCGCGCCAGTGGGTCCGACGCCGTGCGGCAGGCCATCCAGCGCGAGCTCGAGCTGTTCATCTCCGAGCTCGCCGTGGTGCTGGCGCGGCTCCCGCACATCGAGACGTGGTCGGCCGAGGACGTCAAGCTCGCCTCGGGGCTCTTCGTCCGCAACATGGTCTACCGCGCCGAGCAGGTGGTGCAGACGCCCGACGGTCGCACCGACCTCGAGGAGGAGATCAAGCGCAAGGCCCGCCGCGAGATGCGTCTCATCGTGCTGGGCTTCCGCGACTGGCGGAGCTGACCGCCCACCCACTCGAAGGGAGCGTGGGCTCAGGGTCCGGTGGTACCGTGAAGGAACTACCACCATCAGTCAGGCGGTGCTGCGCATGAACGATCTCGGCACGCTGCTCGACGACGTGACGCGCGAGCACGCCGTGGGCGTGACGGCCGATGGTGAGCGCCTCGTCGCGCTGCGGGTGGCCGATGAGTGGTCGGTCGGGCTGCGCCTGCACCGCGAGGGCAGTCATCGGCAGTGGTCGGTGCGCGAGCTCGTGGTGCGGCGGGGGACCGGGGACCGGTCGTTCGCCGGCAACGACGTGCGAGAGCTCCCGCTCGGCGCTCTCGTGGCCGAGGCGCGACGCCTGGCCACCCGCAGCGCCGGCCAGGACGCCGAGCCGCTCACCACCGTGCAGACGTTGCTGCAGGAGCGATCGGGACGGCTCGGGCGCGACGACCTCGCGCTCGCAGCCGTGGCGCTGGAGTACACGCGGATCGTCGAGCGCGGGGAGCGTGCGCCGTCGAAGCGGATGGCCGAGGCGCTGGGCGGCAGCGCCGGCACCTGGACGAACCGCGTCGCCGAGGCGCGGCGCAGGGGGTTCCTCACCGAGGTCCCGCGCGGCGCCGCCGGCGGCGCACTGACGGACCAGGCCCGCGAGGTGCTGGGTCTGGTCCGGGCCTGAGGCAGGCGCTCGGGCGACTCTCAGGCCAGGACGTTGGCGGCGTGCTGGTCCTGGGCGGCGGTGGCCAGCTTGTCGAGGGCGAGGCGGAACACGTCGTCGCCGAGCTGGTCCTCCAGCAGGTGGATGATGCCCGGGTCGGACTCGAACTCCGCGGACCACTCGACGTAGCACGTGGTGCCGGCGCCATCCTGGACCTCGATCGTCGCGCGGTGCTCGGAGATCGGGAACGGCGGCTCAGGCATCGAGTACGACAGCGTGCGGGTCTCGTCGTCCTGGCTCAGCACCGTGACGACCAGGTCGGCGTCAGCCTCCGGGCCTCCGGAGTAGATGCTGAGGCGGGGGTGCCAACGGGCGAAGTCCTGGGCGAGCTCCCACACGAGGTCGGTGGGGGCGGCGACGAAGGTCCTGCGGGAGATGCGGCTCATGCGAACTTTCCGGGCTGGGCGACGTGTGCTCGCCCCATCCAACAGGCCGGGTCCGCACCTGTCTCGCCCGGGGGGTGAGGCATTGCTCACGTCGGCGGGTCGTCAGGTCCGGGCGGTGGGTCCCGTGCCGTCGGACCGCGCGCCGGCGCGCTCCGCCACCTCGGGCGCCGAGGTGGCCGGCCGGGGGGCGAGGTGGGCTGCCGTGAGGTGCACCAGCTCCTCGACGAACATGTCGCGGGCGATGTCGGGTCGCTGGAGCACGTAGTCGACGCTGAGGTGCTCGACCATGCGCACGAGCAGCCACGCCGAGGCCGACGTCGGCAGCGGCGTGGGCGTGCGGGAGACCGTCAGGTACGCCCCGACGAGGTCGGCGACGCGACGCTCGACATGCCCGACGTGGCCGGCGACGCGGGAGAGGGGCAGCTCCTGGGTGACCAGGCGCAGGTACTCGCGGTGTTCTTCCAGCACGTCGAGCAGTCCCTCGTACGCCGCTCGGACGAGCTGGTCGGGCGGCAGGTCGAGCCGGTCGGCGAGCACGGCGGTGAGCTCCTCGCCGATCTCGGCGGAGTACCGGTCGATGACCGCCACCAGGATCGCCTGCTTGTCGGGGAAGTACTGGTAGAGAGAGCCTGGGCTGACCTCGGCACGCGAGGCGATGCGATTGGTGGTCGCGCGCTCGTACCCCTCCTCGACGAGGACCAGCCTGGCAGCCTCGAGGATCCGCTCGACCATCCGGCGCGATCGGTCCTGGCGGGGCGCCTTGCGCAGCGTCTCGGGTGGTCGGCTCATACGCGAATTGTATGCGAGCAATTGCTCGTGTCACGTTCCAGTGCATGACCTCAGCTCCGACCGGCACCGTTCCTGCCCGTCCCGCGCCCGCCGACAGCGCACCCGTGCCCACCCGGCACCGGGCCGCCCAGGCGCGAGGTGCTCGCATGGGTCGCCCCCTGCGGGTGTTCGGTCGGGTGCGTCAGGTCGACGAGTCGCTCCTGCGGTCCATCGGGGAGGGCTACCTGCGCATCGACGACCCCGGAGCGCGGCTGGCCGCGGCGTTCCGTGCGAAGGGCGCGGACCGCGTGACCCACGACCAGCTGCGTCGCGCGCTCGAGGGGGACCTGGAGGGAGCGCCACCGGTGCTCCGCGACCTCCTCGACCTCGTCTCCACGACGCCGGACTGGGTCGACTGGGACTTGTTGGAGGAGGGTGCGCGGGTCTACCGGACGTTCGGCCGCAACGCGGGCGACGTGCTGCTGCAGCTGTCGCTGATCGGTGGCTACCGCTTCGGCGGACCCACCGACCTGCTCGTCGCGACCGGTGGCCTGACGGGCGAGACGACGGTGCGGCGGCTGGCCGAGACCCAGCACTGGACGATCGCCGTCTCCCAGCCCGGCGCCATGCGCCCCGGAGCGCTCGGCTGGCGACTCACCGTGCACGTCCGGCTCATGCACGCGATCGTGAACCAGCGCTTCTCCGAGGGGGACCGCTGGGACACCGGGCACTGGGGCGCCCCGATCAACCAGACCGACCAGGCCGCGACGCTCGGGCTGTTCTCGGGAGCGCTGCTGCTGGGCGTGCGCGCGCTCGGCGTGCCGGTCTCCAAGGACGAGTCTCGAGCGGTGATGCACCTGTGGTGCTACATCGGCTGGCTGCTGGGCGTGGACGAGGCGTGGCTGTTCGACACCGAGCGCGAGCAGCACCACTTCAACTACCACGTGCTGCTGAGCCAGGACGACATCACCGACGCCGGGCGCAGGCTGACGCAGAGCATCGTCGATGCGCAGCCGCACCTGCACTACCGCCGGTTCGCCCGGTTCCATCGCTGGTACGCACCCCGACGGCTGCTCAGCATGCTCCGCCCGTTCCTCGGCACCGCGAGCATGCGCGAGCTCGGGCTGCCGCTGCGCCTGCCGTGGGCCACGGTCAACGCCCTGGTCGGCAACGCCGTGCGGTACCGCGTGCTGGGCAGGACTGAACGGGGTCGCCGCCACATTGACACGTGGTCCGCGCGCTACCGCGACGAGCAGCTGTACCGGTACTTCGGCGACGGCGTGCCCGACGTCGGTGCGCTCTGAGGTAGGGGCGCTCCGAGGTCGGGGCGCTCTGAGGTCGGATTGCGGATCGTCGGCCGGTGCGTAGCGTCGTGGCCATGACTGATCTGAGTGCAGACAAGCTCGAAGCCGTCCAGTTCGTGGTGAACCGCGTGGGCGCGTACCAGGACGGCGCCCCCGAGGGCACGGTCGAGAAGGAGCTCCGCAAGGGGCTCGACGAGGCCGACCTCTCCCTCGACGACGCCCAGGTCACCGCCCTCGCGGACGCCATCGAGGAGAACGACGGCACCGTCGACGCGTCGACGGTGCTTTCCTGACCCCGGCCCCTCCGGTCCGGAGCCCTCGCTGACCGCCGTCCACCGGACGCCGCTGCGCTCGCGCGACGACGCCGTCGACCACGCCGCAGCCGTCGAGTACGCGCTGCGGCGTGGTGTCGTCGGCGTGGGCGGTCGACTCGACGCCCCTGCCTCGGACCTGGACGAGGCGGTCCGCCGGGTCGAGCGCGAGCACGGCGAACGCGTCGCGGCCCGTCTGGAGCGCTTCGCCGCCCTGCCCGTCGGCGACTTCGTGTGGACCCGCGACGCCGACGCGGAGCTGTGGCTCGGCCGGATCGAGGGGGAGTGGCACTTCGACGCGAGTGCGCTGGGATGGGAGGCCGACCTCCAGCACGTCCGTGCCTGTCGATGGACCGACGCGCCCGTGCCTCTGCCTGAGGTGCCGGCTGGGGTGCTCGCCACGTTCGCTCGCGGCGGCCGGAACTTCCAGCGCATTCACGACGCCGAGGCCGAGGCAGCGACCTCTCGCTGGTGGGCCGAGCACGGCTCACCGTGACGTCGGACGACGCGAGCCGATCAGGTCACTCGTGCAGCCAGGGGTCGATCATCGTCATCCCGGCCACGGCCGCCTGGTCGAAGGTGGGCAGCAGGGCGGCCGCAGCCTGAAGGCCGATGGTGCGCTCCACCAGCAGGTCGGGGCGCAGTCGTCCACTCGCCACCAGCTCCATCATCGGCGGATAGTCGACGGCGGCCATGCCGTGGCTGCCGAGGACGTCGAGCTCCCAGGCGATGGCCCGCTCCAGCGGGACGCGCGGATGTCCCGCGACTCCGGGCAGCAGACCGACCTGCACCATCCGGCCCCGACGGCGCAGGCTCAGCAGCGACGTCGCACTCGTCTGCTCGCTCCCCACCGCGTCCATGGCGACGTGGGACCCGCCGCCGGTCAGGTCGGCGACCAGCGCGGGCACGTGGTCGTCGGCCGTCACGGTGTGCTCGGCGCCCAGACGGGCGGCGACGGCCAGGGCCTCGGGGTTGCGGTCGACGGCCACGACGCGCGCACCCAGGGCGTGCGCGACCATGACGGCGCTCAGCCCGACGCCGCCGGCACCGACCACCGTGACCCACTCGCCCTCGCGCAGGCGCGCCCGGGCGACGAGGGCCCGGTAGGCGGTCGCGAACCGGCAGCCCAGGGCGGCGGCGGTCGCGAACTCGACGCCGTCGGGCACGGCGACGAGGTTCGTGTCGGCCGCGTGCAGGGCGACGTGCTGGGCGAACGACCCCCAGTGCGTGAAGCCGGGCTGCTGCTGGTCGGGGCACACCTGCGCATCGCCTGCTCGGCACCAGTCGCAGCGGCCGCACCCGCACACGAAGGGCGTGGTGACGCGGTCGCCGACCGCCCAGCCGACCACGCCGGTCCCGACCTCGCTCACGACACCGGCGAACTCGTGCCCCGGGACGTGGGGGAACGCGAGGTCCTCGTGCCCGGCCCAGGCGTGCCAGTCGCTGCGGCACAGCCCGGTGGCCCGGACCTCGACGACGACCCCGCCGTCGGGCGCGACGGGCCGCGGGACGTCCCGCACGTCGGGAACCGCTCTGACCGCGTCGAGGACCATGGCACGCACCGTCCCATCCTTTCATTCCCGGAAGATCGCTCCGGATGCGTGCCAGGCCGCCCGGTCCTACGTTGACGGGAACGATCGGTCCAACGCGGACCGACCGGGAAGGAGCACCATCATGTGGGACACCATCTTGTGGATCGCCGCCGTGGTCATCGGCATCATCGGCGTGCTGCGCATCGTGCGCGGTGACATCCTCTGGGGCGCGGTGCTGATCGTCGTGGCGCTGCTCGTCGGACCCGGCGGCGTGAGCCTGCTGACCTGACGGTCGTCGGGCGGTGGGGGTTTCGCGGTCCCCGAGAACGGGTAGGTCATGGGCAGTCTGCGAAAGGACATCCATGAGCACCATCACCGAGACCATCGACGTCGACGTGGACGTCACCACCGCCTACGACCAGTGGACGCAGTTCGAGGACTTCCCTCAGTTCATGGAGGGCGTCGAGCGGATCGACCAGCGGGACGACACGCACCTGCACTGGGTGATCAAGGTCGGGCCCGTCACGCGGGAGTTCGACGCGACCGTCACCGAGCAGCACCCCGACGAGCGGGTCGCCTGGCGCTCCGACGACGGACCCGAGCACGCGGGCGTCGTGACGTTCCACCGCCTCGGCGACACCAGCACCCGTGTGACGGTGCAGATGGACGTCGACCCCGAGGGCTTCGTGGAGCAGGTGGCCGACAAGGCCGGCATCCTCGAGCGCCGCACGCAGGGCGACCTGCGCAACTTCAAGAAGTTCATCGAGTCCCGGGGCGGCCAGGAGACCGGCGCCTGGCGGGGCGACGTCGAGCACCCGTGAGCGAGCACGTCCGGTCCTGACCTCCGGTCACGACCAGCAGCCGAGCCGCCCGTCCGATCACTCGGACGGGCGGCTCTTCTGCGCGATCTCGGCGAGGTCCCGCGCGAAGCCGCGGGCGGCCTCGGTCTTGGACTCCAGCTCCTCGAGCCGCTCGACCACCGTCGCCCGGACCTCGTCGAGCCGGTCGAGGGCAGGCTGCGTCTGCTCGGTCGTGGCAGCCGGTTCCTGGAGCAGGTCGAGGATGCCGAGCACCTCGCCGATCTCCTCGACCGAGAAGCCCAGCGGCTTCATCTTCTTGATGAGCTCGAGCCGGGCCACGGCGGCCTCGGAGTACAGCCGGAAGCCGCCGGTGCTGCGCGCGTCGGGGATGACGAGCCCGGCCTCCTCGTAGAAGCGGATGGTGCGCAGGCTCAGGCCGACGCGCTCGGCGATCTCGCCGATCTGCATCTGCACGGCGCTCATCCCTCCGTGGCCTCGCCGTCGGTCATTCCTCGACGACGATGGCGTGGATGATCGGCTCGCGTCGGTAGGTGCGACGCATCCACGAGGCCGCGGTGCGCTCGATGGACTCCTCGGCGTCGGCCGGCGTCTTCCCGTTCGCCTTCTTCAGGCCCGACGCCAGCTGCTGGGTGAGCGGCTCGAAGTCGCGCAGGTCCTCCATGAGGCCGTGCATCACGTACTCCGGCGGCTCGGCGAACGTGCCACGCTCGACGTCGACGATCGCGATGATCGTGAGCATGCCCTCGTTGGCGAGGGTGCGCCGCTCTTCGAGCGTGTGCTCGGTCGTGCGACCGACCACCATGTTCTCGACGTACACGTGCTCGTTCGGCAGGTGTCCGCTGACCCGGGCGTGGCCGTCGACGAGGTCGACGACGTCGCCGTCGGTGCACAGCAGAACCGAGGAGTGGGGGATGCCGGTGCGCTCGGCGATGGCGCCGTTGGCGTGCAGGTGACGCCACTCGCCGTGGACCGGCAGCACGTGCTTGGGTCGCACGATGTTGTAGCAGTACGCGAGCTCGCCGGCGCTGGCGTGGCCCGACACGTGGACCTTCGCGTTGCCGGAGTGCACCACGTTGGCGCCACGGAACGCGAGGCCGTTGATGAGCCGGAAGACCGCGTTCTCGTTGCCGGGGATGAGCGAGCTGGCCAGCAGCACGGTGTCGCCCTCGCCGACGTCGATCTGGTGGGTGCCGTCGGCCATGCGGGCCAGCGCGGCCATGGGCTCGCCCTGGGAGCCGGTGCACACGAGCACGACCTGGTTGGGGGCGAGGTTGTTCGCGGCCTTGAGGTCCACCAGCAGCCCCTTGGGGACCTTGAGGTAGCCGAGCTCCTGGGCGAGGGCCATGTTGCGCACCATCGACCGGCCGACGAACACGACCTTGCGCCGGCTGGCGTGCGCGGCGTCGAGCACCTGCTGGATGCGGTGCACGTGGCTGGCGAAGCTGGAGACGATGATGCGGCGCGGGGCCGTGCGGAACACGGTCTCGATGGCCGGCTGCAGCTCGCGCTCGGAGGTCGTGAAGCCCGGCACCTCGGCGTTGGTCGAGTCGGTCAGGAACAGGTCGACACCCTCCTCGCCGAGCCGCGCGAACGCGCGCAGGTCGGTGATGCGGTCGTCGAGCGGGAACTGGTCCATCTTGAAGTCGCCGGTGTGCAGCACGAGGCCGGCGGACGTGCGGATGGCTACGGCGAGGCCGTCGGGGATGGAGTGGTTGACGGCGATGAACTCCAGCTCGAACGGGCCGAGCTTCATCACGTCGCCGGCTGCCACGGTCTCCAGGGGCGGGTCGACGGTGTGCTCGCGGAACTTGGCGCTCACGAACGCGAGGGTGAGCTTGCTGCCGATCACCGGGATGTCGCCCCGCTCGCGCAGCAGGTACGGCGTGGCGCCGATGTGGTCCTCGTGGCCGTGGGTGAGCACGAGGCCCACCACGTCGTCGAGGCGCTCACGGATGGCCGAGAAGTCCGGCAGGATCACGTCGATGCCCGGCTGGTGCTCCTCGGGGAACAGCAGGCCGCAGTCGACGAGCAGGATCTTGCCTTCGTGCTCGAAGGCCGTCATGTTGCGGCCGACCTCGCCGAGGCCGCCGAGCGGCATGACCCGCAGGCCGCCCTTCGGCAGGCGGGACGGTGCCTGGCGCCTCGGCTTCGTGGCGGAGCGGTTGTTCTTGTTGTTGTTCCCGTTTCCGTTGCGGTTGCGGTTGTTGGTGCGGTTGCCGTTGTTGTTGGCCATGGGGTTCCTCAGGAGGTGGGAGTGCGGTCGTCGACGTCGGCTGAGAGCGACTCGAAGGTGATGTCTGGGTGGTTGCGGGCGACGAACTGCAGCCGCCAGCGGTCGGAGAAGACCGCCAGGGCAGCGCCGTCGCTGCGTTCGAACGTCTCCACGCCGTTGGTGCCGGCGAGGGTCTCGCGGTCGGCCGGCTCGATGCGCCGGGCGACGGTGTAGGGGAGGGGCTCGAGCCTGGTCTCGGCGTTGAACTCGCGGGCCAGGCGGTCGGTCACGACCTCGAACTGCATGGGGCCGACGGCCGCCAGGACCGGGGCCTGGTCGCCGCGGAAGTCGGAGCGGAGCACCTGCACGACGCCCTCACGGTCGAGCTGCTCGATGCCGCGGCGGAACTGCTTGAAGCGCGAGGTGTCGCGCGCCGTGATGGTCGCGAAGTGCTCGGGCGCGAACTTGGGGATCGGCGGGTACACGACGGTCGGACCGAGGTGCAGGGTGTCGCCGATGGCGAGCTGGGAGGCGTTGACCAGCCCGATCACGTCGCCGGGGTAGGCGAGGTCGGTCGTCTCGCGGTCGCGTCCGAACAGGTTCTGCGCGTACTTGGTGGCGAACGGCCGCCCGCTCTGGGCGTGGGTGACGACCTCGCCGCGCTCGAACACGCCCGAGCAGATCCGCGCGAAGGCCACGTGGTCGCGGTGGGCGGTGTTCATGCCCGCCTGGATCTTGAACACGAAGGCGCTGAAGGGGGAGTCGACAGGGCGCGGGTCGCCCTTCGCGTCCAGGCGCGCACGAGGCGCGGGCGCCAGCTCGAGCATGACCTCGAGAAGCTGGGTGATGCCGAAGTTGAGGGCCGCCGCTGCGAACAGCACGGGCGTGGTGCGACCGGCCAGGAAGGACTCGGGGTCGTGGTCGGCGCCGTCCGCGCTCAGGAGCTCGACGCCGCTGACGGCCTCCTGCCACAGGTCGCCGAAGACCTCGTCGGCGCGCTCGGGTGCGTGGACCGTCTCGCCCGCGCGGGTGGCGCCGCCGGAGGTGCGCTCGTACTCGACGGCGTGGCCGTGCCGGCGGTCGAGCACGCCGCGGAAGTCGCCGGCGATGCCGATCGGCCAGGTGATCGGCGTGGGTCGGATGTCGATCCGCTGCTGGATCTGGTCGAGCAGCTCCAGGGGGTCGAGTCCCGGTCGGTCCCACTTGTTGATGACGGTGATGACGGGGATGCCGCTGCGGTGGCAGACGTCGAACAGCTTGAGCGTCTGGGGCTCCAGGCCCTTGGCGCCGTCCAGCAGCATCACCGCGAAGTCGACGGCCGAGAGCACGCGGTAGGTGTCCTCGGAGAAGTCGGCGTGACCCGGGGTGTCGACCAGGTTGATGACGTGACCCTCGTGCTCGAACTGCAGCGCCGTCGAGGAGATCGAGATGCCGCGGGCCTTCTCCATCTCCATCCAGTCCGAGACGGTGGCCCTGCGCCCGGCCTTGCCGTGCGTGGCGCCGGCCTCCGAGATCACCCGGGCATGCAGGGCCAGGGCCTCGGTGAGCGTCGACTTGCCGGCGTCGGGGTGCGAGATCACCGCGAAGGTCCGGCGGCGCGCCGCCTCGGCGAGCAGGGAAGTGGGGGAGGGCATCGACCCGACTCTAACGGCGCGGCAGTGTGCACGGACCGGCAGCGCCGTCCTGCGGGTCGCGCCACGTCGCACCGACGGGGGTCCCGACCAACTCTTCCGTTGCGGTAGGGTTGGCCGAGAACGCCCTGAGCGCCGGGTCACGTACCCGGCCGAGCGGTGCGGCAGCACACCCGCAGCACCCGCTCAGCGGCCCCCGTCGCGCCTCGTGCGCTCCCCAGTCCTCTTCCTCCGCTCGGCTCGTCCGAGCCTGCTCGTGAACGGAGCCCACCGTGGCGCTCGACGCTGTCCGTCCCCCTGAGGTCGACGCACGACACACCGTCCGTGGTGCGCTGTCGTCGCCGAAGCTGCTGCGCACCGAGGTCCTGGCCGGCCTCGTCGTCGCGCTGGCCCTCATCCCCGAGGCGATCTCGTTCTCGATCATCGCCGGCGTCGACCCGCGGGTAGGGCTGTTCGCCTCGTTCACGATGGCCGTCTCCATCGCGTTCCTCGGCGGGCGACCCGCCATGATCTCCGCGGCCACGGGTGCGGTCGCTCTCGTCATCGCACCGGTCATGCGCGACCACGGGCTCGACTACCTGATCGCCACGGTCATCCTGGCCGGCATCATCCAGGTGCTGCTCGCGGTCGCCGGCGTGGCCCGGCTGATGCGCTTCATCCCTCGCTCGGTCATGGTCGGGTTCGTCAACGCGCTCGCGATCCTCATCTTCCTGGCGCAGGTGCCCTACATGGTCGACGTGCCCTGGATCGTCTACCCGATGATCGTGGCGGGCCTGGCGATCATGGTGCTGCTGCCCCGGATCACCAGCGTGGTCCCGGCGCCGCTGGTCGCGATCGTCGTCCTGACCGGCGTCACGGTGGCGGCGAGCCTGACCCTGCCCGACGTCGGCGACGAGGGCGACCTGCCCGAGAGCCTGCCGTCGCTGTTCTTCCCGAACGTGCCGCTGAACCTCGAGACGCTGCAGATCATCGCGCCCTACGCGCTCGCCGTGGCACTCGTCGGCCTCATGGAGTCGCTCATGACGGCCAAGCTGGTCGACGACATCACCGACACGCACTCGAACAAGTCGCGCGAGGCCTGGGGCCAGGGCGCGGCCAACGTCGTCACCGGCTTCTTCGGCGGCATGGGCGGCTGCGCCATGATCGGCCAGACGATGATCAACGTGAAGGCCTCGGGGGCGCGGACCCGCATCTCGACCTTCCTGGCGGGTGTCTTCCTGCTGGCCCTCGTCGTCGGCGCGGGCGACCTGGTCGCCATCATCCCGATGGCCGCGCTCGTGGCCGTCATGATCATCGTCGCCGTGTCCACGTTCGACTGGCACAGCATCCAGCCGGGGACGCTGCGCCGGATGCCGAAGAGCGAGACCACCGTGATGGTCGCGACCGTGGCCGTCGTGGTCGCGACGCACAACCTCGCGATCGGCGTCGTCGTCGGCGTGGTCGTGGCGATGGTGATGTTCGCCCGTCGCGTCGCGCACTTCACGCAGGTGATCGACGTGGCCCACCCCGACGAGGACACCCGCGTGTATAAGGTGGTGGGGGAGCTCTTCTTCGCCTCCAGCAACGACCTGGTCTACCAGTTCGACTACGTGGGCGATCCGAACAACATCGTCATCGACCTGTCCGACTCCCACATCTGGGACGCCTCCACCGTGGCTGCGCTCGACGCGATCGAGAACAAGTACCGCAGCAAGGGCAAGACGGTCGAGATCCAGGGCCTCAACGAGGCGAGCCGGCAGCGGCACGGCCGCCTCGCCGGCCACCTCGGCGGCGAGCACTGACCGAGGCTCCGGCCTCGCGATTCCCATCACCTGATGGGAATCGCGAGCTCACCTGGGTTTCCTGCCACTCACCCTGGCGTGCGCGCCATGGTGAGTGGGGGAGAACCGAGGTGAGTGCGGGTGGTCGCCGACGCACGATCGCCTCGCCCGGCGTCCGCTACGGTGCAGGCCGGGACGCGTCCGAAGGAGGGGTTCGATGGTGAGGTTCGAGGAGCTCGACTGGGCCGAGACCCCGTGGGGCCTCATCGTGCTGCGGCGACGGTTCGACCTCGCCACCCAGCGCGACGTGCACGAGGTCAAGCTGGGCGACGACTACCTCATGTCGAGCCAGTTCACCGTCAGCGAGCGGGCGCTCGCGACCCTGGGCCTCGACGCCGCCGACGGTGAGGACCTGCGTGTCCTGGTCGGTGGGCTCGGGCTCGGCTACACCGCCTTCGAGGCGCTGCGCGACGACCGCGTCGCCGAGCTGGTCGTCGTGGACGCGCTGGCTCCCGTCATCTCCTGGCACCGTGACGAGCTGTTCGACGACACTCGCGGTCTCGCCACGGACCCGCGCACCAGCCTCGTGCAGGACGACTTCTTCGACCTCGTGCGTGCCGAACGGCTCGAGCGGCCGGTCGACGTGCTGCTCGTCGACATCGACCACGCGCCCGACCGCGTGCTGCGCACCGACCACGGCGACTTCTACACCGTCGAGGGCCAGCAGGCGGCCGCGCGCATGCTCACGCCGGGCGGGGTCTTCGCGCTCTGGTCCGACGAGCCGCCGGACACCGAGTTCGTCGCCGTGATGCGCGCGGCGTTCGCCCAGGCCGAGGCGCACGTCGTCACCTTCGACAACCCGCTGACCGGGGGACGTCCACCGCGACGATCTACGTGGCCCGGCGCGACGCCGCCTGAGCGTCGCGCCTGGTCAGTCGGCGCTGGTCAGTCGGGCGTCGCCTCGTGGTGGCGGCGGCCGTGCGTGCGCCGGTCCTCCTTCATCTCGGCCTCGAAGAGGTGCGGCTTGCCCTCCGCGAGGTCGTCGCGGGCGGTGCGCTCGAGGTCGCGGAAGGTGGCGTAGTAGCCCTCGTCGTACTCCTCCACGAGCTGGAAGGTCCACCGGCCCTCGATGACGTTGCGGCCGATGAGCTCGGTCTCGACCCGGTCGGCCAGCTCGGTGTGGCCGGCGTCGCGAAGCATGTCGGCTGCCTCGCCGGCCTGAAGGTCCGCGTGGCCGGAGAGGCGGTGGAACGCGTACAGCGAGCCGCGGGCCTCCTCGACGGCCTCGAGCGCCTCGCTCAGCTTGCCGAGCGCCTCGACCGTGGCGTCGGTGACGCTGTCGGGTCGACGGTGGCGGTCGGTGGGACGGTCCTGCTGCTCGGCGGTCATGGCTCCACCGTCGCACCATCGGACGCACGCGGCATCCGCTGCGAGGTCCGGCAGACCTGCAGACCTTGGCGGGGTCGGCGAGACTCGAGGCATGAGGCTTCTCGGACTGGGACTGGCGGCCGTGCTCGTGGCGGGCTGCTCCAGCGACACCGACCGCACCGACGACGCCGAGGCCTCGCCGGGCTCGTCGCCGGCGTCGAGCGCGAGCGGCAACCCGCCGTTCGAGGTGGAGGAGATCGACTCCTTCGACGCCCCGTGGGCCATGACGTTCCTGCCCGGAAGCGGTGACCTGCTCGTGACCGAGCGCACCGGCACCCTGCACCTGCGCGACGCCGAGACCGGCGACCGCGTCGAGGTCGAGGGCGTTCCCGACGTCGCGGTGGCCGGCCAGGGCGGTCTGGGCGACGTGGTGGTCGGCCCGACGTTCGAGGACGACCAGCAGGTGTTCCTCAGCTGGGTGGAGTCCGGCTCCGGGGGCAGTGGCGCCGTCGTCGGCCGCGCGACGCTCGAGACGTCCGGCGACGAGGCGTCGCTCGCCGACCTCGAGGTCATCTGGCGCCAGACGCCCAAGGTCTCGGGCAACGGTCACTTCTCGCACCGCATCGCCGTGGACCCCGACGGCGAGCACCTGTTCGTGTCGTCGGGCGACCGGCAGAAGAAGACGCCCGCGCAGGACACGTCGAACACGCTGGGCACGATCGTGCGGCTCACGCTCGACGGCGAGCCGGCCGAGGGCAACCCCCTGGCCGACGAGGGCGGCGCCTCGGCCGAGATCTGGAGCTACGGGCACCGCAACCCGCTGGGCCTGGAGTTCGCTCCGGACGGCACGCTCTGGTCCAGCGAGATGGGTCCCGAGGGCGGCGACGAGCTGAACGTGATCGAGAAGGGCGCCAACTACGGCTGGCCCGAGGCGTCCAACGGCAGCGACTACGGCGGTGGCGAGATCCCCGACCACGCCGACGGCGACGGCTTCGAGGCGCCGAAGGCCGGCTGGACGCCGTCGATCTCCCCGGGCAGCCTGATGATCTACACCGGCGACCTGTTCCCGGAGTGGACGGGCGACGCGTTCCTGGGCGCTCTCTCCGGCGAGGCGCTCGTGCGGGTCGACGTCGACGGCACCACCGCCGGCGACGACGAGACGCTCTGGGACGGCGAGCGTGTCCGCGCCGTCGAGCAGGCCCCCGACGGCTCCATCTGGATCCTGGAGGACGAGGGCTCCGGCCGGCTGCTCCGCCTCGCCCCCGCCTGACGGCGGTCGCAGATTCCCAGGTCGACCTGGGAATCTTCGAGCGGTCTGACGCGGCCGGCCCTTCGCTCGCTGCTGCGCTGCTCGGTCGGGCTTCAAGGTGCTGCTGCGACGCTCCGGCCGTCCTTCCACGTGCTGCTGCGTCGCTGTGAGTCCGAGTGGGTGTGGTCTCCGACAGGCCTCGACCGGAGCAGGGGGTCTGGGCTCGGGTGGGTCTGCGGGGCGCGGCCACGATTCTCCCTCTGCGCGTGGATCCTCCACGATTCTTCCTTAACGTGGACCGTGCCACGCGAAGGAAGCATCGAGGCGACGAAAAGGGCCCCGTACGGGCAGGGATTCTCCCTTCTCGTGGAACGGTCCGCGTCAAGGGAGAATCCCTGCCCACCCGCCGCACGAGACGCCCCCGGCGGACGCACGATTCTGCCTTCGCGCGCACAAACCCGAAGGATGCTGCGTTCACGACGGGATCCCGTAGCGAACGCAGCATCCTTCTACCCCTCACGCACGAACGCAGAATCTTGCGTCACCCCAGGCCGCGCTCCGAGAGCCCGGCCGACCCCGGACCCGTCCGCCGGTCGAGGCCCTTTCGGAGCGCAGGTCGACTCGCAGCCACAGCGACGCAGCAGCAAGCGAAGACCCAGCCACAGCGACGCAGCAATGAGCAGGACCCAGCCGAAGCAGCTCAGCAGCGTGCGAAGCCCCAGCCGAGGTAACCGCGCAGCAAGCGAAGGTCCAGCCGAGCGACGCAGCAGCAGTCGAGACCCCAGCCACGACGACGCCCCAGCCGGCGAGAGCCCTTCGACGCTCAGCGCACGGGGTGACCGGCCTCGGCCAGCAGCTCGACCGACCGGTCCCAGAGGGCGCGGGCCGCGTCGGGGTCGAGGGCGTAGGCCCGGACGCCGTGCACGCCGTCGACGATCTGGTCGACGACCTCGGCCTCGTGGCAGTCCTCGAAGTAGCGACCACCCGAACCGACCACGTCGGGATGGACGGCGAGCAGCACCGACGTCGCCGCTCCCTGCTCGGGGGTCTTCACGACGCCCGAACCGGCCGTCTGCCGCTTGAGGTCCTCCAGGTGCGAGGGGTCCCAGTGCTTCTGCAGACCCGTCCAGATGCCGCCGGGCATGAGAGCGTCCGCGGTGATCCCCGCGTCGGCCCACCGGCGGGTCAGCTCGACGGCGAAGAGCACGTTGGCCGTCTTCGACTGGCCGTAGGCGAGTCCCGGGTCGTAGGCGCGCCGCTCGAACATCAGGTCGTCGAGCACGACGGGGGAGGACCCGTGGCCGCTGGAGGAGACGACGACCACTCGAGCTGCGTCGGCGGCGGCGAGCGCGTCGTGCAGACCGAGCGTCAGGGCGAAGTGGCCGAGGTGGTTGGTCGCGAGCTGGAGCTCCCAGCCGTGCTTCGTCGTGCGGTGCGGGGTGTCCATGACGCCGGCGTTGTTCACGAGCACGTCGAGCGGGCCCTCCCAGGCCGCGACGAACGCGTCGACGGAGTCGAGGTCGGTGAGGTCGAGGCGCGCACCGCGCACCAGCGCGTTCCCCGTGGTGCCGGCGACGTCGGCGGCCGCCCGCTCGGCGGCTTCCAGGTCGCGGGTCGCGATCGTCACGGACGCACCGGCCGACGCGAGCGCACGCGCCGTCTCGATGCCGATGCCGGACGCACCCCCGGTCACGACGACGGTGCGCCCGGTGAGGTCGATCCCGTCGACGACCTCGAGGGCCGTGCTGTGGGCGCCGAGGTCGGCGAGTGGGGTGGTCATCGGTGGACTCCCTTGCGCCAGGCGCTGTACGAGGTGAGACGTTGCGAGGTCGGTCGCTCCAGCCACCGCCACGGGTGCACCGCGGCGAGGTCGAGGTGCGCCGCCCGGTTCGTGAACCACGGCACCGGTGCGAAGGTGGCGGCGAGCGGTCGGCCGGCCAGCTCCTCGCCGACGTCGCCGAGCCGCACCTCGACGTCGCGACGGGACGCGAGGTCGGCCAGGCACTCGGCGAGGAACACGAGCCGCTTGCCGGACAGGCGCAGCTCGCGCAGCTTCGGCTCGTCGAAGACGTAGACCACCGGGAGGTCGGGGTGGGCCACGAGGGCGGGGTCGGCGTCGCCGAGCGACTCGGGCGTGAGCCAGACGGCCTCGGGCGTCGCCTCGAGGACCGGTGCGTCCGGACCCGGGCCGGGTGCGCCGGCGGCGTGCCCGACGCGGACGGGAGCGTGCTCGACGTCGGGCCCGGGCGTGGCGTCCGGCCACCCCTGGATCGGACACGCGTCGCGGAGGGCGCACCCCCGACACAGCTCGGGGGCTCGCTTCTCGACCTGCCAACGGCTGAAGCCGTAGGGCTTGCCGGTGCCCGCGCCGACGGTCCACTGCCAGCCGAGCCGATTGGCGGCGCGCGACCCGTCGAGCAGGTGCCGGTAGAAGTGGTCCTCGCCGTCGCGCCAGTCGCGTCCGTGTCGGACGGTCCAGTGGGAGGCGAACCACATGCGCGTCTGGTTCACGAGCCAGCCGTCGGTCTCCAGCGAGCTCTGCACCCAGTCGATGCAGGCCATTTGCTCGTCCCAGTCGGGGTCGACGTCCGGGTGCGGCGGCTCCCGGCGCAGTGGCTCGCGCATCGCGGGTCCGAGCCGGGCGTAGACGTGGCGGGCGTACTCCTGCCAGAGCAGCTCGTCGCGGTAGCGGCGGCGGTCCGCCGCGGGTGCCTCTGCCACGGCGTCCCACATCGTCGGCAGGTCCAGCAGGCCGTGGGTGACGTACGGCGACATCCGACTGGCACCACGCCGCGACTCCGGCAGGACCGTCGAGCGCGAGCGTGCGTACCCCGCGACGTCGAGGCCGGCGAGGGCGACGTCGGCCGCGGTCTGCCCACCTCGGTGTCCGCCTGGGCGCACGCCGTCGGGCCCCTCGAGCGTCAGGCTGCCGAGGTGCTCGGCCACCCACGCCACCACCGCGTCGGTGTCGTCGACCGGCGGCAGCGGGGGGAGTGCGGGCACCTAGCCAGCGTGCCACCGGCCGTGCCGCCCGACGACTCGAAACCCGGCGAATCGGGACGCTCTTCCCAGAGGCGCACCCCGCCGGGCTGTCCTAACCTGGCCTGATGGCCGAACGCTTGAACGACCGCTACGAGCTGGGCGAGGTGCTGGGCTCCGGCGGCATGGGTCAGGTGTACCGCGCCCGTGACCTGCGCCTCGGTCGCGACGTGGCCGTCAAGGTCTTGCGAGGCGACCGCGTCGGCGACGACGCCGCTCGGGCGAGGTTCATGGCGGAGGCCCGGACGTCCGGCCTGCTGAACCACCCCGGCATCGCGACCGTGCACGACGTCGGCGAGGACGACGCGGGCCCCGATGGCGACCCCTTCATCGTCATGCAGCTGGTCGAGGGCGTCCCGCTGTCGGACGTGCTGCGACGGCGCGGTGCGCTGGGCGTCGAGGCCGTCGAGCGGCTCCTCGGTGGTGTCGGCGACGCGCTCGCGGCGGCGCACGAGGCCGGTGTGGTGCACCGCGACGTCAAGCCCGCCAACATCGTCCTTTCCACCGACTCGCGGCCGGTGCTCGTGGACTTCGGCATCGCGCTGGGGGTGTCGCCGGAGCCGCTCACCGAGACCGGTGCCGTGCTCGGGACGGTCGAGTACATCAGCCCGGAGCAGGCACGCGGACGGACCGCCACGGGGGCGTCCGACGTCTACTCGCTCGGTCTGGTCGCCTACCAGTGCCTCACCGGCACGTCCCCCTTCCGCCGCGAGACGTCGGTGGCCGCGGCGCTGGCCCAGGTGAGCGAGGAGCTCCCGGCGCTGCCCGCGTCGGTGCCGGACGAGCTGGCGCGCCTGGTCGTGGCGATGACGGCCAAGGACCCGGCGCTGCGTCCGACGGCTGCGCAGGTCCGCGACACCGTGGAGCGCAGCACCGGCGGAGCGACGTCGGTGATCCCCGCGCTGACCGACGCGCCGACCGGCCCGATGACGGTCGCGCACACCGGCCCGGCGACCGTCGTCTCGCCGGCACCTCTGGCGGCTGCCGGGGCTGCGTCGGCGCAGGTGCCGGCGCAGGACGACGAGCGGCGGCGCGGTTCCACCCGGACGCGGGTCTTCGCCGGTGTGGCCGCCCTGGCCGTCGTCGCGCTGCTGATCGGCATGGGCGGCGGGCTGTTCGGCGGCGTGTTCGGTGGGGACGACCCCACCGTGCCCGACGTCGTCGGCCGGTCGGTCGACGACGCCACCGACGAGGTCGAGGGCGCGGGCGGGCGCGTGCGCATCACGGAGGTCGACGCCCCGGACGGCGAGAAGGGCGTCGTGGTGGCGCAGAGTCCTCGAGCCGGCGGGCCGCTCGCCGACGGTGACGTGGTGACCCTCGAGGTCGCCTCGGGCTTCGTCTCGGTGCCCGACGACCTGGTGGGCGAGTCGGTCGACGACGCCACCGATGCGCTCGAGAAGCTCGGCTTCGACGTGGAGACCACCCCGGTCGCGTCGGCTGAGCCGGCGGGCACGGTGCTGGCGCTCGACCGCACGGGTCGCCAGGAGGTGGGCGCGACCGTCACGTTGTCGGTCTCGTCGGGCTCCGGGTCGGGCACGTCGGGCGGGGAGGACCCGGCCGAGCCCAAGGAGAAGAAGCCCGAGGAGCCGAAGGGCGAGGAGAAGAAGGAGCCCAAGGAGGAGAAGCCGGCGAAGCCGAAGGACGAAAAGCCCTCCGAGACCGTCGAGCCGATCGAGGAGACCGCCGAGCAGGCGGACGCGGCAGTCGGGAAGGGCAAGGGCCAGGGCCGGCCCTGACCGATCGGGGGCGTCGCGGTCAGTCGGTGCTCGAGGACGACAGGCGCAGCACGGGCCAGCCGATCTCGGTGCGCCAGGCGCTCGGGTCAGGCGTGTCGCGCGGGCCGACCAAGTACGTCTCGTGCACCACGTCGCCGATGGTGAGGGCATGCTCGCCGACCCAGGAGCCCAGCTGGGCGTAGGACTCGTCGATGGTCCCGTGGTCGCCCTCGTGCACGACCACGGCCAGCTCGACGGCCGGCAGCTCGAGCACCTCGACGCCCGCCAGGGGGTTCACCCTGGCGTCGTGACCGACGGTGTACTCGAGGCTGACCGAACCCGTGCCGTCGGCGAAGAGCGCATTGGCGTACCGCCCCGACAGCGGGCCGCGGCGCGACGCGGGCGGCACGGCGGCGTCGAGGACCGCGACGGCGCTGTCGTACCAGTCGAGGACGTCGGCGTGGTCCACGCTCGCGCGCACGGAGGCGACGTGACGAGCGGGCAGGGTGCGCAGCTCGACGACGGGGTCGGGCTCGGGCTGCAGCAGTCGGTGCAGGGCGGTCACGGCCGAACGCGTGCGGGCGAGCTCGGCCTCGAGCCGCTGGAGGTGCTCGGCGATGATCGACGACCGCTGGGCCGGGTCGTCGGTGGCCATGATCGTCTTCACCTGGGGGAGCGGCAGGTCGAGCTCACGCAGGCGGTGGATGACGCGCGCCGTGGCGATCTGCTCGTGGGTGTAGCGGCGGTACCCGCTGGAGGGGTCCACCTCGGCCGGCTCGAGCACGCCGGCCTGGTGGTAGTGGCGCAGCGTGCGGATCGACAGGTGCGTGAGGGCGGCGAAGTCGCCGATCGTCATGGCCCCACCCGTGCCCGCCCCGTTCGTGCCCATGCTGCTCATGCCCACACTCTGCACCCTCTCCCCGCTGGAGGGTCCAGTGCTTGACCCTCCAGCAGGGAGAGGGTCCACGGTCGTGCCATGAGCACCTACGAGAACCAGACCGTCACCCTGTCCCTCGACGCGCTGCCGAGCGCCGTGCGCACCTTCGTCACGGCGCACCAGGCCCACGACCGCGAGACCGAGCTGTCGTGCTTCGCCGAGGACGCGACCGTGACCGACGAGGGCCGCACCTACACCGGCCTCGCCCAGCTGCGCGCGTGGCTCGGCAAGGCGGAGAGCGAGTACGCCTACACGACCGAGGTCACGGGCGCCTCGAGCGCGGGCACCGACCGCTACGACGTCGTGCACCACCTCGAGGGCGACTTCCCCGGAGGCGTCGTGGACCTGCACTTCCGGTTCTCCCTCGACGCCGCCGGTCGGATCGCCTCGCTCGTGATCGAGCCGTGAGCTACCCCAGGAGGGGGTAGTCCGGCTCGTCGCTGGGCAGACGGCCGGTGGCGCGGAGCACCTCGTCCGCGCCGTCGGCCGGCAGAGGGCGTCCACGCAGCTTCGCGAGCACGCGCGCGGTGTGCTCCAGCGCGTCGGCCGGGGGAGTGCCGTGCGCGTCGAGCAGGTGCACCGTGGCCTCGACGACCAGCGTCGAGCACAGGTTCTCGACCGTCAGGGAGTGCCCTTGCGTGCTGACCAGAGCCGACGTCGGGCTCGACGCCGCGTGCACGACGGCTGCCGACGTGCCGCGCCACTCCTCGACCAGCTGCTCCTGGTCGTACGCCGCGGCGCACGCGACGACGAACCGGGCGTGAGCGGCACCGCCGTCACCCTCGTCGGGACGGAACGGTCGCCAGTAGGTGATCTCGTCGACGTCCGGCTCGCCGTCCGCAGGCGTGGCGAGCGCGACCAGTGCGCGGCGGGCGTCGAGGAGCTGGTGGAGCAGGAGCTCCTTCACGGTCCACGCCGCGGCCCTCGAAGGACGAGCCAGGCGCTCCGACGTCGACTCGGCGACGTGCGCGGTCCAGGCGGAGTACACGGATGCGAGCGGGTGTGTCACCGATCCATCGTCACACCGGTTCGCGACGGCGTCGCCCCGGTCCACGGACCCGGTCACTGTTGACAGTCGGCGGTCCTCGGAGGTGGATGGACCCATGACGCAGCTGCCCCGACTCGACCACATCAACGTCACCGTTGCCGACCTCGACGCCACGATCGCCTTCTTCACCGGGCTCGGGCTGGAGCTCGACGCGCGGATGACGATCGAGGGGGAGTTCCTCGACACCGTCGTCGGGATGGAGGACGCGAGCACCGAGACCGTCTGGCTGCGCCCGCCGGGCGGCGGGGGAGCGCTGGAGGTCTCGCGCTACGACCGCCCCGGCACGGTGGCCACAGAGGCGGCAGCGCCGAACGTCGTGGGCCTGCGGGCGGTGTGCCTGGAGATCACCGACCTGCGGACCACCGTCGAGCGACTCGTGTCCGAGGGGTACGGGCTCGTCGGCGAGGTGGGCGAGCACGAGGGCACCTGGCTCATGGCCTACGTGCGCGGGCCCGAGGGGATCATCGTGTCCCTGACCGAGCGCATCGGCTGACGCGTCAGCGGCAGGCCGGCGTCTTCGCCGAGGCGAACGCGTCGTCGAGGCGATCGGCGAGGTCGGGGTGGTCGCCCCGGAACGGGTCCAGGTAGCGGTCGTCCGCGAGGCCGCTCCGGGCGAGGGCGACGTTGAGGGAGCGCCCCTCGCCGTCGAGGACCTCGGCCACGACCCGCCCGTAGTCGTCCTCGTCGTAGGCGTCGGCCGTGAAGCCGCCGGCCAGGAAGTCCCGGGTGAAGGCCTCGGCCTCGTCGAAGCACCGCTCGTCGGGCTCGGGGGTGTTCACCATGCCGAGTCGGTACTCGCGGCCGTCGGAGGCCTCGAAGGAGTCGCCGTCCTTCAGGTCGGTCACCGTGAGGCGCCCGGTCGTGCTCGTGCTGGTGGTCGGGGGCTTCGCGGTGCCGCCGTCGTCGGATCTCTCGTCCAGCTCCGAGAAGGCCAGCCACACCAGGGCGAGGATGCCGACGACCCAGACCAGCCGACGGGCGCGGAAGGGGGCGGAGCTCACCGGCCCAGCATGGCAGCGGTCGCGTGCTCGGCGGGTGCAACGACACGGAGCGGCCCCGAGCGCGTGGCTCGGGACCGCTCCGTCAGGTGGTGCTGATCCGCCAGGCAGGTGCTACCGGACGGCGTCGAGGGCGTCGACCATGCCGTTGCCGGCGTAGCTGTTGTTCGCCGCCGACCCCTTGCACGGGGCGCCACCGGCGCCGATCGCCTGCTCGGGCGCGCAGGGCCGCTGGTCGGCCTGCTTGGCCAGCTGCTTCGTCATCTTCGCCGGACCCCACGTGGGGTGCTGCGACTTCATCAGCGCCGCCACACCCGCCACGTGCGGCGACGCCATGGACGTGCCGCTCTTGAGGCCGTAGCCGTTGCCCGCGACGATCGTCGACAGGATCGACGAGCCGGGAGCGGCGACGTCGATGATGTTCAGACCGCGGTTGGAGAAGTACGACAGCTGCGTCTCGTTGGTCGCACCGATCCGCGCGTACGACGACACCGTGACGACGTCGGGCAGCTCGGTCGGGATGTCGAGGCACCCGTTGTTGATGGTGCGCTCGATCGGCGTGCTGTCGTTCGGGCTGGTGTCGTTGGTCGTGTTGTTCGTCAGGTCGGTGCCGGAGTTGCCGGCTGCCGCCACGTGCAGCGCGCCCTGCTTGGTCGACCACTTCACGGCACGGCCCACGGCGTCGAGCACGGCGCCCTGGTCGGCCTGGTCCTTGCACCAGTACTCGAACGGGTCGATGTAGTAGCTGTTGTTGGTGACGTCCATGCCCTTGAGGCCGGCCCACATGAAGCCGCAGATGGCGTACTCGGGGTAGATGAACCCGTCGTCGTTGACGACCTTGACCGAGGCCATGCGCACGTTGGGCGCGACGCCGGTGATGCCGACGCCGTTGCGGTCGGCGCCGATGGTGCCGGCCACGTGGGTGCCGTGGTCGCTGGTGGTCGGCTGCCAGCCGGTGGCCGAGCGGTCGACCGTGCCGGCGTCGGTGCAGTTGACCGAGTTCTTCACGTCGATGTTGGCGGCCAGGTCGGGGTGGTCGGCGTCGATGCCGCTGTCGAGCACGCCGACCAGCACCTTCTTCGACCCGTCGGTGATCTCGTGCGCGTGGTCGGCCTTGATGTGCGCCATGTCCCACTGCTCGCCCTCACGCGGGTCGGGCTTCACGTACTCGTCGGCGGTGTTGGCGAACTCCTCCTTGACCACGCCCTGGCTCTTGCGCAGCGTGGTGGCCTCGGTGCGCTCGCTGACCGGGACGGTGCGGGTGGCGCCGACCGACGCGACGCTCTTGCGACCGAGGCGGTAGACGTCGGCGCGGAAGTCGGCGTGGGTGGAGTGCGCCACGATCACGCCGATCTGCGGCCACTGCTGGATGACCGTGCCGCCGGCCTTCTTCACGATGGCGCGTGCGTCGGCGGTGCCGGTGGCGTTGGCCTTCTTGGCGTTGACCACGTAGCTGCTGACTTGGCCCTCGGGCGTGGCGATCGGCACCGGCGTGGACTTCGCGGTGGTGGCGGCGCCGGCGCTGGTGAGCGTGGTGGCGACGACCCCGAGGGCCAGAGTGACGGCCCCGATGGTGAGCCCGCGTAGGGCTCGAGACATACCTGTGTTCACGTGTTGTCCCCCCTAGGAACTGCCGGCGGCCGCGAGAACGCGACGCAGAGACCGGCCTGTTCACCTCACCACACGGCACGGACAGCGTCCAGGTTCCGGCGGTTGCGACTTGGTTTCGACACGCACCGGTCGTGTGGTGCCGAGCGTCGACGGGGGTCGGGTTCAGCGTCGGCGCAGGCGCAGGTAGGTGACCGCATCGAGCCGTCCCTCGTCGACGAGCTCGAGATCGAGGTCCGCGTCGTCGGGGAAGGCCCGCAGTCCGCCGCCCACGACCTTCGGCACGACGTAGAGGCGGAACTCGTCGACGAGGCCCGCGCGGATGGCGGGGGCGGCCGTGGTGGGGCCGAAGATCTCGACGTCGCCGGGTGCGTCGCGCACGATCTGCTCCAGCTCGTCGAGCTCGAGGTGCGGCACGAGGCGGGCACCCTTCGAGAGCTCGTCCTGCGACAACGTGGACGAGGCGACGATCTTCTCGGTGCCGGCCCACAGGCGAGCCCACTCGTGCTCGGCGGGGCCCCACGCGCCGGGCTCCGGCTCGGCGTCCCAGTAGGCCATCAGCAGGTGGGTCCTGCGTCCGTGCACCTCGGTGGACACCTGGGACAACCGGTCGATGTGCGCGGCAAACACGGCGTCGCCGGGCCCGGCCCACTGGAAGTCGCCGTCGGCGTCGGCCACGTATCCGTCGACGGACATGGTGGCGGTGAACGTCAGGGTGCCCATGGGGCAGCGTACGTCGGCCCACGGTCGGCGGGCACGGGTCCGAGACTCCGCGTCAGGGAGCAGTCGACGGCTCGGGCTCGGTCGCAGGTGTCGAGGCGGAGGTCGTGGGCGTCGGCTCGGGGTCGGGGTTGGTCCCGCACTCGGGGTAGGTGCCGGGCGGCTCGGCGCACGGCCAGAAGATGAGCGTGACGGTCACGCGCACCGTCTCGCCCGGTTCGACGGTGACCACCTTCGCCTGGGACCGGTCGCCCTCGACGGGGTTGGTCTGCCCGTAGTAGGCCGACTCCCAGTCGTCGTCGTCCGACCCCGCGCTCACGACGTAGCGGCCTGGCTTGACCCCCTTCAGGGTCCACGACGGACGGTCGTCACCCATGCCGCTGTGGTAGCCCCGGCCGGTGTCGACGTTCCTGGCAGCCACGCCGCTCTCGATCGGACGTTCGCCGGTGGACGTGGCGACGGTGACCACGATCGTGCCGGTCGACGCGCCACCGGTGCTGGCCGGGCCCACGCCGGAAGGGTCGTCGGAGGCATCGACGTCGTCGGTCGGGCTCGCCGAAGCCGTGGGTGTGGTCGACGTGGTCGGGGCCGCCGTCGTGTCCTTCTCGTCCGACCCGCCCGAGGAGAGCGCGAAGGCCGTCCCGGTGCCGAGCACGAGCACGAGGACCGCACCGACCACGGCGCCCACCCGGGCCCGCCTGCTCAGCTGGTTCCACCACGTCATCGTTCGTCCCCCCTCGCGCGGACGGTGTCGTCGACAGCACCGAGTCCACCACCACATGGGAAGAATGTCCAGGAACTTCGTGCGCCTTGTCGGGGCCCGGGTCGTCGACCACGGTGTCGGAGCCACCTGGCACCGTTCACGGCATGAGTGATCCCGACCAGGCCGGCACCTACGCCGCCGAAGACCTCGTGGCCGAGTGGCTCGACGCCGTCTCGCCCGACGACGGCACCGTGCAGGTCCGGCTGAACCGCGGTGGCGGCACGCGGTGGGCCGTCTTCACGCCCGAGCCCGAACCGCGCTTCACGCGCCCGTCGGAGGTGCAGCGGTTCGTCGACGCCGCCCTCGAGCGGCTCCGCGCGCAGACCAAGCAGTTCGGTTCGGGGTACCGCGGGCGCGAGGCCAAGGAGGTGCGCGTCGTCGCGCACTCGGGCAAGGGACGCGCGTCGTACCGCGACGGCACCATCTGGCTGCCGCAGCGCGAGCGCGGGGGAGCGT
Organism: Aeromicrobium sp. WCS2018Hpa-31; assembly: GCF_031843905.1. Taxonomy (NCBI): domain Bacteria; kingdom Bacillati; phylum Actinomycetota; class Actinomycetes; order Propionibacteriales; family Nocardioidaceae; genus Aeromicrobium; species Aeromicrobium sp. WCS2018Hpa-31. Next base: position 143,876 of record NZ_JAVTJF010000004.1, on the reverse strand, counting down.
GGGCGCTGCGCGGCATGGTCGTGGCGCACGAGCTGGCGCACCACCTCAACACCGGCCTCGACGGCGCGATCATCGACGAGCACGGAGCCGGTTTCCGCGCCACGTTCGTCCAGCTGCTCGAGGACCTCGGGTGGAGCGAGGTCGCGGCCATGCTCCGCGCCGCGTACACCGAGGTCGGCGTCGACCGTCCCGAGGGCGTCGACGACGGCATGGTCGCCAAGGTGGGCAAGCTGTTGCGCCACGCGGAGGGCGCCTCCACCGAGGCCGAGCGCGACGCCTTCCTCGCGAAGGCTCAGGAGCTGGCCACGACCCACTCCATCGGGCTGACGCTCGCGCGCGCCGGGGCCCGCGAGGGTGAGGCGGCGGCGCAGCCGACCTTCGAGGCGGTGCGTCTTGGGCACAGCGGTCAGCGCTCGAACGTCCGGTACGTGAGCCTGATGATCGCGGTGTCCCGCGCCAACGACCTGCGCTGCACGATCCGCGGCGACAACACCGGCGTCACCCTGTTCGGCTTCGCCACCGACATCGAGGTGGCCAAGACGCTCTACGCCTCGCTCGTCATCCAGATGGTCACCGACGGCGACGCCTACCTCCGCTCCGGCGCCCACAAGCCGGTGCACGGCAGCACCGCCCGGGCGGCGTTCTACGCAGGCTGGACCGAGCGCATCGGCGAGCGTCTGCACGAAGCGCAGTCCCGCGCGCAGCTCGAGGCCGGTGCGGCCACGCAGCGCGTCGACGACGCCACGGGCGAGGTCTCGCTCGCCAAGGTCCCGGCGCTCATCGCGAAGGATGTCGAGGTCGAGGACTACTACGGCTACATGCTCCGCCAGCACGGTGTGCGCGGCACCTGGCGCGGCGGCTCGCAGGTCCGTGACGTCGGCTCCGTCGTCCGCGGGATGAGAGCGGCCGACCGCGCCCGCCTGGGAAGGGCGGGGGAGATCTCCGCCTGACCACGTGCCGGTCTAAGCCCGTCTCGAACGGATCGACGACGTACAGACCGTGCCGATGAGCTAGGCAGCGAGCCTCAGGAGGTCGCGCCACGCCGTCACGTCGGGTCGCCGGCGCAGCATCTGCCGCCGCTCGCGCTCCGTGGCGCCTCCCCAGACGCCCCACTCGATGCGGTTGTCGAGTGCCTCGGCCAGGCACGCCGCCTTCACGTCACACCCGTTGCAGATTCGTTTGGCGATGTTCTGCTCCGCGCCCTTGACGAACAGATCGTCCGTCGCTGTGCAGGCGGCTCGCGTCGCCCAGTTCTCGTCCCACATCTTCGTACCCCCCGATCGGCCTTCTGACGGGGATGAGACGCGCGGCATTCCGGGACGTGACGCGATGGCGGACTCATTGTTCTGTCGCGATGAGCTGTCGAGCCGGGGCCGTCTTGCGGCGGGGTGCCAGCTGTCCGCACACGCAACGACCCCTGCCCGCGCAACGCGTCTCCGCGCCGCAGGACAGGGGTCGTTGTCGACCGTCGAGAGGTGGCTCAGTCGTGCTCAGCCACCCCGTCGATCAGATGTCGTAGTACAGCTCGAACTCGTGCGGGTGCGGACGCAGCTGGACCGGGAGGATCTCCTCGGTGCGCTTGTAGTCGATCCACGTCTCGATGAGGTCGGGCGTGAACACGTCGCCCTGGGTCAGGAACTCGTGGTCCTGCTCCAGGTTGTCGAGCACCGCGTTGAGCGACGTCGGGACCATGTCGATCTCGTTGTACTCCTCCGGCGGCAGCTCGTAGATGTTCTTGTCGATCGGGGCCGGCGGCTCGATCTTGTTCTTGATGCCGTCGATGCCGGCCATCATCAGGGCCGAGAACGCCAGGTACGGGTTGCTCGACGGGTCGGGGCAGCGGAACTCGATGCGCTTCGCCTTCGGGTTCGAGCCGGTGATCGGGATGCGGACGCAGGCCGAACGGTTGCGGGCCGAGTAGACCAGCGCGATCGGGGCCTCGAAGCCCGGGACCAGACGGTGGTAGCTGTTCACCGAGGGGTTGGTGAACGCCAGCAGCGACGGGGCGTGCTTCAGGATGCCGCCGATGTAGTGACGCGCCAGGTCGGACAGTCCGCCGTAGCCGGCCTCGTCGTAGAACAGCGGCGAGCCGTCCTTCCAGATGGACTGGTGCACGTGCATGCCCGAGCCGTTGTCGCCGAAGATCGGCTTCGGCATGAAGGTCACCGTCTTGTCCGCGGCCCAGGCCGTGTTGCGGACGATGTACTTGAACTTCATGACGTCGTCGGCTGCCTTGAGCAGCGTGTCGAACTTGTAGTTGATCTCGCCCTGGCCGGCGGTGCCGACCTCGTGGTGGCCACGCTCGAGGACGAGGCCCGCGTCGGCGAGGTTCGACATCATGTCGTTGCGCAGGTCGGCCGTCTGGTCGGTCGGCGCGACGGGGAAGTAGCCGCCCTTGTAGCGGACCTTGTAGCCACGGTTGTCCGTCAGGTCCTCGCCGGTGGACCAGGCCGACTCCAGCGACGTGATCTCGTAGAACGACTTGTTGGCGCTCGTGCCGTAGTTGACGCGGTCGAAGATGTAGAACTCGGCCTCGGGGGCGAAGAAGGCGGTGTCGCCGATGCCGGTGGTGGCCAGGTACGCCTCGGCCTTGCGGGCGATGTTGCGCGGGTCGCGCGAGTACGCCTCACCCGTGATCGGGTCGTGGACGAAGAACTCCATCGCGAGCGTCTTGCGCGCCTTGAACGGGTCGAGGTAGGCCGTGCCGAAGTCGGGGAACAGCACCATGTCGGACTGGTCGATGCTCTGGAAGCCGCGGATCGACGAGCCGTCGAAGGCCACACCGTTCTCGGCGGCGTCGGCGTCGAACGTCCACGCCGGCAGCGTCACCTGCTGCTGGATGCCGGGCAGGTCGGTGAAGCGGACGTCGAGGTACTCGACGCCTTCGTCCTTGACGTACTTGAAGAACTCGTCGGCATTGCCGAACATGGGGCCTCCTCGGCCACGCGTGGGTGGCCAGATCGTCGATGTGGCGGGAGCGGCGCCTCGGCGTCCGCGTCACCGACGCTAGGCAGCGGCAGTTTCCCGGTCGTCACTCCATTGTTTCCGGCATGTTACAAGTCCCTGTGACACGTGAACCAGCGGTGACGGCCCCAGTGGCTCGGGCCGGGCCGATAGGCTCACCGACGTGTACGACGTCTCGTTCGGCCGCCGCCTGGTCTCGCTCCTCATCGACTGGGCCGTCGCGACGCTGAGCGTCGTGGCCGTCACCCGCACGCCGCTGGCGGGGGAGGGGGCGGTCAGCTCGTTCTACACACTCGGCGTGTTCTTCCTCGAGGTCACCCTGCTCACCGGCACGCTCGGCTTCTCGATCGGCAAGCGGATCATGAGCATCGGCGTCGTCGGCCCCGACGGGCGCCCCATCGGGGTGCCGAGGGCCGCGCTGCGCACCGCGCTGCTGTGCCTCGTGGTCCCGGCGCTCATCCAGAACGAGGACCAGCGCGGGCTGCACGAGATCGTGTCGGGCTCGCGGGTCGCGCGTCGCACCCCGCCGTCCGCGTCGCGCACCTGAGTGTGCGCGCGTGACCTACTGGTCGAGGTCGGCGCGGTTGCGCTCGACGGAGACCGCGCGGTCGCCCTCGAAGCAGAAGCGCGCCACGCCGCGGTAGGAGTCGCGGTACGACGTCTTGGCGTACAGGCACTGGGCGCCGGACGGCTCGGGCGCGCCGCCCTCGTCGACGAAGGTCTGCGCGAGCGTCTCGTCGTCCGTGGCGCCCCGGTCCTTCGCCGTCTCCGGCGTCAGCTGGTCGCCGCGCGCCTCGAGCGAGCGGTACGTCTGCGCCGACATCTCACCGGGGGTCGCACTGCCCCCGCACCCGGCCAGCACGGCCGCGGCCGCGAGAGCGGCGGCCAGGCCCCGCCAGCGCGTCGAGCGGTACATCAACCGCGCATCGCCCGGCGCGCACCCTTCATGCTCGTGGGCACGGGCCCACGCGGCATGGGTGCGGTCGGACGCATGGCGTCGAGCGCCTTGAGCTTGTTGATGATCGCCGTCTGCTCGGCCGGCTTGACCGACTTCGGCATCTTGCGCAGGTGCTTGACCAGCTTGGGCAGCGGCACCTCGCCGTCGCCACGGCCCACGACGACCTCGATGACCGGGACGTCGTCGCCGACGATGCGCACGTGCTTCTTGCGCTCCGCCGCGAGCAGGCTGCGCACGCGCGAGCCGTTGCCCTCACCCACGAGGACGATGCCGGGGCGACCGATCACGCGGTGCATGACGTCCTGGTTCTTGGTGAACCCGGCAGCAGGCTTGACGTTCCAGCCGCGCTTCATCATCTGCAGCGCACCGGCGGCGGCACCGGGCTGGCCCTCCACCTGGGCGTAGGCGGCCTTCTCGGCGCGGCGGCCGAAGACCGCCAGCAGCGCGAGGATGCCGATGAGGATCGAGAAGACGACCGTGATGATCGTCCCGAACAGGCCCGTGCCCAGCACGAGCACACCGAGGATCGCTGTCACACCGGCGCCGATCAGGAACGTCAGCAGCAGGATCAACCCGATGTTGCGGTCGTTCTGCTTGGTGATCGTGTACGCCTGGCGCAGCTGGGCCAGGCGTCCCTTCGGTGGCGCGGCGGGGTTGGACATGACCCCATCCTACGATGCGGCTACGCGACGCCGTCCGTGTGGCGCAGCACGACCTCGCCCGTGGTCTGACGCTTCTCGACGGCCTGCTGGTACAGGCGGCCGGCGCGGTACGACGAGCGCACGAGCGGGCCGGACATGACGCCGGCGAAGCCGATCTCGTCGGCCTCGTCCTTGAGCTCGACGAACTCCTCGGGCTTGACCCACCGCTCCACGGGGTGGTGGCGCGGGCTGGGCCGCAGGTACTGCGTGATCGTGATCAGGTCGCAGCCGGCCTCGTGCAGGTCGCGCAGCGCCTGCGAGACCTCCTCGCGGGTCTCGCCCATGCCGAGGATCAGGTTGCTCTTGGTGACCAGCCCGTAGTCGCGCGCCTGCGTGATGACGCCGAGCGACCGCTCGTACGTGAACGCCGGACGGATCCGCTTGAAGATGCGCGGCACGGTCTCGACGTTGTGCGCGAGCACCTCGGGACGGGAGTCGAAGACCTGCTCCAGCAGGTCGGGCTTGCCGTTGAAGTCGGGGATGAGGTTCTCGACGCCGGTGCCCGGGTTCAGCTCGTGGATCTTGCGCACCGTCTCGGCGTACAGCCACGCGCCGCCGTCGGGCAGGTCGTCACGCGCCACACCGGTGATGGTGGAGTAGCGGAGCTGCATCTTCTGCACGCTCTCGGCCACGCGACGGGGCTCGTCGAGGTCCAGCGCGGACGGCTTGCCGGTGTCGATCTGGCAGAAGTCGCACCGCCGCGTGCACTGCTCGCCGCCGATGAGGAAGGTGGCCTCGCGGTCCTCCCAGCACTCGAAGATGTTGGGGCAGCCGGCCTCTTGGCAGACCGTGTGGAGCCCCTCGCCCTTCACGAGCTTCATCAGCTCGTTGTACTCCGGCCCCATCTTGGCGCGGGTCTTGATCCACTCGGGCTTCTTCTCGATGGGGGTCTGCGCGTTGCGGACCTCGAGCCTGAGCATCTTGCGGCCTTCGGGTGCGATCGTCACGCCCTCCACAGTACGCCGCCGACCCAGCTCCATCTCGTCCGCGGGGCTACGCACGCGTAGCACTGGGTAGGGTCGCGGCGTGGGGAGACTCGACCGCTCGTGGACGCGTCCGCGACCGACCCGTGCCCAGGTGCGCACCGACGTCCTGGTCGGCCTCGTCACCGCGGTCGTCAGCGTCGCGTCGGTCGAGGTCTTCGCCAGCGCGTCTGGTGCCTCGACGGGCTGGAAGGGCGTCGAGGCCTACCTGTGGTTCGGGATCTGCGGCCTCGCCCTCTGCGGTCGCCGACGCTTCCCCATCACGGTGCTGCTCGTCGTGTCGGCCGTCTTCATCGTGATCGGCGAGCGGCTTCTGGAGCTCGGGGTCGTCTTCACCGTCCAGATGACGCTCTTCGCCGCCCTCTATGCCGCGTGGGCGTGGTCGCGGCTGCCGAGGGCTCTTTGGGCGGTGACCGGGCTGGTCCTGGTCGGCATGTTCGGCTGGTTGGCGTGGTCGTTGAACAACGGGACCATGGGGCCTCTCGGCGAGCAGACCGGGCTGCTCCCTCCGAAGGTGGCGCTCGTCGTCTACAGCCTGGCCATCAACGTCGCGTACTTCTTCGGTGCCATCGCGTGGGGGCAGTCGGCCTACCTCAGCGCACGCCGCAGCGCCCTCGTCGAGGACCAGCGCGAGCGCGAGCGGGCCGTGCAAGGTATCGAGCAGCAGCAGGCGGTCCAGGCCGAGCGCGTCCGCATCGCCCGCGACCTGCACGACGTCGTGGCGCACCACGTCAGCGGTATCGGTGTCCAGGCCGCGGGGGCCGGGCGACTCCTCGAGGCCCGGCCGGAGCGGGCGCGCGAGGCGCTCACCGCCATCGAGACGTCGTCGCGGCAGGCCGTGTCCCAGATGCACCAGATCGTCGGGCTGCTGCGGTCCGCCGACGAGGCCGGTCCCGCCGACCGCGGCCCCCAGCCGGGGATCGCCGACATCGAGGCGCTCGCCGTCACGACCGAACGCCCCGCGGTCGTGGTCGACGTGGTCGGGACGCCGTTCGCCGTGCCGGACACCGTGGGCCTGTCGCTCTACCGCGTGGCCCAGGAGGCGCTCAGCAACGTGCGGCGTCACTCGGGAGCGCCGTCGGCCAGGATCGCCCTGCGCTACCTCACCGACTCGGGCGAGCGTCCCGCCGTCGAGGTCGAGGTGCTCGACGACGGACCCACCCGCACCGCCCCCGACCAGGCCTCGGGCGGCTTCGGCCTCGACGGCATCCGTGAGCGCGCCGCCATGCACGGTGGCATCGCCGACATCGGCCCACGACCCACGGGCGGGTACCGCGTCCGGGTCCGCATCCCCGTCGACCAGGAGGACGCATGAGCGACCAGACCACCCGGGTGCTGCTGGTGGACGACCAGGAGCTGATCCGCGCCGGGTTCTCGATGATCCTCGAGGTCGAGACCGACATCGAGGTCGTCGGCGAGGCGCGCGACGGAGACGAGGCGCTGCGCCAGGTCGCGGCGTTGAAGCCCGACGTCGTGCTCATGGACGTGCAGATGCCCGGCACCGACGGCATCACCGCCACAGCCCGCATCGCGCAGGACCACCCCGACACCCGGGTGCTCATCCTCACGACCTTCGACGACGACGAGTACCTGTTCGCCGCCCTGCAGGCCGGTGCCAGCGGGTTCCTGCTGAAGAACTGCCCGCCCGAGGACCTGGTGAGCGCCATCGGGCTCGCGGCCCAGGGTCACGCGCTGCTCGCCCCCGAGGTGACGCAGCGCGTCATCGCCCGCTCCACCGGCCGGTCCCGGGGCGACGCGAGCGTGCTCGACGAGCTCACCGAGCGCGAGCGCGACGTCCTGAAGGCGCTCGGACGCGGACTCAGCAACGCCGAGGTCGCGGCCGAGATGTTCGTCAGCGGCGCCACGGTGAAGTCGCACGTCTCCCGCATCCTCACCAAGCTCGGTGCCCGCGACCGCGTGCAGGCGGTCATCGTCGCGTTCGAGTCGGGGTTGATGGACGACTGAGTCGGGCCCGCGAGGCTCGGGCCGGGTCACGCAGGATTCTGCGTTCGTGAGTGCACGCCCGAAAGATGCTGCGTTCACGACGGGATCCCGTGGCGAACGCAGCATCCTTCGGCCTCGCGCACCCAGATGAAGAATCGTGCGCCGATCCCTCCCGAACGCAGAATCTTGCGTCCTCGGGCCCGCTTCCCGGGAAGAGCCGTCCGGACGACGTGACCACCCGACGACGCACCCAGGTAGCCGCGTGGGGGAGGGAGGTGTGGCCGTGCGGCCGATGTGCCGGCACCCCTCGGCTCCCTAGCGTGGACGCATGATCACCGTCGAGAAGCTCACCAGACGCTATGGGGACACCACCGTCGTCGACGACGTCTCCTTCGAGGTCCGACCGGGGCGCACCACGGGATTCGTGGGGGCCAACGGCGCGGGCAAGACCACGACCATGCGCATGATCATGGGCGTGCTCGCACCCAGCGCGGGGGAGGTGCTCTGGAACGGCGAGACCGCCACGGCCGAGGTTCGCCGCTCCTTCGGCTACATGCCCGAGGAGCGTGGCCTCTACCCACGCATGAAGCTGCGTGACCAGCTCGTCTACTTCGCCCGGCTGCACGGCATGACCGCCGACGAGGGACGCCGCCGCACCGACGAGCTGCTCGGGCACTTCGGCCTCGAGAGCCGCGCCGACGACCTGCTCGACGAGCTGTCGCTCGGCAACCAGCAGCGCATCCAGATCGCTGCCTCCCTCGTCCACCGGCCCGCAGCCCTCGTGCTCGACGAGCCGTTCAGCGGTCTCGACCCGCTCGCCGTCGACTCCATGGTCGACCTGCTCCAGCGTGAGGCGGGCGACCTTTCCCTGCTGTTCTCCAGCCACCAGCTCGACCTCGTCGAGCGCCTCTGTGACGACCTCGTCATCCTGTCCGGCGGTCGCCTCGTCGCCGCCGGCCCCGTCGAGGAGCTCCGCGGTCGCGGCGCCGACCGCTACCGCGTGGTCCTCGACGGCGAGGACGCCGCCTGGCTCCGTGACCTGCGCGGCGTCGTCGTCCGCGACGTCGACGGTCCGACCGCCCTGCTCGATCTCGACGGCCTGACCGCGCCCGAACTCGTCCGCCACGTGGGGGAGCGCAGCGCCGTCATCGAGATCGCCCGCGACCACCAGCCCCTCTCCGAGATCTTCAAGGAGTCCGTCCGATGAGCACCTCCAGCCCCCGCGGCACGCGCAACCTCTGGCGCGTCGTCGCCCAGCGTGAGATCACCACCCGTGTGTGGGAGAAGTCGTTCCTGATCACCACGGTCCTGTCCTTCGTCATCATCCTCGGCGGCATCATCGGTGCCGACTTCTTCCAGGGACGCGACCAGGACCGCACCGTCGCCGTGGTCGAACCGGCCGCCGCCGAGGTGGTCGACGCCGCGTCGGCGGTCGCGACCAACCTCGACGACCGGGTGACGATCAAGGCCGACCGGGTCGACGACGCCAGGGCGGCCGAGCGTCTGGTCGAGGACGGGGACGCCGACGCGGCGCTCCTGGCCACCAGCGACGGCTACGAGGTCGTGGGCGACCGCGACGTCGACTCCACCGTCTCCCAGGCCCTTGAGATCGCCGTGTCCTCCCAGGCGCTGGAGAGCAACGCCGCCGCGCAGGAGGTCGACCTGAGCGCCCTGCAGTCCGGGACCACCACGCAGGAGCGTCTGCTCGACCCCGCGTCGAAGGACGCCGGCCTGCGGCAGGCGGCCGCCTTCGGCTTCATCCTGCTGTTCTTCCTGACGGCGATCGGGTTCGGCATGGCCATCGCCGGCAGCGTGACGCAGGAGAAGGAGAGCCGCGTCGTCGAGATCCTCGCCGCGGCCGTCCCGATCCGTCAGCTGCTGTGGGGCAAGATCGCCGGCAGCACCGTGCTGGCGATCGGGCAGATCGTGCTGTTCGTCGCCGCGGCGGCGATCGGGCTCGCGGTCACGGGCCAACTGTCCGGGCTCGAGGTCGTGGCCCCGGCGATGATCAGCTACATCGGCTTCTTCGTGATCGGCTTCGCCGCGCTGGCGAGCCTCTGGGCCGTCGCCGGCTCCCTCGCGTCGCGCCAGCAGGACCTGCAGTCGACCACGATGCCGGCCCAGATGCTGCTGATGGTGCCGTACTTCGTGTACTTCTTCGCCGGAGACGCGGTCAAGGAGGTCCTGTCGATGGTCCCGATCATCTCCACGATGCTCATGCCGGCGCGGATGGCCGAGGGAGCGGTCCCGGCCTGGCAGATCGCGCTGGCACTCGGTGGCACGATCGTGGTCGCCGCGATCATGGTGCGCGTCGGGGCAGCGGTCTACGAGCGGACGCTGCTGCGCACCGGGGACAAGATCTCGTACCGCGAGGCGCTGGCCAGCTCCGACGCCTGAGTCGTCGGCGGCTAGCCGGGCAGGCCGAGCACGGGCACCTCCGGGGGGTGCCCGTGCTCGGCCGTCTGCAGGTCCGGCGACGGCGTGTAGGGCTCCCACGCGAGCAGGTCCACCAGGTGCGAGCGGACGGCCGCCGCGGCCTCGGGGACGGTCACGTCGCGCCCGAGCTCCTTCGACAACGTGGTGACGCCGGCGTCGGCGATGCCGCACGGGACGAACCGGTCGTACCAGTCGAGGTCCACGTCGGCGTTGAGCGAGAAGCCGTGCATCGTGACGCCACGGGTCACGCGGATGCCGATCGCCGCGACCTTGCGCTCCGGACCACGGGCGTCGGCCGAGAGCCACACGCCCGAGCGGCCCTGGACCCGGCCGGTGGCGACGCCGAGGTCGGCGACGGCACGGATGAGGGCCTCCTCCACGCGCCGGACGTAGTCGACGACGAGCACGTGCGACGGGAGCTTCGTGATCGGGTAGCCGACCAGCTGGCCCGGGCCGTGGAAGGTGATCTTGCCGCCGCGGTCGACGTCGACGACAGGGGTGCCGTCGAACGGACGCTCGTGCGGCTCGGTGCGCTTGCCGGCCGTGTAGACGGCCGGGTGCTCGAGGAAGAGCGCGGTGTCGTCGATCTCGCCGGCCACGCGCTGGGCGTGCAGCTCGCGCTGCAGCTCCCACGCCGCCTCGTAGTCCAGAGCGCGCTCGCCGTACCAGTCGTCGATGATCTCCAGGGTCACGCTTCCTACGGTAGCCCGCCTGTGGACACGCGTTCGACCCTCGTGGCTGCGCCGGGCACGCTGCGGGGATGACTGCGTGGTTCGCTGCCCTCGTCACCTGGTGGGGCACCCTGCTCGGGCCGGGCGACACCGCCGAGGAGTGCCTGCTGCTCGGTCGTCTCGACGCCGAGCGTGCGCAGGCGTTCGTGCACGCCGAGGTCGACCGGCTCGCGGCGGTCTACGCGTCCGACGCCCTGCGCGAGCGCGACGTCGAGGTGCTGGAGGACTACGCCGCCCGTTCGCTGCGGCTCGAGGGCATGGCCCAACTGCGGTCGTCGTGCCAGGCTGTCGAGCGCGACGACGACCGCGTCGTCCTCGACGTGGTCGACCGCCTCGGGCCCACGAGGGCCGTGAACGCGGGCGGGGCCGTGCCGCTGCCGACGGACGAGCCCACCCGACGTCGGGTCACCCTCGAGGAGACCGCGAGCGGCTGGCGGGTCGTGGCCTCACGCTGACGCGTCCTCGCCCACCGCGCCGTCGACCAGCTCGCGCACCACGTCGAGATGACCCACGTGCCGGGCGTACTCCTGCAGCACGTGGAAGCCGATGGCGTGCAACGTGGGCGGGTCCGCGTCGAAGCGACCACCGAGGGCTGCTCGTGCGTCGAGCGGGTGCTCGCGCAGCACGGACTCGGTGCGCGCCGCGCCCGCCTCGAGCCGTGCGAGCAGCGACTCCGACGAGTCCGTGGTCGACCAGCGTCCGTCCGGTCCCTGGTCGCCCCAGGGGTCGGGCAGCGGCTCGCCGAGGAAGCCCCACACGAACCACCGTCGCTCCATGTGCACGAGGTGCGACAGGAGCTCGAGCGGCGTCCAGCCCGACGGCAGCACGGTCGTGCGGAGCGCGTCCGGCTCGAGGCCGTCGAGCTTGCGCCGGACCTCGGCCCGGAAGAAGGCGAGGTACCGGACCAGCGAGCCAGCGGTGTCGGGGTGCGTCCCGGAGGGCTCAGGAAGCACGGTCGTCGGCGAGTGCCGACGCGAGTGCACTGCGCAGGTCGGGGTCCTCGAAGACGAACCCGGCCGCCTGCAGGGCGGCGGGCACCATGCGCAGCGAGCCCAGCAGGTCGTCGGACAGCGCTCCGAGCGCCACCTTCAGTGCGGGCGCCGGAGCGACGAGGAACGTCGGCCGGCCGAGGGCGTCGCCGAGCGCGTCGGTGAACTCCGCGTTGGTGGGGGCGTCGGGCAGGGAGAGGTTGACGGGACCGGAGAGGTCGTCGCGCTCGAGCAGGAACGCCACGGCGCGGACCCAGTCGCGCCGCGACATGACCGACATGCGCTGCGTGCCCTTGCCCAGCCGCGGACCCAGCCCGGCCTTGAACGGCAGCAGCATGGGGCCGAGCAGGCCGCCCTCGTCGTCGAGGGGCAGGCCGGTGCGTAGCAGGCAGACCCGCTGCCCGGCCTGGACGGCAGGCTCGGCGGCGGCCTCCCACGCCACGCACAGGTCGGCGAGGAAGCCGTCGCCGTGGGCAGCGCCCTCGGTGAGCGGCTCCTGACCACGGTCGGCGCCGTAGATCCCCATGGCCGAGCCCGACAGCAGCACGGTGGGGGACTCGGAGGCGGCCACGGCCTTGGCCAGCGTGGTGGTGGCGTCGACGCGCGACGACCACAGCTCCTTCTTGTAGGAGCTGGTGCGCGGCCACCGGGCGATGGACGCCCCGGACAGGTTGACGACCGCGTCGGCCCGGTCGATCAGCACCTGGTCGACCCGACCCTGGCTCGGGTCCCACAGGGAGGCGTCCGGGCCGGGGCTTCCCGACCGGACGAGGCGGGTCACCTGGTGACCCTCGTCCCGCAGGTGCGAGACGAGGGCCGAGCCCAGGAAGCCCGAGGCACCGCCGATGACGACGTGCATGTCAGCCGATCACAGCTCGCCCTCGAACGAGCCGCTCTGCAGCCGCTCCTTGACAGCGGTCAGGAACCGGCCGGCGTCGGCACCGTCGATGAGGCGGTGGTCGTAGGTGAGCGCGAGGTAGGCCATGCTGCGCACCGCGATGCTGTCGCTGCCCTGCGCGTCGGTGATGACGACCGGACGCTTGACCACGGCACCGACACCCAGGATCGCGACCTGCGGCTGGTTGATGATCGGCGTGTCGAACAGGGCGCCGTTGCTGCCCAGGTTCGTGATCGAGAACGTGCCACCGGAGAGCTCGTCAGGCGAGATCTTGTTGGTGCGCGTGCGCTCCGCGACGTCGGCGATCTTGCGGGCCAGGCCCGCGATCGAGAGGTCGCCGGCGTCCTTGATCGTCGGCACGAGCAGACCGCGCTCGGTGTCGACCGCGATCCCGAGGTGCTCACCGGACGGGTAGGTCACGGTGCCCTCATCGAGGTCGAGGGCGGCGTTGAGCGTCGGGTGGGCCTTGAGCGCCTCGACGACGGCCTTGGCGAAGAACGGCAGGAACGTCAGCTTGACGCCCTCGCGCTCGAGGAACGCGTTCTTGTGCTTGGCGCGCAGTCGCGCGATCTCGGTGACGTCGACCTCGTGCACCTGCGTGAGCTGGGCCGAGATCTGCAGCGACTCGGTGAGCCGCGAGGCGATGACCTTGCGCAGACGGCTGACCTTCTCGGTCTTGCCGCGCAGGGGCGACGGCTCGGTCGAGGCGGCGGCCGCCGCGGGTGCCGAAGCGGCCGCAGGTGCCTGTTCCGCGGGCTTGCTCTGCTCCTCGGCCTTCTTGGCCGCGTCGAGCACGTCCTGCTTGCGGATGCGACCGCCCACGCCGCTGCCGGTGACGGCGGCGAGGTCGACGCCGTGCTCCTTGGCCAGCTTGCGCACGATCGGCGTCACGTAGGTGTCGCCACCGCTCTGGGTCGAGGCGCCGGAGCTCTGCTGCGGGGCGTCCTTCGTCGGCTCGGGGCGGGCCTCGTTCTCGGGGTGGGCCTGCTTCTCGGGCTCTGCGGTCGGGGCGGGTGCGCTGGAGCCCGAGTCGGACTTCGCGACCTCGTCGGCCTTCTCCGGCTGGCTCTTCTCGGCCTCGGCGGCCTCCTCGAGCTCCTCGGCCTTCTGCGGGTCCTGGGCGGGGTCGGCGTCACCGGAGTCGGCCGGAGCCTCGTCCTGCGTCGAGCCCGAGTCGCCACCGGACGAACCGGCCGCGGAGGCGTCGCCGACGATGGCGAGCACGGCGCCCACCTCGACGGTCTCGTCCTCGTCGACCTTGATCTCGAGGATCGTGCCGGCGACGGGGGAGGGGATCTCCGTGTCGACCTTGTCGGTGGAGATCTCGAGCAGGGGCTCGTCGACCTCGACGGTGTCGCCGACGGCCTTGAGCCACGTGGTGACGGTGCCCTCGGTGACGCTCTCGCCCAGCTCGGGCAGCTTGACCTCGGTGCCCTCGCCGGTCTGGTTCGTCTCCAGGTGGGGCTCCTCGCCGTCCTGGTTGGTGGGCGTGCCGTCGGACTCGCGTGCCGGCTCCTCGCCGGGCTGCTCGGCCTGCGCCTGGTCGTCGGACGAGCCCTCGTCGTCGGAGGAACCCTCCTCGACGTCGGCGTCCTCGGTGTCCTCCGGCTCGGCGGGCGCCTCGTCGGAACCACCGTCGTCGGACGGGCTCTCGTCGGCGTCACCGATCACGGCGAGGTCGGCGCCGACCTCGACGGTCTCGTCCTCCTCGACCTTGATCTCGAGGATCGTGCCGGCGACGGGAGAGGGGATCTCCGTGTCGACCTTGTCGGTGGAGATCTCGAGCAGGGGCTCGTCGACCTCGACGGTGTCGCCGACGGCCTTGAGCCACGTGGTGACGGTGCCCTCGGTGACGCTCTCGCCGAGCTCGGGAAGGGTGACGGTCGTTGCCATGATGTCGTCCTCGTTCGGGTCAGGCGTGCGAGTGGAGGGGCTTGCCGGCCAGGGCGAGTGCAGCCTCGCCGAGAGCCTCGTTCTGCGTGGGGTGCGCGTGGATCAGCTGCGCGACGTCCTCGGGGTAGGCCTCCCAGTTGACGATCAGCGAGGCCTCACCGACCTGCTCGCCGTAGCGGGCGCCGATCATGTGCACGCCGACGATCGGGCCGTCCTTCTCGCGCACCAGCTTGATGACGCCGGCGGTGCCGAGGATCTGGCTCTTGCCGTTGCCGCCGAGGTTGTACTCGACGGTCTCGACGTTGTCGTCGCCGTACTTCTCCTTGGCCTGCGGCTCCGTGATGCCCACCGAGGCGAGCTCGGGGTCGCAGTAGGTGACGCGCGGGATGCCCGGGTCGAGCACGGGCTGGGGGTTGAGGCCGGCGATCTCCTCGGCCACGAAGATGCCGTGGGCGAAGCCGCGGTGGGCCAGCTGGAGCCCGGGCACGAGGTCACCGACGGCGTAGACGCCGTCGACGTTGGTGTGCAGGCGCTCGTCGGTGGGCACCCAGCCGCGGTCGACGGTGACGCCGACCTCCTCGAAGCCGTTGCCGTTGCCGTTCGGGCCTCGGCCGACCGCCACGAGGACGAGGTCGGTCTCGATGGTCTTGCCGTCCTCGAGGGTGACGGTCACACCGGAGTCGGTCTGCTCGACACCGGAGAACTTGGTGCCGGTCTTGAAGGCGATCTTGCGCTTGCGGAACGCGCGCTCGAGGTTCTTCGACAGCGTCGGGTCCTCGAGGGGCACGAGCGTGGGGAGGGCCTCGATGATCGTGACGTCGGCCCCGAAGGACTTCCAGACGGAGGCGAACTCGACACCGATGACGCTGCCGCCGATGATCACGACACGCTCGGGGACCTCGCTCATCGTGAGGGCCTCCTCGCTCGTGACGACGCGACCGCCGATCTCGAGACCGGGCAGGCTGCGGGCGTAGGAGCCGGTGGCCAGGACGACGTTCTTGCCGGTGTACCGCTGACCGTCGACCTCGACGGTGTCCTTGGCGACGAGCACGCCCTCACCCTCGACGACGGTGATGCCGCCGGACTTGATGAGGCCCTGCAGACCCTTGTAGAGACGGTCGATGACGCCGTCCTTGTAGGCGTTGACGGCGGCCATGTCGATGCCCTCGAACGTGGCCTTGACGCCGTAGTTCTCGCTGTGGCGGGTCTCGTCGGCGACCTCGGCCGAGTGCAGGAGCGCCTTGGTGGGGATGCAGCCGTTGTGGAGGCACGTGCCCCCGATCTTGCTCTTCTCGACCAGCGCGACGCTGAGGCCGAGCTGCACCGCGCGGAGGGCGCAGGCGTAGCCGCCGCTGCCGCCGCCCAGGATGACGATGTCGAAGGTGTTCTGGTCGCCCGGGCTGTCCGCCACAGTGTCCTCCCGCGTGGATGAGTCGTTCTCCGTCATCTTGTCACCCCCGCGTGCGACCGCACCACGGGGGGAGCGACCGGTGAGTAGGTTGCGGCGTGACCTGTCGGGCGACCGCCCGGCGGCCTGCGCGCGGGTCGCTGCGCGATTCGCCCGGCCGTCCACCAGTCGTCGGGCAGAATGTCGCCATGGCTCTGTTCGGCCGCCGACGCGGCAGCTCCGATCGTCGCGCGACGCGTGACGACATGGCCACGCTGCGCGCCTGGGCGGGGGAGCGTGACGGCGTCGAGGCGTACGTCGAGCCGCGCACCTCGTTCAACGAGCCGACGGTCGTCCTGGTGGCGTCGGACGGGGAGTCCATCCGCCGACGCGTCGAGTCGCCCAAGGCGGCCGCCGACCTCGCCCGCAAGCTGGCGATCCCCGTCTACGACGCCAACCGGGTGGGGTACCCGCAGCGCATGCGCGACTACGCGGTGCGCAAGCAGGCCCGCGACACCGGTCGGGCGCGAGCGTCCTCCCCGGGACCGCGTCGCTCCACGCCCGGTGGCTCCACAGCGCCGGCCCCGTCGGGTCCGCGTCCGCTCTCGCCGCGCGAGCGCGATGCGATCGCCACCCTCCAGGTGTCGGCCGACGTCACGGGCGACGCCACCGTCCGTCCCGACGACGAGGTGCTCCGTCGCTGGTGGAAGCAGGCGCGTGCCCGTTCCCACCCCGACCGCCGCGGTGGCGACCGCAGCGAGTGGGACGAGGTCGAGCAGGCCGCCCGCACCCTCGGCCTCGCCGGCGACTGACCCGCACGTCTCTGCGAGACGGAGAGGCTGCGTGGACCTCAGTCGGCGTGCTCGGGGGGCCACACGACGGCGAAGCGCTCGAACCGTGTCTCCACGTCGTCCACGTCCGCGTCCGGGGCCAGCCCGAGCACACGACGCAGGAAGTCGCGGTGGGCGTCGAGCCACCACGCCCGGGTGAGGTCGCCCTCTCCCTCGTCGCGCGCGAAGGCGTCGTCGACCGAGTCGAGTCGTCCCGTACGGACGTCGGTGGTCCGCAGGACGACGCGGGCCCGGTCGGAGCCGTCGAGCACGACCCAGTGGTCGCCGACCCGCACCGGGTGGTCGTCGGGAGTCACCGGCCCGGCCGTGGCGCGCTTGCCGCCCGCCACCACGAGCGCGAGGAGCGCGTCGGCCATCGCGGGGGAGTCACCGAAGGGCTCGACGGCGGGCTGCTGGTCGGAGACCTCGGGGTGCGCCGCGACGTAGGCGGCCCAGAGCGGGTCGGCGCTCACGACCATCCCGCCTCGTCGAGCCCGCCCGGGACCTCGACGTCGGGCGCCGGGTCGTACGGGGTCCGGGTGAACGCGAACGTGGCGAGGTCCAGCTGGACGGGTCGGCCGTCGGCGTCGCGGCGCACCGCGAGCCGCTCGTTCTCGTAGTAGCCCTCGAGACCGACCCACGCACCGTCGGCGGTGGGGGCGAAGCGCGCACCGCGGCCCTGCCCGGGCTCGCCCAGGACGAGCCGGTCCCCGTCGAGCCGGACGGTGTAGCGGGACGTTCCCCAGAACCAGTCGCCCACGAGGTCGAGCAGGTCGTGCTGGGCGGGCGCGCGGCGCCACGGCGGCGAGACGACCGGCTCGCGCTCGCGCACGAGGTCGAGCAGGTCGGTGCCGACGGGGCCCAGCCCCGAGGTGGTGTTGGCCAGCACCACGACGCCGTCACCGGACTCGACGTCGACGCGCAGCGAGGCCAGGAAGCCCGGCATGGACCCGCCGTGGCCGACGTACCGGCGGCCCGCGACGTTCCAGACCTGCCAGCCGAGCGCGTGGGCGCCCGTCCACGGCTGTCCGGTGACGTCGCTCACCGCGACGGGCCGGAGCATCTCGCGCAGCGTGGCGTCCTCGAGCAGCCCGGCGGTGTGGCCGGCGGCGAAGGCGGCCCACCGGGCCAGGTCCTCGGCGCTCGACCAGAGCTGGCCGGCCGGGGCCAGGGCAGCGGCGTCGTGCTCGGGCTCGACGTGCGCCAGGTCGGCGAACGGGTGGACCGCGAGTCCGGGGGCGGCGTCGTCGGTCGGCCGGTGGCTGGTGGCCGCCATGCCGAGAGGATCGAGCAGGTCCTCGTGCACGGTGTCGTGCCAGGGCCGACCGCGCAGCCGGGAGACGAGCTCACCGAGCACTCCGAAGCCGGTGTTGGAGTAGTGGAAGCGCGTGCCGGGCGTGAAGAGCAGGCGCGGTCCCGCCGCCAGCAACTCGTCCCAGGCCTCGCCAGGGGTCCGCTCCCACCACGGTCCGTTGGTCTCGGCCTGCAGGCCCGACGTGTGGCTCAGGAGCTGGGCGACGGTGACCGGGAGGTCGGTGCCGTTCGCCGCCCGGGGCCCGGCACCCCCGCCCGCGTCCCCGCCGAGCTCGGGCAGGTGGTCGCCGATCCGGTCGTTGAGGTCGAGCAGACCGGCGTCGCGCAGCTGCAGCACCTGGGTGCCGACGAACGTCTTGGTGATGGACCCGATCCGGTACTGGGTCCGCGGCGTGGCGAGCGGGGAGTCCGCCGTGCCGTCGAGGTGGCCGGCCGCACCGCTCCACACCACCGCACCCCCGCGCACGACGGCCGCGGTGACCGAGGGGACGCGGCGGCGGACCTGCTCCTCGGCGAGACGGGCGTCGAGCGCGCGCCGGGTGCCCTCCAGCAGTGGTCCGTCGTCGGTGGCGGGTCGGTCCTCAGGCACCGGCTGCGGCCAGGTCGCTCGCCAGACGCACGAGCGTGCGGACCGACACCCCGGTCCCGCCCGACGGCGTGTAGCCGTGCTCGGCACCGTCGTTGAACGACGGACCGGCGATGTCCAGATGGGCCCACGGGGTCTCGCCGACGAACTCGCGCAGGAAGGCGGCCGCGAAGAGCGTCCCGCCGTACGGCTTCGGGTTGTGCTGGCGGATGTCGGCGATCTTGGAGGACGTGACGGCGGACTTCATCTCCTCGACGATCGGCAGCGGCCACATCGACTCCCCGGTGGCCTTCGCGGCGTCGAGGACCGACTCGCTCAGCGCGTCGTCGTTGCCGAGCACGCCGCTGGTGCGCTCACCCAGCGCCACGACGCACGCACCGGTCAGCGTCGCGACGTCGATGATGCGGTCGGCGCCGGCCTCCACCGCCAGGGACAGACCGTCGGCGAGCACGAGGCGACCCTCCGCGTCGGTGTTGTGCACCTCGACGGTGGAGCCGGAGCGCATCGTGAGCACGTCGCCGGGGCGGGTGGCCGAGCCGCTGGGCATGTTCTCGGCGAGGCAGGCGAACGCCGTGACCTTGATCGGCAGCCCGAGCTCGGCGATGGCCAGGGTCGCGGCCACGACCGCGGCCGCGCCCGCCATGTCGATCTTCATCGTCTGCATGCCGGCGCCGCTCTTGATCGAGAGGCCGCCCGAGTCGAAGGTGATGCCCTTGCCCACGAGGGCGAGGTGGGTGACGGGCTTGCGGGGCTCGTAGCTGAGGCGTACGAGGCGGGGCGGCGCGTCGGACCCGGCGCCCACGCCGAGGATGCCGCCGCAGCGCTCCTTCTCGAGGCGCTTCTCGTCCCACACCGAGACCTTGACGGGGGTGCCACCGGCGCGCTCGACGATCTGCTCGGCGAAGGCCGGCGGACGCAGGTCGCCGGGCGGGGTGTTCACCCAGTCACGCGCCAGGGCCGTCGCACGGGCCACCACGGCGGCGCGCTCGACGGCGTCGACGACCGTCGACTGGCGGGCGAAGGCGGACAGCACGGTGAGGGTCCGCACGCGATCGTCGTCGGACGTCGGCTTGGTCTTGTAGGCCTCGTAGCGGTAGGCGCCGAGCAGGGCGCCCTCCGCCACGGCCGTGACCTCGTCGCCCTCGGCCGGGTGCAGGGCCAGCGCCACGGACGTGGCCTTGGTGCGGGCCGCGGCACGCACGCCGCTCGCGGCCGCACGGCGCAGCTCCTGGGCATCGGGCTCGGCGCTCAGGCCCACGGCCACGACCGTCGAGACCTTGGCGGCCTCGCCGGCAGGGACGGTGACGACCTGGCCCTTCTCGCCGGTGAAGCCCAGCAGGGCCAGCGTCGAGGCGTGGTCGCCGGCGTCGTCGTCGTTGCGCACGCCCAGCACGAGGACGTCGGCCTTGACCGACGACGGCTTGGCTGTGCTGACCGAGACGTCAGGCAGAAGGGACTCGTTCACGCGCGACGGCGTCGAAGGGGCCATGGATCCCATGTAATCACGCAGGCCGCTAGGTTGAGTCGCATGGACCTGCTCCGCTCGCCGCTGCACGACCACCACGTGGCCCTGGGGGCCAAGATGGCCGAGTTCGGCGGGTGGACGATGCCGCTGGAGTATCCCTCGGAGTCCGGCGGCGGGGTGCTCGCCGAGCACGCGGCCGTGCGCGAGGCTGCGGGCCTGTTCGACGTGAGCCACCTGGGCAAGGCCAGCGTGCGGGGGGCGGGCGCCCTCGACCACGTGAACGCCGTCCTCACCAACGACCTGCGGCGCATCGGCCCCGGCCAGGCCCAGTACACGCTCTGCTGCGACGAGACGGGTGGCACGGTCGACGACCTCATCGCCTACGTCCGCAGCGAGTTCGACGTCTTCCTCGTGCCGAACGCCGCGAACACCGCCGCCGTGGTCGCGCAGCTGCAGGCGTCGGCGCCAGAAGGGGTCGAGGTCGTCAATCGGCACCGCGAGCTCGCCGTTCTGGCGGTCCAGGGTCCGTCGAGCGAGGCCGTCCTCGAGGCGGTCGGCGTGCCAGTCGACCACGCGTACATGTCCTTCGTCGAGGCTCCCGTGGGTGGAGCCGAGGCCATCGTGTGCCGCACCGGCTACACGGGCGAGAAGGGCTACGAGCTCGTGGTCCGGGCCGACGACGCCCCCGCGGTGTGGGAGGCGCTCCTGGAGGCCGGCGCGCCGCACGGTCTGCGGCCCTGCGGCCTCGGCGCCCGCGACACGCTGCGCACCGAGATGGGGTACCCGCTGCACGGCCACGAGCTGTCCCTCGAGATCTCGCCGGTCATGGCGCGCGCGGGCTGGGCGGTGGGCTGGGACAAGCCCACGTTCGCCGGCAAGGACGCCCTGACCCGCCAGCGCGAGGAGAAGACCGTGCCGCTGGTGCGCGGCCTCGTGGCTGCAGGACGCGGCATCCCGCGTCCTGGCATGGTCGTGCGGTCCGTCGGCCCCGACGGCGAGCCCGGCGACGTGGTCGGCGAGGTCACGTCGGGGACCTTCTCGCCGACGCTGCGCCAGGGTGTCGGGCTGGCCCTCCTGGACCGGTCCGTCGGCGACGGTGACGACGTGGTCGTGGAGGTCCGCAGGCGTGCGGAGCGCTTCACGGTCACCAAGCCGCCGTTCGTCACGACCTCGACCTGACGACTCCCGACGCGACACGGGCCGTGGCCTGCGCGACGATGACCGGACCGAACGACTGCTGGACCGAACGAGGAGGACGGCGATGAGCTGGAGCTGGGTGCTGGAGACCGCCGACGGGCAGGACAAGGGCCGGTCGGAGGAGTTCGACAGCCGCGGTGACGCGGAGTCGTGGGTGGGGGAGACGTTCTCCGAGCTGATCGACCAGGGCGTCGACCAGGTCCGTCTGCTCGACGGCGACACCGAGGTCTACGGACCGATGTCGCTGCACAGCGCGTAGCGGTCCCGCACAGGCGGGGGCCGCCACACGGTCAGAGCGCCTCGGCGCCCACCCTCAGTAGCGGTCGCGCAGCGGGGCGCCGCGATCGATGGAGACGGCCGGCAGCCGGAAGCGACGCAGCTGGGTGCTGCGCAGCACCGTGTAGCCGACGGCACCCTTCGTGGGGGTGTCGGGGAAGCGCTCGCGCAGACCACGCTTGAGCCCGCGGACCAGGACGACCTCGTCGAGGATCGTGAGCAGCAGCATGACCGCCCACGCGTAGAACACGACGAGCTGGGCCCAGGGCTGGTTGATGAAGCTCAGCACCAGCACGAGCAGCAGGATCGGGAGCAGGTACTCGGCCACGTTGCGACGGCGGTCGACGAAGTCGCGGGCGAAGGCGCGGACCGGGCCACGGTCACGGGGCGGCAGGTCGGAGCCCTTGCCGGCGCGGAGCGCCTCCTGCTGCCGCTGGCGCAGCTGCGCGCGGGCGTCGCGCTCTCGACGCATCTGCTCCTTGCGCGTCAGGGGCGTCTTCATGGCCTTCTTGCGGGCGGCCTCGGCCTCCTTGCGACTGGGAGTCGCGCGGCCCTTGGCGTTGTTGCTCTGGCGGTCGTCCGGGGCGGCGTTGTCCTGCGTCACGGCGTCACCCTACACAGGACGACCTCGCCCGCCTCACCCCTGCAGGCGGTCGTCGACGTCGCGTGCGATGGTCGCCTGCTCCTGCGTCGGGACCGACGTGTCACCCGTCGCGACGAGGACCACGACGACCTCGGCGCGCCGGAACACGACCACGCGGAACCGGTTGCCGGCGCCGTCGTCGTAGTCCCAGCCCACCTGCTGGTCGCCGAGCCCGTCGAGCTCGTCCTCGGGGACGGGCTCGGTCGTGAACCCCTCCTCCTCGCACGTGGTCCGGACCGCCACCAGCGCGTCGAGCGTGTCGGTGGCGGCCTGCTCGTCGGCGACCATCCCGTACTCGAGCACGGAGCGCGGCAGCCCCTCCTGCTCGTAGTAGGAGACGCGACCCTCCTTCACGCCCTGGGGCTCGGCGGGGACGCCGCAGTAGCGGGGCTTGCCGGGGTTGCCCGAGATGCGCTCGCTGGCCGGCACACGGACCCAGCCCTTCGGCAGCCCGTCCTCCGGCAGGATCGTGAGGTCGGCGCGCTGGTCGGCGGACGTCCGCTCGGGAGCGGCGGGCTCGTCGCCGCCCGTGCAGCCGCTCACCGTCACCAGGAGGGTGACGGCGAGCAGCGACGCGACGCGGGTGAACGGGTCACGGACCATTGCGGATCGCCTCCTCGAGGATGGCGGCCATCTCCTCGTGTCCTCGGTCGTTGGGGTGGTAGCTGCCGTTCTTGTCGGGCTTGCCGTCGGCGATGCGGACCTCGATGTTGTTCATGCAGGCGTTGGAGGTGCCGATCTCGCACCCGTTGAAGGCGTCGTACATGTCGACGTACTGGAAGGCACCCGGGTTCTCCTCGTTGAGCTCGTTCACGAGGTCCTCGATCTGGCCGTCCATGTCCTCGACCAGGTCGTTGATGGCCAGGATGTCATCGGTGTCGATCTGCGTCCCGTCGCTCCACGCGCTGCCCGGGTCCTCGGGGAAGAATCGCGGGTAGCCGAGCACCAGGATCCTCGCGTTCGGGGCCTGCTCGCGGATCTGCGGCAGCAGCTCGCGCATGTTCTCGATGGCCTGGGCGATGTTCTCGTCGGCCTCGTCGCGCTCGGACTGGTTGTCGAAGCAGCTGTGGAACGGGTTCATCCCGTCCTTGATGCACTGCTCGAGCGTGTTCGCGAACTTCGCGTCGTTGCCACCGATGGTGAAGGTGACCAGGCTCGTGTCCTCGTCCAGGTTGTCCAGCTGCGCCGGTTCGTCGTCGTTCCCGCTGTTGGGCTCGGTGAAGTCCTCGGTGACGGCACCGGAGCAGGCCGCGAAGGTGTAGCCGCCGGCGAAGTCGAACGTGTCGTTGATCTGCTGGGAGTACGCGCCCTCGGACCGGTGGCACATGTTGTTGTACGGCGCCTCGGTCTGGGTGACGGGGACCTCGACGCAGCCGTACTGGTGGCAGTAGAGCTGCGGCTGGGGATTGCCGTCCTCGTCGAGGTTCTCGTAGTAGTCCTCGGCCTCGGAGGCGTAGTTCTCGTCGGTGTCGGGGTCGTACTCCGAGCCGCCCTCGCCGGAGGAGAAGGAGTCGCCGAGGGCGACGTACTCGCCGGCCTCGGCCTGCTCCTGCGGTGTGAGCGAGGGGTCGAGATAGGTCGGCACCGTCGAGTCGCCGGGCAGGGGCGCGGTGGGCTCCGGCACCTCGCCGCAGTCGCTGCCGCCGGTGATCTCGCAGATCTTGGTGCTGACGGTGGCCCTGATGGGCTCGCTGTTGGCCGTGATGGTCCAGACGATCCCGCCGACCAGGATCGCGGCGAGGACGATGACGCCCACGAGCTCGAGCGAGCCTTGGCCCCGCTCGACGCGTCGTGGTCGTCCTGTCTGCATGTCCCCATGCAAGCGAGACGGGTACCCGGGCGCCCAGGGCCCTGGGACCCAGATGCTCCGCTGCGGCGTCCGTCGGTCGTGCAGCCCCGGTCGTGCACGGTGCCCGTACTCTGGCGCCATGGGGATCGGACGCAGGATTCGCGACATCTGGCGGTCGCGGTCGCACCAGGAGCTCGACGGCGACGCGTTGCGCAGCTCGCTCGACGACACCTACCGCGGTCAGCTGGCCCACCTGCAGCGCGTGCGTCGCGGCGTCGCGGACGTCACCACGAGCCGCAAGCGCGTCGAGGTGCGGCTCCGCCAGCTCGAGCAGCAGTCCAGCACCTTCGAGGGCCAGGCGCGCGAGGCCGTCGCCCGGGGTGACGACGACGCGGCCCGCGCGGCACTCGGGCGCAAGGTCGGGCTCGAGGAGGCCCTGGCGGACCTGCGCGAGCGGCACGCCGCCCTCCAGAAGGAGGAGGCCACGATCACCGACGCGGCGACCCGCCTGGAGCAGAACATCGAGGACTTCCGGCTCCGCAAGGACACGCTCACGGCCCGCCAGTCCGCGGCCGAGGCCCGTTCGCAGCTGACCAGCGCCGACTCCGGCATCACCTCCTCGCTCAGCACCGTCAACCAGCAGATGGAGGCGGCCGAGCGGCACACCCGAGAGCTCGAGGCCAAGGCCGACGCCGTGGACGAGCTCGTCGCCGACGGGGTCGTCGCGCGGCCGGGCGAGGACACCGCCGACCTCGAGGCGCGCCGCTTCGACCGCGAGCTCGGGATCGACCCGTCCTCCACGGACACCGAGTCAGGGGAGGATGGCCGTGGCCCGCACCAGATTCAGGCCTGACGCGGGGCTCTCCCGACGGATGTTCGGGGTGAGCCTCGGGCTCGGCGCCCTCTACGTCGCCTTCGGCGCGATCCTGATCGCAAACACGAACCTCGTGTTCGGGCTCGTCATCGTCCTCGGTATGTCGTGGGGCCAGTGGTACTTCTCCGACAAGCTCGCCCTGCGGTCCATGGGCGCGAAGGTCGTGACCCCGGAGCAGGCCCCCGAGCTGCACGCCATGATCGACCGGCTGTGCGTCATGGCCGACATGCCCAAGCCGACGGTGGCCGTCGCGGTCACGGACATGCCGAACGCCTTCGCGACCGGCCGCACGCCCAGCCACTCCGCGGTGTGCGTCACGACCGGCATCATGCAGCGCCTCGACGCCGACGAGCTCGAGGGCGTGCTCGCGCACGAGCTGGCCCACGTGGCCAACCGCGACGTCTCGGTCATGACGGTCGCCTCGTCGCTCGGGCTGCTGGCCGGATTCATCACCCGCTGGGGCCTGTACTTCGGCCGGGGCGGCAGCAACCGCAACGGCAACAACCTGCCCTTCATCGCCGTGTTCCTCGTGAGCATGGTGGTGTACTTCATCAGCTTCCTGCTGACCCGGGCGCTGTCGCGGTACCGCGAGCTCAGCGCGGACCGCAGCGGCGCGTACCTCACGGGGCGTCCCTCGAAGCTGGCGTCGGCCCTCACCAAGATCTCGGGCGACATGAGCCGCATCCCCAACAAGGACCTGCGCGACTCCCAGGCCCTGAGCGCGTTCTTCTTCGCGCCGGCCATCAGCCGCGCGTCGGCCGGTGCCCTCATGGCCACCCACCCGCCGCTGGAGCAGCGCCTGGCGCAGCTGGCCAAGGTCGGCGCCGAGCTCTCGGATCCGATCTGATGGGCCCGATCTGATGGGCCCGATCTGATGGGCTGGCTCGACGGGATCCTCGGGCGCTCCAAGCCGCCGGAGGCCGACCTCGACGTGCTGTTCGGCGTGCCCCAGGCGGGGTTGTCGCTGCAGGCTGCCGGCTTCACGGCCACGGGCGCCGGAGCCGTGTGCTTCCGCGACGTCGACGGCGTCAGCGACGACCAGGTCGTGGCCGAGGTGCAGCAGGTCATCGGGACCGACGCCTCGGCGGCGGTCGAGCTGAGCGACGACGGGCGAGGCTTCCGCTGGATGCAGGTGACCCGGTCGCCGGGCGACCTCACCGGCCTGGTCACCGACCTTCACGCGGCGAACTCCTCGCTCGCCGACGCCGGGTACGGACCCCAGCTCCTGTGCTCCACGGTCCTGTTCACGGCACCTTCCGGCGGAGCGCTGGCGCTGGTCTACCTGTTCAAGCAGGGCACCTTCTACCCGTTCGCGCCGGTCGCCGGCCAGCGTCGGGACAACCCGGTCGAGATCCAGGTCCGCGCCCTCGTGGAGGGTGACGTCCCGGTCGAGCCGAAGCTCGAGCGGTGGCTCGCGCTGTGGGGTGCGCCGGGCCTGTCCGCCTAGGGCACTCGGGCGCGCACTGCGGCTGGGGCGTCCGGGTCGGCCGGTCTTGGGTAGGTTGGGACCGTGAGCCTCGACACCCTCTCGACCGCAGAGATCAGCGCCCTCCACGACGAGCAGACGGCCGCCTACGAACGCCTCAAGGCAGCCGGCCTCGCCCTCGACATCACGCGAGGCAAGCCGTCCGCGGCCCAGCTCGACCTGTCGAACGCCCTGCTCGACCTCCCGGGCCAGGACTACAAGGACGGCGCGGGCACCGACACCCGCAACTACGGCGGCATCGTGGGCAACGCCGACCTGCGCGGGATCTTCGCCGAGCTGCTGCACGTGCCGGTCGACCAGGTGGTCGCGGGCGACAACGCGAGCCTGGCGATCATGCACGACCTGGTGGTGCTCGCCATGCTCAAGGGCACGGTCGGCTCGACGCGTCCGTGGTCGCAGGAGGACGAGGTCGTCTTCCTCTGCCCCGCGCCCGGCTACGACCGCCACTTCGCGATCTGCGAGCAGTACGGCATCACCATGCGCACCATCGAGATGCACGACGACGGCCCCGACATGGCCGCCGTGCGCGAGGCCGTCACCGACCCGGCCGTCAAGGGGATCTGGATCGTCCCCACGTACGCCAACCCCACGGGCGCCGTCGTCAGCGAGGCGAAGGCCGCCGAGCTGGCCGCCCTCGAGACCGCCGCACCCGACTTCCGCATCTTCTGGGACAACGCGTACGCCGTGCACCACCTCACCGAGGAGCGGACCAAGACCGCCGACATCGTCGGCCTGTGCGCCGCCTCCGGGCACCCGGACCGTCCCTTCGTGCTCGCGTCGACCTCCAAGATCACCTTCGCCGGGTCCGGCGTCAGCTTCTTCGCCTCGTCGCCGGAGAACGTCGCCTGGTACACCGGCCTCATCGGCAAGCGGACGATCGGTCCCGACAAGGTCAACCAGCTGCGCCACCTGCGGCACCTCGTCGACGTCGACGGCGTGCACGCGCTCATGGACCGGCACCGCGAGATCCTCGCCCCGAAGTTCGCGGTGGTGCTCGAGGTCCTGTCCGAGCGACTCGGCGGACACGACGTGGCCACGTGGACCGAGCCCAAGGGTGGCTACTTCGTGAGCCTCGACGTCCCGGACGGCTGCGCGACCAGGGTCGTGCAGCTGGCCAAGGAGGCCGGCATCGCCCTCACGCCGGCCGGTGCCTCGTTCCCGTACGGCAAGGACCCGCGCGACCGCAACATCCGCATCGCGCCGTCGTTCCCGCCGATCGAGGAGCTGCGGACGGCCATGGAGGGGCTCGCCACGTGCGTGCTCCTCGCGGCCACCGAGCAACGACTGGCCTGACGGCCGTGCGGGTGCTCGTGGCGCCGGACACGTTCGCCGGGACGCTGGGCGCCCCCGAGGCGGCCAGGGCGATCGCGCGCGGCTGGGCCCGTGCGGCCCCCCACGACGAGATCGTGCGGCTGCCCATGGCCGACGGTGGCCCCGGCTTCGTCGACGCGCTGCACGACGCCCTCGGCGGACGCCTGCACGTCGTGACGGTGACCGGGTCGACCGGGGTCGACGTCCCGATGACGGTCCTCGTCGTCGACGACGTCGCGTACCTGGAATCGGCACAGGCCTGCGGGCTCCAGCTCGGACCGCCGTCGGCGAGGTCGGCGAGCACGTGGGGCGTGGGTCAGGCGATCGCGGCCGCGGTGGAGCTCGGCGTCGAGTCGGTGGTCGTCGGTCTGGGCGGCAGCGCCACCAACGACGGGGGCGCCGGACTCCTGGGCGCGCTCGGAGCGGTGGCCGACCGCCCGCTCGACGCCGGGCCCGACGGGCTCAGCGGCATCACACGGGTCGACCTCGAGCCGGCCCGCGCGGCGGTCGGCCAGGTGCGCCTCGTGGCGGCGAGCGACGTCGACGTTCCCCTGCTCGGGATGTTCGGTGCGACCAAGACCTTCGGCCCGCAGAAGGGCCTCTCCGACGCCGACGTGGTCGAGGTCGACGGACTGCTCGACCGGTTCGTCGAGGCGGCCTGCGGCTCGACCCCGGCGGAACGGCGGGTCGCGGACTCGCCGGGCGCCGGCGCTGCGGGCGGTCTCGGGCTCGCGCTCCTCCTCCTGGGCGCGGAACGCCGGCCCGGTGTCGCGGTCGTGGCCGACGCCGTGGGTCTGGACGCCGCGTGCGCCGCGGCCGACCTGGTGGTCTCAGGGGAGGGTGCCTACGACCACACGTCGCGCAGCGGCAAGGTCGTGCACGGTGTGGCGCAGGTGGCAGCACGCCACGCCCGTCCGTGCGTGGCGATCGCCGGCCAGGTCACGGTGGGCGCGCGCGAGATGCGCGCCATGGGCGTGGAGTCGGCGTACGCGGTGCTCGACGTCGTGGGGGAGGAGCGTGCGTTCGCCGATCCGGTCGGCTCACTGAGCGAGGTGGCCGAGCGGGTCGCCCGCACCTGGTCCAGGTGAGACCGCGCCGGAGCACGTGGTGATTGCCTCCAGGTCGAGCACGTACGATGGAACAGAACCGGCCTCCTCCTGGTTTGCACCAGGGAGACCACCCGAGACCGACGGAGATGACATGAGCGTCGACAGCAGCACGACCCCCGACACGGCCACCACCGCCACCGACGGCGTCACCGCGCCCGCCGAGGGCGTGACGTTGTCCGCCAACGCCGCCGACAAGGTCCGGAGCCTGCTCGCGCAGGAGGGTCGCGACGACCTCGCCCTGCGGATCGCCGTGCAGCCCGGTGGCTGCTCCGGCCTGCGCTACCAGCTCTTCTTCGACGAGCGCACGCTCGACGGCGACGAGGTCCGCGACTTCGACGGCGTCAACGTCGTCGTCGACCGCATGAGCCTGCCCTACCTGGGCGGCGCCACCATCGACTTCGTCGACACGATCGAGAAGCAGGGCTTCACCATCGACAACCCGATGGCCACCGGTTCCTGCGCCTGCGGCGACTCGTTCCACTGACCTTCCGAGGGGTCGCCCACGAGCGGCGGCGCCCGAGGTCACGCACGACCTCCTCACACGACGGCCTCCTGCGCACGCAGGGGGCCGTCGTCTAGTCTCGTCGGGTGCATCTCGCGATCGCCGGTTCCGTGGCCACCGACCACCTGCAGGTCTTCACGGGAAGGTTCTCGGACTCCCTGGTCCCCGACCAGCTGGACAAGCTGTCCGTCTCCTTCCTCGTCGAGGACCTCGACATCCGTCGAGGAGGGTGTGCGGCGAACATCTCCTTCGCCCTGGCCGCACTCGGCCACCGACCGACGCTCGTGGCCTCGGTCGGCACCGACTTCGTGGAGCAGGGCTACCGCACCTGGCTCGAGGACGCGGGCGTCGACTGCTCCCTCGTCCACGTCTCGCCCACGGCCCACACGGCCCTGTGCACCATCACGACGGACGACGCCCACGCGCAGATCGTCACGTTCTACCCGGGTGCCATGGCCGAGGCGCGGCGCATCGACGTGGGGGAGATCCACCGCGAGCGCCCGATCGACCTGCTGCTCATCGGACCGGACGACCCGGCCGGCATGCAGCGCCACACCGAGACGGCCCGGTCGCTCGGCATCCCGTTCGCCGCGGACCCCTCGCAGCAGCTCGCCTGGGCCGGCGGCGACCTGATCCGTGACCTCGTCGACGGTGCCGCCTACCTGTTCAGCAACGACTACGAGGACGCCCTCATCCAGAGCAAGACCGGCTGGTCGGCCGACGACGTGCAGGCGCGCGTCGGCACCCGCGTCGTCACGCGGGGCAAGGACGGCGTCACGGTGGTCCCGGCCGACGGTCCCGAGATCGAGGTCGCGGCGATCCCCGACGTCCGCTCGGTCGACCCCACGGGGGTCGGCGACAGCTTCCGGGCGGGCTTCCTGGCCGGGGTGGCCGCCGGTCTGTCGCTCGAGCGGTGCGCCCAGATGGGGTGCACGATCGCGGCGAGCGTCGTCGAGACCACCGGCACGCAGGAGTACACCCTGACGCGCGAGGGGTTCCTCGGGCGGTTCTCGGCGGCCTACGGCGAGGCCGCGGGCGCCGAGGTCGGCGCTGCTCTCAGCCTCGCGTGAGCGGCCCCTCGGGAGCACGACACGAAGGGTGCCCTTACCTGCTCCCGCGCGAGAGCGTCGGGGTACTGTGAGCGGGTCATCGCATGACTGGTGTGGACAAGAAAGGCGCCTCGTGGGTCGGATGAAGCTGGCGGCTGCCGTCGTCGTCGCAGTGGTCCTGAGTGGGTGTTCGCCCGTCGCGGACCACGACATCAAGCGCCTCGCGCTCCCGATCGCCGCGAGCGACCGCTCGCAGGCCGTCTGGGACCTGTGGCTCGGTGCCTGGATCGCCGTGCTGGTGGTGTTCGTGCTGGTCTTCGGGCTCATCGTCTACGCCTCGGTGCGCTACCGCCGCCGCAGCGACGACGAGGTCCCCACGCAGGTGCGCTACAACCTCCCGCTCGAGGCGCTCTACACGATCGCTCCGGTCGTCGTGGTGGCCGTGTTCTTCTTCCACACGGTGACCTCGCAGAACGAGGTGCTCGAGGAGGTCGAGAACCCCGACCACACGATCCAGGTCGTCGGCTCGAAGTGGCAGTGGGCCTTCAACTACCTCGAGGAGCAGGCCACGCAGGGCGAGGACGTCTTCGACTTCGGCACGCCCGACGCGCCGGCCGAGCTGTGGCTCCCGGTGGGCGAGTCGGTGCGGTTCAACCTCACGAGCCCCGACGTGATCCACTCGTTCTGGATCCCCGAGTTCTACTTCAAGATGGACGTCGTCCCGGGGCGTGACAACAGCTTCGACATGACGCCCACCCGCGAGGGCACCTTCACGGGTCGGTGCGCCGAGTTGTGCGGCCTGTACCACTCGCGCATGATCTTCAAGGTGAACGTCGTGTCGCCCGAGGAGTACGAGGCACACCTGCAGGACCTGGTCGAGATCGGCCAGACGGGTGCGCCGGCCGGGCAGAAGGAGGCCGACACGGTCGCCGGTCTGCGCGGCGAGGACACGGACGACGAGAGCGTCCAGGAAGGTGCGGGCAACTGATGGCCACCACTGCGGCATTCGACGACGGCCGGGAGCAGACCGCCGTCCGTGAGACGACGCTCGGCCAGAAGGTCGTCACGATCATCACCACGACCGATCACAAGGTGATCGGCAACATGTACCTCGTCACGTCGTTCGTCTTCTTCCTGATCGGCGGCGTCCTCGCCCTGGCGATCCGCGCGAACCTGGCGCAGCCGGGCTCCAACCTGCTGAGCGACGAGGCCTACAACCAGGCCTTCACGATGCACGGCACGATCATGCTGCTCATGTTCGCGACCCCGCTGTTCTTCGGGTTCGCCAACGCGATCATGCCGCTGCAGATCGGCGCGCCCGACGTCGCCTTCCCGCGCCTGAACATGTTCAGCTACTGGCTGTACCTCTTCGGCTCCAGCATCGTCGTCGGTGGCCTCTTCGTGCCCGGCGGCGCAGCGAGCTTCGGCTGGTTCGCCTACGCCCCGCTGTCCGACGGCGTGAACTCGCCCGGCATGGGCGGCGACCTGTGGGTCATGGGCCTGTGGATGTCGGGCCTCGGCACCATCCTCGGCGCCGTCAACTTCATCACCACGATCTTCTGCATGCGCGTGCCCGGCATGACCATGTTCCGCATGCCGATCTTCGTGTGGAACACGCTGGTCACGAGCCTGCTGGTCCTCATCGCGTTCCCGATCTTCGCTGCGGCGCTGCTCACGCTGGCCGCCGACCGGATGCTCGGCGCGAACGTGTTCGACGCCGCCAACGGCGGGCCGATCCTGTGGCAACACCTGTTCTGGTTCTTCGGGCACCCAGAGGTCTACATCATCGCTCTGCCGTTCTTCGGCATCATCTCCGAGATCCTCCCGGTCTTCAGCCGCAAGCCGATCTTCGGCTACGTCGGCCTGGTGGCCGCCACCCTGCTCATCGCCGCGCTGTCGGTGGCGGTCTGGGCGCACCACATGTTCGTCACCGGGGCGGTCGACCTCGCCTTCTTCAGCTTCATGACGTTCTTGATCGCGGTGCCCACCGGCGTGAAGTTCTTCAACTGGATCGGCACGCTATGGGGGGGAAGTCTGTCCTTCGACACCCCCATGATCTTCTCGATCGGCTTCCTCGTCACGTTCCTCTTCGGTGGACTGACCGGCGTCATCCTGGCCTCGCCCACCCTCGACTTTTCGCTGTCGGACTCCTACTTCGTGGTGGCGCACTTCCACTACGTCGTGTTCGGCACGGTGGTGTTCGCGATGTTCGCGGGCTTCTACTTCTGGTGGCCGAAGCTCACCGGCCGGATGCTCGACGAGAAGCTGGGCAAGATCCACTTCTGGCTGCTGTTCATCGGCTTCCACCTGACGTTCCTCGTGCAGCACTGGCTGGGCGTCGAGGGCATGCCGCGTCGCTACGCCGACTACGGGCCCAACGACGGCTTCACCACCCTCAACGAGATCTCCTCGATCGGCGCGTTCCTGCTGGGCGCCTCCACGCTCCCGTTCCTGTGGAACGTGTGGAAGTCGCGCAAGAGCCCACTGGTGAAGCTCGACGACCCGTGGGGCTGGGGCCGGTCGCTGGAGTGGGCCACGAGCTCGCCTCCGCCGCGCCACAACTTCCACTCCCTGCCGCGCGTGCGCAGCGAGAGCCCGGCGTTCGACCTGCACCACCCGGAGATCGCCGAGCTGGAGCTGCTGCACAACCCCGACGAGGGCGGTGTGTTCGCGGACGCTCCCAACACCAACGGCAAAGAGTCGGCCATAAGAGATGCCAAGCAGCAGAAGGACGGTCACTGAGCCATGAAGGGCATGAAGGCCGAGTACTGGACGATCATCTCCTGCGGGATCTTCTTCGTCTTCATCGCGCCGGTGTACTGGGTGCTCACCGAGGACCCCACAGGCACCACGGCGCTGGTCATGACGTTCCTGCTGTGCGCCCTGCTGGGCTTCTACCTGTACGTGGTGGCCAAGCAGATCCCGAGCCGTCCGGAGGACCTGGACGACGCCGAGATCGCCGACGGCGCCGGCGAGCTGGGCTTCTTCCCGCCGTACAGCTGGTGGCCGCTCTACTGCGCCCTGGCCCTCGGCACGATCGTGCTCGGCGTGGTCATCGGCTGGTGGCTGTTCATCATCGGCGCGACGATCGGTGCCGTGACCCTCTGCGGCTGGATCTTCGAGTACTACCGCGGCGTCCACGCCCACTGATCAGCCTGGGTGTTGGTCCCCGCCGCGTAGGATGACGCGGTGAGGTCAACGTTCCTGGGGCACCGCGTCGTGCTCGTCGTCGTGGCGATCGCGTCGCTCCTGGCAGCCTGCACCTCGGGCGGATCGCTCCGTGAGGCCGTCGCGCCCAAGGAGCCGGCCGTCGTCACGGCCAACGTGAAGGACAAGGCGGCCGACGTGCCCGTCGACACCCTCGTGGAGGTCGGCGTCGAGCACGGGACGATCGTCGAGGCCTCCCTGTCCACCGAGGACGGCGCCGAGGCCATCGAGGGCGAGGGTGGCGAGTCCGGCTGGACGGCGGCGTCGCGGCTCGAGCCCGGCACGGCCTACACGCTCACCGCGCAGGTCCGTGGCGACGACGGCAAGGACGTCGACCTCGTGCGCACGTTCACGACTCAGACGCTGACCCTGGACGACCAGACCTATCCGTCGGTGGCTCCGCTCAAGGGCGAGATGGTCGGCGTGGGCATGCCGGTCATCGTCACCTTCGACATCCCCGTGAAGAACCGGGAGCTGTTCGAGGAGCACATGCACGTCCGGTCCACCCCCGAGGTCGAGGGGTCGTGGCACTGGATCAGCGACTCCGTCGTGCACTACCGCCCCGAGCGCTACTGGCCCGCCGGGACGAAGGTGACGGTGGACCTCGACCTCAACAGCCTTCCCGCCGGGGGAGGGGTGTACGGCCAGCAGGACCAGAACATCCCCTTCACGATCGGCAAGAAGGTCGTGACCACGGTCGACGTCGCCAAGCACACGCTGACCATGAGCGTCGACGACGAGAAGCTGCGCACGATCCCGGTGTCCACCGGCAAGCCCGGGAACGAGACCCGGCGCGGCACCAAGGTGATCATGGAGAAGTTCTCCTCGGTCGACATGGACGCCGCCACCACCGGCGTGGACTCCTCCGACCCCGACTACTACGACATCAGCGACGTCCGCTGGGCCATGCGGGTCACGAACTCCGGGGAGTTCCTGCACGCCGCCCCCTGGTCGGTCGGCTCGCAGGGCCGCGAGAACGTGAGCCACGGCTGCGTGGGCATGAGCACCGCTGACGCCAAGTGGGTCTACGACCGCTCCCGCCGCGGCGACGTCGTGCGCTTCGTGAACAGCCCCCGGTCCCTCGAGGACAACAACGGCTGGACCGACTGGAACGTCGACTGGAGCGAGTGGACGAAGGGGTCGGCGCTGAGTTCTGCGACGTCCTGACGGGCGTCCTGGGCCGCTGAGGAGGCTCCGGGACGTGTCCGGATGGCTGCGCTCGCTCCGGTGGGCATCGCGCATGCTGCTGCGACGCTGGGGTGGGTCTTCGGGTGGTGCTGTGTCGCTGCCGTCGACCTTCACGTGCTTCTGCGTCGCTGGCGCTGGGCTTTCGCGCTCGCTGCTGCGTCGCTGTGGTTGCGAGTGGGGTCGGTCTCCGAAAGGGCCTCGACCGGAGCGGTGGGCCTTCACCTGTCGCTGCGTCGCTGTGGCTGCGAGGCGGGTCGGTCTCCGAAAGGGCGTCGACCGGAGCGGGGGGTCTCAGCGCGGTTGGGTCTGCTGGGCGCGGCGAGGTTCGCGCTCGCTGCTGCGTCGCTGTGGCTGCGAGGCGGGGCGTTCTCCGAAAGGGCCTTGACCGGAGCGGGGGGTCTCGGCTCGGGTGGGTCTGCGGGTCGCGGCCACGATTGTTCGTCTGTGCGGGATTCACGCACGATGCTTCCTTCTCGTGGACCGTGCCTCGCGAAGGAAGCATCGTGGGGACGAAATGGCGCCCCTGGAGGGCAGTGATCCTCCTTCTGCGTGGAACGGTCGGCGAGAAGGGAGAATCTCTGCCCACCCGCCGCGCCGTAGCCCCGCTGGACGCAAGATTCTGCCTTCGCGTGCTGAAGCCCGAACGATGCTGCGTTGGTGACGGGATCCGAACACGAACGCAGCATCCTTCGCCCCTCACGCACGAACGCAGAACTCTGCGTCCCCCGAGCCACGCTCCGAGAGCCCGACGGAGCCCGGACCCCGCCGCCGGTCGAGGCCCTTTCGGAGAGCAGGTCGACTCGCAGCTACAGCGACGCAGCAGCAAGGAACGACCCAACCGGAGTGACGCAGCAGCGAATGGAGGAGCCAGCCGGAGCGACGCAGCAGCGAGTGAAGAGCCGGCCGGAGCCACGTAGCAGCGAGTGAAGAGTCGGCCGGAGCGACGCAGCAGCAAGAAGCGACCCAGCCACGACGACGCAGCAGCAGGGCGAAGCTCCGTCGAGCCGGCCGCGCCCGGCGGTTCCCCCAGGTTCATGGGTGGATCGTCGCCGTTGAAGCAGACGTCGCCGCGCCGGACGCAGGATTCTGCCTTCACGTGCAGAAGCCCGAACGATGCTGCGTTCACGACGGGATCCCGTCACGAACGCAGCATCCTTCGCCCTCACACGCACGACGCAGAATCCTGCGTCGCCGGGAACGCAGAATCCTGCGCCACCCGGGAACGACGAAGGCCCCCGCCGGAGCGGGGGCCTTCATGCGGTGATGGTGCTCAGTGCGACTTCGGGATGCCGGTCTCCGACACGCCCTGGAAGTCCTCGCCGAGGTGCACGGGGTGCCCCTCGATCTCACCGAGGTGCTCCTCGGCGTGCTCGACCTCGGCCACGGTCGGCTTGTCGATCGCGCCGTGGTAGTAGAACGAGCGCGCCTTGTGGCGCAGCTTGGCCTTGCGTCCGGCCGGAGCGGCCACCCCGTTCTTGTCCGTCTCGGCCGGGGCCTCGAGGGCGGGGACCCGGTCGTGGGCGGTCAGGCGGTACTGCTCGAGGACCGGGAGCGGAGCATGACGCTCGGCGTAGCTGCCGTCGGGCGAGCGCTCGATGACACCCGTCTCGTAGCCGTGCAGGATCTTGTTCTGGTCGGCCCGCTGCAGCCCGATGCAGATGCGGCGGGTGATGAAGAACGCGAGGACCGGGAAGACGAACAGGCCGATCCGGAAGATCCAGGTCAGGGCGAAGATGTCGAGGCGGAACTGGGTGGCGATGATGTCGTTGCCGCCCGCCGCCCAGCCGACGCCGTAGAACGTCATGCCGGCCACGCCGAACGCGGTGCGCGTCGGGGCGTTGCGCGGACGCTCGAGCAGGTGGTGCTCACGCTCGTCGCCGGTGATCCAGCGCTCGATGAACGGCCACAGGAAGAGCGTCGTGAAGAGCACGCCCAGGCCGCCGACACCGGGGATGAAGATGTTCCAGCTCCACGTGTAGCCGAGGAACGTGCTCTCCCAGGCCGGCATGAGGCGCACGAGGCCCTCGGAGAAGCCCATGTACCAGTCCGGCTGCGAGCCCGCCGTGACCTCCGACGGGTTGTACGGGCCGTACGCCCACACCGGGTTGATCTGGATGATGGCACCCATGAGGGCGGTGAAGCCGAAGACGACGAAGAAGAAGCCGCCGGCCTTGGCCGCGTACACGGGGAGCATCGGGTAGCCCACGACGTTGTCGTTGGTGCGTCCGGCGCCGGGCCACTGTGTGTGCTTGTGGTAGATCAGCAGCAGCATGTGCGCGGCGATGAGGCCGAGCAGCAGCGCCGGGATCAGCAGGATGTGCGCCATGTACAGGCGGGGGATGATCTCCTCGCCCGGGAACTCGCCGCCGAAGATGAAGAACTCCACGTAGGAGCCCACGATCGGGACCGAGCGGATCATGCCGTCGACGAACCGAAGGCCCGTGCCCGACAGCAGGTCGTCGGGCAGGGAGTAGCCGGCGAAGCCCTCGACCATGCCGAGCGTCAGCAGGCCGACACCGATGACCCAGTTGATCTCACGCGGCTTGCGGTACGCGCCGGTGAAGAACACGCGGAGCATGTGGGCGATCATCGCGCCGACGAACAGCGCCGCCGCCCAGTGGTGGATCTGCCGCATGAGCAGACCGCCACGGATGTCGAAGGAGATGTGCAGCGTCGAGGCGTAGGCCTGCGACATCTCCAGGCCCCGGAACGGGGCGTAGGAGCCGTCGTAGACGACCTCGGCCATGCTCGGCTGGAACCAGAACGTCAGGAAGACGCCGGTCAGCAGCAGGACGACGAAGCTCCAGAGCGCGATCTCTCCGAGCATGAACGACCAGTGCTCGGGGAAGACCTTGCGCAGGTTCTTCTTCGCCACACCGGCGAGCCCGAGACGGTCGTCGAGCCAGCCCACCGGACCGGCGGCCTTCTTGCCGAAGCCCGTGTCCTCGACCGGGGTGTAGGTGTCGTTGCTCATGACTCACCATCCAGTCTCTTCTGGTCGCGCGCAAGCTCGGGGTAGCTCGGCGCCACGATGTCGGGGAAGTCGCTCATGGCGATGATGTAGCCCTCGGAGTCGACACCCAGCGGCAGCTGGGGGAGGGGGCGGTGCGCCGGACCGAAGATGACCTTGCCGTTGTCGGCCAGGTCGAACGTCGACTGGTGGCACGGGCAGAGCAGGTGGTGCGTCTGCTGCTCCCACAGGGAGATCGGGCATCCGACGTGCGTGCAGATCTTGGAGTAGCAGAGGATCCCGTCGATGCCCCAGTTCTCCTTGCCCTGCTCGGGCGTGATGTCCTCCGGGCGCATGCGCACGACGATGATCGCGGCCTTGGCCTTCGCGGCCAGGAGCTCGTGGCCGTGGTACTCGGCCTCCTCCTCGCCCTCGGCGGGGAAGAACACGGCCGGCTCGGCGTTGATGAGCTGACCGACCTCGATCTCCTCCGGACGCATCGGCAGGCCGGACACGTCGTTGACGACCCGCATGCCCTTCTTCCACACCGTCTCGTCCTGGCTGTGGGGGAGCGGACCGAGGTCACGCAGGAGCACCACGGACGGCAGCGCCAGCGCACCGACGGAGAGGAACAGGCTGTTGCGGATGAGCGGACGTCGGCCGAAGGTCGACTCCTCGATGCCGGCGTTGATGTCGGCCATGACCGCCGCGCGGTCCTCGTCTGAGGACTTGGCGGGGTGGCGCATCTCGACCATCTCGTGGTCGCCCATGAGCTTCTTGGCCCACTGGATGATGCCGACGCCGATGAGCAGCATGCCGCCGCCGAGGGTGGCGCCCAGCGCGAAGTTCGAGGCGGACCAGTTGAGGAACGTCTGGTCCTCGTCGATCAGGAAGTAGGAGAAGCAGAACACCACGAAGAGCAGTGCCGCGGCGAAGAACATGCCCGAGACCTGACGCTCGGCGCGGCGCTCCTGTGCCGGGTCGACGTCGGTCGGACGCCACTGGTGCGGCTGCAGGCCCGGGTCCTGGATGGGCTCCGTGGTGGCGGGGGTGCTGCTGCCGTGCTGCTCGAGGTCGTCGCTCATGCTGCCTTCTTCTTGGTCTTCACGCGCGCGCCGTGGGCGCCGATCCAGATGGCGAAGCCGACGAGGCCGCCGATGCCGACGACCCAGACGAACACGCCGTCGACCACGGGACCGAGGCCGCCGCCACCGACGCCGCCGTAGTTCGGCTGCTCCTGGACGTTCTTGATGTAGGCGATGATGTTGCGCTTGTCCTCAGGCGTGACGATCTCGTCGTTGAAGACAGGCATCTGCTGCGGGCCGGTCTGCATGGCCTCGTAGAGGTGCTTGGCGCTCACACCCTTCAGGGTAGGCGCGTATCGGCCGTTCGGCAGGGCACCGCCGGCGCCGACGGAGTTGTGGCAGGCGGTGCAGTTGGTGCGGAAGAACTCGCCGCCCTCCTTGAGGCCCTCCTCGTCGACGTTCCCGTAGTCGAGGACGTCCTCGGCGGGGATGGCCGGGCCCGGTGCCAGCGAGGCGATGTAGGCCGCGAGCTGCTTGGTCTCCTCGGCGTCGTACTCCGGTGCCTTGCGCGGCGCCTGGGGGCCCGACTGTGCCATCGGCATGCGGCCGGTGCCGACCTGGAAGTCGACCGCGGCTGCACCCACGCCGATGAGCGACGGACCGTAGTTGCCGCCGTCCTTCGTCGTGATGCCCTGGGCGTTCTGGCCGTGGCAGCTCGCGCAGCCGATGAGGAAGAGCTCGCGCCCGACCTCGACGTCGCGCGCGGTGTACTCCTCGGCCTGAGCGGCCTTGGGTGCGGCGGCGGCCCAGAGGGCTCCTACCGTCACGAGTCCCAGCAGCAGGACAGCGAGTCCGGCGAGGGGATGACGGCGGCGGGTCGACAGAGTGCGCACCGAGAACCTCATTCCTGTCAGGGGTGACCAGCGTACCTAGCGACGTCGCAGGTCCGCAGGGTTAGGTTGGGCTAACGCCGTGCCGGTGGGCGAGGCGTCAGCGGATCAGGTAGATCGTCGCGAAGAGAGCGACCCAGACGATGTCGACGAAGTGCCAGTAGTAGGACACGACGATCGCCGAGATGGCCTGCTCGTGGGTGAAGCGGCGCGCGACGAAGGTGCGGCCGATCACGAGCAGGAAGGCCAGCAGGCCGCCCACGACGTGGATGCCGTGGAAGCCGGTGGCGAGGTAGAAGAGCGAGCCGTAGGCCGAGGACGGGATGGTCACGCCCTCGTGCACGAGCTCGGCGTACTCGGTGGCCTGGCCGCCGATGAAGATCGCGCCCATGACGTACGTGAGGACGAACCACTCACGCATGCCCCACTTGCCCATCTGCAGCAGCGTGCCGGTGCGTCCGGCGCGACCGCGCTCGGCGGCGAAGACGCCGAACTGGCAGGTCAGGGACGACAGCACCAGGATCGCCGTGTTGATCGTCGCGAACGGCACGTTCAGCAGCTGCGTCTCCTGGGCCCACAGCTCCGGGGTCACGTTCTTGACCGTGAAGTAGGCGGCGAACAGTCCGGCGAAGAACATCAGCTCGCTGGAGAGCCAGACGATCGTGCCGACGGTCACCATCGAGGGACGTCCCTCGGTGCCGTGGAGTCGGGACGCGGGGATCACGGAAGTAGTGGCCACGCGCTCATTATGTACGATTCGAACGTGACCGAGAGCAGCAGGTTCCACGTCCTGGTCTACAGCGACGACCGAGACGTCAGGAATGCCGTCATCACAGCGCTCGGCACGCGTCCGCACCCGGACCTTCCACCCTTCGAGTACGTGGAGTGCGCCACCGAGCCGGTCGTGTGGCAGCACCTCGACGACACGCGCCGTCGACCCGACCTCGTGATCCTCGACGGCGAGGCCAACCCGGCCGGTGGGCTGGGCGTGGCTCGTCAGATGAAGGACGAGATCTTCCAGGCGCCGCCGGTGCTCGTGCTCACGGGTCGCCCGCAGGACGCCTGGCTCGCCACGTGGTCGCGGGCCGAGGCCGCCGTCTCGCACCCGATCGACCCGCTGCGGCTGGCCGAGGCGGTCATCGGGCTCGCGCGGTCCGTGCTCACGGCGTGAGCGCCCACACCTGGCCCGACGTGCTCGACGCCCTGGTCCTCGGGCACGACCTCGACGCCCGGTCGACGGCGTGGGCGATGGCCTCGATCCTGGACGGGGAGAGCACGCCCGCCCAGATCGCTGCCTTCGCGGTCGCGCTGCGCGCCAAGGGGATCTCCCAGGCCGAGCTGCAGGGCCTCGTCGACGCGCTGCTGTCGAAGGCCGTCCTCGTCGACGTGCCCGGCCGGGTCGTCGACATCGTCGGCACCGGGGGAGACCGGGCCAAGACGGTGAACATCTCCTCGATGTCGGCGGTCACGGCAGCCGGTGCGGGCGTGCCCGTGGTCAAGCACGGCAACCGGGCGGCCTCCAGCGACAGCGGCACGGCCGACGTCTTCGAGGTGCTGCAGATCCGTCTCGACGTTCCGGCGGAGGCAGTGCCGACGGTGCTGGAGCGAGCCGGCATCACCTTCTGCTTCGCCCCCCTGTTCCACCCCGGGCTGCGCTTCACGGGGCCGCCGCGACGCGAGATCGGCATCGCGACGCCGTTCAACGTACTCGGCCCGCTCGTGAACCCGGCCCGTCCGGCGGCGTCGGCCGTGGGGTGCTCGGACCTGCGGACCGCTCCGCTCATGGCGCAGGTGTTCGCCGACCGCGGTGACGACGCGTTCGTCTTCCGGGGCGACGACGGTCTGGACGAGATCACCACCACCTCCACGACTCGGGTCTGGACCGTCGCGGACGGGCAGGTCGTCGAGGAGCTGCTGGACCCGCGGGACCTCGGTGTCGACCTCTCCTCGCCCGAGGCGTTGCGCGGGGGCGACCCGACCTACAACGCCGACGTGTTCCGGCGCGTGCTCGACGGTGAGACCTCACCCGTGCGCGACGCCGTGCTGCTCAACGCCGGAGCGGCCCTGGCGGCCCACGCCGGGGGGAGCGGGCCGTTGCTCGAGCGGCTGGGGGCCGGGATGGAGCAGGCGCGCACGTCGATCGACAGCGGCGCAGCGCG
This sequence comes from Aeromicrobium sp. WCS2018Hpa-31, assembly GCF_031843905.1. Lineage (NCBI taxonomy): Bacteria > Bacillati > Actinomycetota > Actinomycetes > Propionibacteriales > Nocardioidaceae > Aeromicrobium > Aeromicrobium sp. WCS2018Hpa-31. The sequence goes on along the minus strand of NZ_JAVTJF010000004.1, from coordinate 102,142 downwards.
CGAGGTGCTGGCGCGCTGGTCGACCGTGACGCAGGAGCTCGCGCCCCCTCGCTGACGACGCGACGGCCGCGTGCGGACGTCAGAGGCCGATGCTGAACGCGTCCTCGAGGTCGTGGCGGCTGAACGTCTGGAACGCGATCTGGGTCTGCGTCGACAGCACCCCCTCGACCTTGTTGAGCCGGTCGGCCACGACGGCGGCGACGTCGTCGATGCGCTGCACCCGCACCATGGCGACGAGGTCGTGGTCGCCGGTGACGGAGTAGACCTCGCTGACGCCGTCGAGGTCGGCGATCTGGGCGGCGGTCTCGGGAAGCCGCGAGACCTCGGCCTGGATGAAGACGATGGCGGTGATCACGCCGTCAGCCTAGACCGGTTCGCCCGGTGGACGTCGGACTCGACCGGCAGGTCGGCGACGTGCCGAGCAGCGCCGGCGACGGGCACGTGCCAGCTGCCTCGCACCATGCGCACGCCGGGCGTCTCGAGCCATCGCAGGAGGGTCTCGGTCTCCTCGACCGAGGCGACCGGGGCGGGGTGGGCGGCGTGCGCAGGAGCGGGTACCTCCTCGGCGGTGGCCAGGAGTGCCTCGACCCACGCGGACGGGTGGACCGTGCGGGGCAGGAGCCCGGCGGCGGCGAGGCGACCGTGCCGAACCACGTGGACCTCCCAGCCCCGCTCGCCGGGCGCCGCCGCCACGAGCTCGTCGACCTCGGTGAGCTGGCGCAGCCGCTGGGTGCGGTCGACCGCCCGCAGGGACGCGGTGAGCCGGTCGCGAACGGCAGCGGCGTCCTCGTAGCGCTGCTGGTCGCCCAGCTCGGTCATCCGCAGGCGCAGCCGGTCGACGACCTCGAGCGGGTCGCCGGTGAGCGCCTCGCGCAGGCGTGCGACCTCGGCGTCGTAGATGGCGGGGTCGAGGTCGCCGGTGCAGGGCGCGAGACAGCGGCCGAGGTCGGCGAGGGCGCACGTGCTGCCGCGCGGGCGTCGGCCCATGCGGGTGGTGCACTGACGCACGAGGAAGGTCTCGTGCAGCGCGGCGAGGGCGAGCTCGCTCTGGCGTCGGTTGCCGAACGGCCCGACGTAGTCGGCATCGTCGTCGAGGACGCGGCGCACCACCGACAGGCGGGGCCAGGGCTCGCGGGTGAGCTTGATCCACGTGAGGCGCTCGGGAAACCGCGAGCGGCGGTTGTACGGGGGACGGTGCGCCGCGATGAGGCGGAGCTCGCGCACGTGCGCCTCGAGCGCCGTGGCGCAGACGACGGAGTCGACCCGCTCGGCGAGGCGGACCATCTCGCCCATGCGGGTGCGGGTCTCCGACGCCGTGAAGTAGCTCGCGACCCGCTTGCGCAGGTCGCGTGACGTGCCGACGTAGAGCACGTGGTCGCGGACGTCGCGGAACAGGTAGACGCCGGGCTCGTGCGGCAGGTGCTGCGCCAGGTGGCGCTTGCGACGCTGCTCGGGGGAGACCCGCGACGTGAACGTGACGGCGTCCTCGAGGGAGTTCACGCCGAGGGAGCCGAGCCGCTCGAACAGGCCGTGCAGCACGTCGACGGTGGCGCGCGCGTCGTGCAGGGCCCGGTGGTCGGGCGTGGTGGTGGCGCCGAAGTGGGCGGCGAGGGTGGAGAGCTTGACGTTGCGCACCTCGTCGCGCAGCAGCGCCCGCCGGGCCAGCACGGCCGTGTCGAGCACCTCGAAGCGCGGCCAGGGGATCCCGAGCTCCTGCGCGGCGTGCTTGAGGAAGCCGACGTCGAAGGGGGCGTTGTGCGCCACGAGCACGCTGCCGGCGGCCAGCTCGAGGAAGCTGGGGAGCACCTCGGCGATGCGGGGCGCCTCGACGACCATGGCGTCGGTGATGCCGGTGAGCACCGTGATGAACGCCGGGATGCTCTCCTCGGGGTTCACGAGCGTCTGGAGCTCGCCCAGCACCTCGCCACCGCGCACCTTGACCGCACCGATCTCGGTGATGCGCGACCCGGCCTTCGGCGAGCCACCCGTGGTCTCGAGGTCGACGACGCAGAACGTGACGTCGCTCAGCGCTCGACCGAGGTCGTCGAAGCTGGCCTGGTGGGGGAAGGGGCTCGTCACAGCGCCGACGCTAGGCGCGGCGTCCGACAGAGTGGGCGATTCCCTTGGTGTCGTCGGTGGGGTGGGTCTTCGCGTGGCGCTGCGTCTCTGCCGCTGGGCCTTCACGTGCTGCTGCGTCGCTGCGGCTTCGCGTTCTCCTGCTGTTGCGTCGCTGTGGCTGCGAGTGGGCGTGGTCTCCGAAAGGGCCTCGACCGGAGCAGCGGGTCTGGCTCGGGTGGGTCTGCGGGGCGCGGCCACGATTCTCCGTCTGCGCGGGATCCACGCACGATTCTTCCTTCGCGTGGACCGTGCCACGCGAAGGACGAATCGTGGCGACGACCAGGGGCCCTGCAGGGGCAGGGATTCTCATTTGTCGTGGAACGGTCCGCGAGAAGGGAGAATCCCTACCCCACCGCCGGGCACCATCGCCCCTGCGGACGCAAGGTTCTGCCTTCGCGTGCAGAAACCCGAACGATGCTGCGTTCACGACGGGATCCCGTAGCTAACGCAGCATCCTTCGCCCCTTTGCGCACGAACGCAGAATCCTGCGTCCCCCCGAGCCACGCTCCGAGACCCGACCGACCCCGGACCCAACTGCCGGTCGAGGCCCTTTCGGAGAGCAGGTCCACGACGAGCCACAGCGACGCAGCAGCAAGGAACGACCCAGCCGGAGCGACGCAGTCGCAGGTCGGGGCCCACCTCGACCGACGCAGTCGCAGGTCGAGACCTAGCCACAGCGACGCAGCCGCAGGTCGAGACCCAGCCGGACCGACGCAGCCGCAGGTCGAAGCCCAGCCACAGCGACGCAGCCGCCGGGGGACCACTCACTGCAACCCCGCCGCAGGACGAGGGAACCGTTTCTGTCGGGACGCCTGCCTAGCGTCGGCGACATGAACCCCGAATCCGTCGTGATCGACTGCGACAGCTGCCTCGTCCGCAGTCCCAGCGCGTGCGGCGACTGCGTGGTCAGCGTGCTGCTCGGCGGTCCGCCCCAGGGTGTCGAGGTCGACGCCGAGGAGATGGCCGCACTCACCACCCTGGCCGACGAGGGTCTCGTGCCCCCGCTGCGGCTCGTCACCCCCGTCTCCGGACCCGACGTCCAGGCCGGGTGACGCACCTCACCCCGCGCAGGGCCCACGCGGTCCGTCGAGGCGTCGGGTCGTCACCCGCTTCCTCGCGGCCTCCGTTAGACTCGGCAACCGTGCGTCCGGAGCATGCTGCTCACCCAGAGCGACATCGGAGGCACCGCCGAACCGCCGCGGACGTGGGGAAGACGTCCAGGGCGGACCGGGGAACCATGTTCCTGGGGTGAATCGCACGGGCGCTCGCGCCCGTGGGTAGGGCAGACCTTGGCCCGAACCCGTCAGCTCACCCGGTAGGCGTCGAGGACACTGGAGGGTGCACGTGCACCGACGAGGCCTGGCCCGTACCCGCAGCACACGATCGACCCTGGCCACCGCAGCGGTGGCGGCCCTGACCATCGGCGTCACCGTCGGTGTGGTCGGCCCCGCGCAGGCGGACCCGGTGACCACCGAGGACGTCGAGGCCGCGTTCCACGACGTCGAGGTGGTGGCCGAGCAGGTCAACCAGCTCGACGAGGACGTCAAGGACACGCGCGCCGAGATCGCCGACCTCGACGACGACATCGCCGACCAGCTGGCCGTCTATCGCAAGCAGCGCGACGCCCTGGGCGCCTCGGTCGTGCAGCAGCAGCTCGACTCCCCGCTCGGTCCCACGGTGAGGCTTTTCGGCAGCCAGGACCCCGAGGAGTTCCTCGAGGGCCTCGGTGCGGTCCAGGCGCTCAACAGCACGCGCGCCGACGCCGTCGAGTCCTTCGCCGCCTCGGCCGAGGAGCTCAAGAACCGACGCGCCAGCCTCAAGGACCGCAAGACCGAGCTCGAGCGCGACCGCAAGAAGGCTGACGCGAAGCGCGCCCAGATCAAGGCCAAGTACGAGGACGCCAAGGCCGAGCTGGCACGGCTGACGGCCGCCGAGCAGGCCGCCTTCAACACCAGCGACGTCGAGATCGGCTTCGAGGTCGACGCGAGCGGCCGCGCCAAGGCCGCGATCGACTTCGCGACCGCCCAGCTGGGCAAGCCCTACATCTACGGCGGCACCGGGCCGAAGGGCTACGACTGCTCCGGCCTGGTCATGAAGGCGTTCGCCGCGGCCGGCGTCTCCCTGCCCCGCGTCGTGGGTCCGCAGTACGCCGCGTCGCGCAAGATCTCGATGAGCGAGCTCCAGCCCGGCGACATCGTCTTCTACCCCGACATGTCGCACAACGGCATCTACATCGGCAACGGCAAGGTCATCCACGCGCCCCGGCCGGGCAAGAGCATCGAGGTCACGAGCGTGTCCTACGGGTTCACCAAGGCCGGACGCGTCGTCTGAGCCGATCCGCGCCGGGTGTCGCATGACGACGAGATCGTGACGGGCGCACCGTGAGGAGGCCTTCGGCCAACACCACGGCCGCGCTCGTCCTCGTCGGTGTCGCGATCGCCGTGCTGCTGTGGCAGCGGCCCTGGTCCGGCGGGTCGCAGGACCCCGACGTCGTCGCGATCCCCGACGACGCGCGCGTCGTGCTGGCCGACCAGCTGACCGCGCTCTCGCGGGCCACGACGGAGCAGGAGTTCGTCGCCGCAGCCGGTGAGGGCTCCCGAGCGCGCACGTTCGCCGAGCAGGCCTGGCAGGCGCGCGAGGCGCTCTCGGTGACCGACGTGTCGCTGCGCTACGTCTCGGGTGGCGACGTGGCCGACCGCGCCGACGGCTCCACCCTCGCGACGGTGGAGGTCTCGTGGCGCGCCGGTGACGCGTCGCCCGTGGCCGGCACGAGCGTCCGCTCCACGCAGGTGGGGCTCCGCCTCGACCCCCGGAGCGACGGCACCTTCGCGGTGCGCGGGGCCGCGGCCGTGGGGGACCGTCTCCCGCTCTGGCTGGCAGGCGACGTGCGTGTCCAGGCGGCCGGCGACGCGGTCCGCGTGGTGAGCATCGACGGCGGCGTGCCCGACCTCGACGCCCTGGGCGCGGCCCGCGCCGCGGACCGCAGCGTCCGGGCGACGGTGCCGCAGGCCGACGGGCGGCTCACGGTGATCGCCCCCCGCAGCAGGGCCACGACCGCGGCGCTCGTCGGCCAGTCCCAGGAGGACGTGGCCGCGATCGCCGGCGTCACGACCACCGTCGACGGCTCCACCGGGACCGCCCGCGTCGTGGTGCTCAACCCCGACCTCTTCGCCGGCATGGACCCCCGCGCCCGGCAGGTCGTCATCACGCACGAGGCGGCCCACCTGCTCACGGGCGCCGTCGGCACCTCGATGGTGACGTGGGTGGCCGAGGGCTTCGCCGACTACGTGGCGCTGCGCGACGACGACGCGCCGCTCGCGGTGAGCGCCGGGCAGATCCTGGCCCAGGTCCGAGCCGACGGTCCGCCCGAGTCCCTTCCCTACGCGCAGGCCTTCGCGTCGGCCGGCACGCACGGGCTCGGCGCGGTCTACGAGTCCGCGTGGCTCGTCTTCGAGATGCTCGCCGACGAGACGTCGAACGACCGGATCGTGGCCTTCTACGAGGACGTGCGGGACGGCGGCGACGTCGCGGACGCCGCCCGGGAGCACCTGGGGCTGAGCGTCGAGCAGATCACCGCCCGGTGGCGCGCCTACCTGGAGAAGAGCGCCTCGACCGTGTCGTGAAGGTCGCGCAGCACCGCGGTGCGCTTGACCTTGAACGACGGTGTCAGGTAGCCGTTCTCCTCGGTCCAGTCGTCTTCGAGGACGACGAACTTGCGGATCGACTCCGCCTGCGAGACCAGCGCGTTGGCGTCGTCGACGGCCTGCTGGACCTGCGTCTCGAGCTCGGGGGAGTCCAGGGGGCCGGTCCAGGCCTCCCGGTCGATCGTCACGAGCGCGGCGATGAAAGGCTTGCCGTCACCGACCACGAGGCACTGGCTCACCAGCGGGTGGGCGCGCACCCGGTCCTCGAGCACCGCGGGCGCGACGTTCTTGCCGCCGGCGGTCACGATGATCTCCTTCTTGCGACCGGTGATGCGGACGAAGCCGTCGTCGTCGACGTCGCCGAGGTCGCCGGTGGCGAACCAGCCGTCGGGGTCGAGCGCCCCGGCCGTGGCCTCGTCGTTGTTCCAGTACCCGGTAAACACCTGGGGGCCGCGGAACAGCAGCTCCCCGTCGTCGCCGACCCGGACCTCGGTCTCGGGGAACGGGCGCCCGACCGTCCCGATGCGCTGGTCGGACGGCGTGTTCACGCACAGCGCCGCCGTGGTCTCGGTGAGTCCGTATCCCTCGAGGACCGTGACGCCGATGCCCCGGTAGAAGTGCGCCAGCCGGTCACCGAGCGGCGCGCCGCCGGAGATCGCCCACTCGGCGTGGCCACCCAGTGCCTGCCGCAGCTTGGCGAACACCAGCCGGTCGAAGAGGGCGTGCTTGGCGCGCAGCGCCGCGCCCACCCGCTTGGGCTTCCCTCGTCGCGTCGTCGCGTCCTGGGCCTTGCTGTAGGCGATGGCCGTCGCCACGGCCCGGTCGAAGATCGGACCCTTGCCGTCGGCGTAGGCCTTGGTGCTCGCGGAGTTGAAGACCTTCTCGAACACGCGGGGGACCGCCAGGACGAACGTGGGCTGGTACTCGCCGAGGTCGGCCACCAGGTCCTTCACGTCGGCCGTGTGGCCCAGTCGGGTGCCGGAGCGGATGGCGCCGACCTGGATGATCCGGGCGAAGACGTGCGCCAGGGGCAGGAAGAGCAGCGTCGAGGCGTTCTCGCGGCCGAACAGCTCGGGCAGCTGCTCGAGCGCGCCCTCGAGCTCGGCCCGGAAGTTGCCGTGCGTGAGCCGGCAGCCCTTGGGACGGCCCGTGGTGCCCGAGGTGTAGATGAGGGTGGCGAGCGAGTCCGACGTGAGGGTCGCCCGGGCCTGCTCGAGCTGCGCGTCGCTGACGCCCTCGGCCGCGCTGCGGACCTCGTCGAGGCCGCCCTCGTCGATCGTCCACACGTGCTTCAGGTCCGGGGCGTCGCGGCGGGCCTCGTCGACCCGTCCGAGGTGCTGCGCGCTCTCCACGACGGCTGCGACGGCGCCGGAGTCGGCGAGGATCCAGGCCACCTGGTCGGTCGAGGACGTCTCGTAGATCGGCACGGTGACCGCTCCGGCCCACCAGACCGCGTAGTCCACGAGCGTCCACTCGTACCGCGTGCGCGAGAGCAGCGCCACCCGGTCGCCCGGCCGGACGCCGGCTGCGACGAGTCCCTTGGCGACGGCGACGACGTCGGCGTGGAACGCGCCGATCGTCACGTCGGACCAGCCGTCCGGCCCACGTCGGGCGAGGGCCACGGCCTCCGGATCGGCCGCGAGGCGGTCGAGCACGTCGTCGGTCAGGTTGCCCCGGTCGGGGCGTCCGTCCGACGCGGCAGGGTCAGGTCGGTCACCGTCCGCAGCGTTCACGTACGGCAGGCTACTCGGCGTCGAACGGGCACGGGAGCCGCGGGGCGGACGTGGAGCGGCGTCCCACTACGATGAGGATCCCGAGGAAGCGAGGAGGGCCCATGGCGCGCACCACGAGCGACATCGTCATCGATGCCGCGCCGTCGGACGTCATGGCCGTGATCGCCGACTTCGACGCCTATCCGTCGTGGGCCACCGGCGTCCGCAGCGCCGAGGTGGTCGAGCCGGGAACGGTCGACGTCGCTGGCGGCGATCGGGCCGACCGGGTCCGTTTCACCCTCGACGCCGCACCCATCCGCGACACCTACGAGCTGCTCTACACCTGGGACGGCGACCGATCGGTGTCGTGGAGCCTGGCGGAGAAGGCGACGGTGCTGACCGCGCTCGACGGCACGTACGCGCTGGCCGAGGTGGCCGGCGGGACGCGGGTGACCTACCAGCTCGCCGTCGACGTCGCCGTGCCGCTGCTCGGCACGCTCAAGCGCAAGGCCGAGAAGGTCATCATCGACGCGGCCCTGAGCGGCTTGAAGCAACGGGTCGAGACTCTTGGCTGACGACGAGGTGGGGTCGCTGGGACAGGAGACCCTCAAGCTGTTGCGAGCGCTCGCCGTCGACGCCGACACCACGGCGCCCCGGCGGAACGACGCCGACGCCGGGTCGCCCGACGCCGACGCGCACGTGTGCACCACGTCGTGGTGCCCGGTGTGCCAGGTGGTGGGCTTCGTGAAGACCAACCCCGACGTGGTCGAGGAGGTCGCCGTGGCGGCGCTGCACCTCGCGCGCACCGTGCGCGACGCGTTCGAGACCGCGCTGCGCCAGGGCGACGGCACCCACGACACCAGCGACCGACGTACCGACGAGGGAGAGGCGAGCCGATGAGCTCGACGCACGACCACGACACGCGCCTCGGCGTGGGGGTCGACATCGGCGGCACCAAGATCGCCGCCGGCCTCGTGGGGCCCGACGGCACCATCCTGGCCAGCGTCTCGGAGCCCACGCCCGACGCCGACGCCATCGCCGACCTCGTGGCCGACCTGGTGGCCCGGCTCCGAGCGCAGGCGCAGCACCCGGTCGCCGGGATCGGCGTCGGTGCGGCGGGGTTCGTCGCGGCGGACCGGTCCACGGTCACCTTCGCCCCCAACATCGACTGGCGCGACGAGCCGCTGGGCGAGCGGATCGGCCGGCTGGTCGAGCTGCCCGTCGTCGTCGAGAACGACGCCAACGCCGCCGCCTGGGGCGAGTACCGGTTCGGCGCGGGTGCGGACTCCGACGACCTGCTGCTCGTGACCATCGGCACCGGGGTCGGTGGGGGCGTGATCCAGTCCGGCGACCTCATGCGCGGCGGGTTCGGCGCGGCGGCCGAGATCGGCCACCTGCGGCTCGTCCGCGACGGGCGTCTCTGCGGGTGCGGCCAGCACGGCTGCTTCGAGAAGTATGCGAGCGGCAGCGCCCTCGTGGCCGAGGCGCGTGAACGGGCTGCGAGCGACGACCCGGCAGCGGCGGCCCTCGTGGCCCGCGCCGGCGGCGTCGAGAAGATCAAGGGTCCGCTGGTCACCGACCTCGCCCAGGAGGGCGACCCGTTCGCCGTGGACCTGCTCCGCGACCTCGGGGCCTGGATCGGCGAGGGCTGCGCCTCGCTCGCCGCCGTGCTCGACCCGAGCGTCATCGTGATCGGCGGTGGGGTCGGGGCAGCAGCCGACCTGCTGCTCGACCCCGTGCGGGAGGCCTTCGAGGAGCACCTGCCCGCGCGCTTCCACCGTCGTGTCGCCGAGGTGCGCCTCGCGACCCTCGGCAACGACGCCGGCATCGTCGGCGCCGCCGACCTCGGCCGCTCCGCCCGCCGGGCGACGGCGCAGCCGGTCGGCTCCGCACCCGGCTCAGGAACAGGGGACTGACATGGCGGACAGGTTGGCCGTCGGCATCGACATCGGCGGCACCAAGATCGCGGCCGGCGTGGTCGACGAGGACGGACGTGTCGTCGCCCGCACCCGTCGCGAGACGCCCACGACCGAGCCCGAGGCCGTGCTCGACGCGATCACCGAGATCACGGCGGAGTTCCGCGCCGAGCTCCCGGTCAAGGCCGTGGGCATCGGCGCCGCGGGCTTCGTCGACGCGTCGCAGTCGACCGTCCTCTTCGCGCCGCACCTGGCGTGGCGGCACGAGCCGCTGCGCGACCGGGTCGCCCGCCGGACCATGCTGCCGGTGATGGTCGACAACGACGCCAACACCAGCGGCTGGGCCGAGTGGCGGTTCGGAGCGGCGCAGAACGAGCCCGACCTGGTGCTCATCACGCTCGGCACCGGCATCGGCGGTGCGCTCGTCATCGACGGACTGCCGTACCGCGGCCACTTCGGCATCGCGGGGGAGTTCGGCCACATGCAGGTCGTGCCCGGCGGCAACCGCTGCGAGTGCGGGAACCTCGGTTGCTGGGAGCAGTACGCCAGCGGGCGCGTGCTCGGACGTCGGGCGGCGGCGGCGGTGGCCGAGGGCTCACCCATCGGCCGTCGGCTGGCCGAGGCCGCCGGTGGTGCCGACCGCGTCGAGGGGGCGCACGTCACACCGCTCGCGCAGGACGGCGACGAGGAGGCGATCTCGTGGATCGCCGACGTCGGCGACTGGCTCGGCGTCGGCATGGCCAACCTCGCCGCGGCGCTCGACCCCGGTCTGTTCGTCGTCGGCGGAGGGGTGAGCGACGCCGGCGAGATGCTGCTGGGTCCGGCGCGCGAGGCCTACTCGCGCACGCTGACGGGGCGCGGCTACCGGTCCGAGGCCCGGATCGTCCGCGCGCACCTCGGCCCCGAGGCCGGGCTCATCGGCGCGGCCGACATGGCCCGACTCACAGCGCGGCGCCGTCGTCCGGCCAATCCCGCTGCGAGGGTCCGTGTTCGGGCAGCTGCGCGATCAAGTAGATCGCCGAGGCGACGAAGGTGAGGGCCGCGCCGAGCAGGACGGGGCTGGACAACCACTGACCCGCCAGCGAGGCGAACATGAGCAGCAGGGGCGATCCCACCAGGCCGCCCCAGGCGACGGCTCGCCCACGGTGCATGGGCCGACCCGGACCTGGGTCGACCCGACGGTAGAACTGCTCGTCGACCGGGTCGGGCTCGTCGTCGAGCTCGAACGGCTCTGGCTCGGCCGGCTCCTCGGCCGGTGTCGGGTCGGGCTCGTCGGCCTCCGCGGGGAAGGGCAGGTCGAGGTCGAGGCGGCTGACGATGTCGTCGAACTCGTCGCGTCCGTCGCGGCCGGGCCCTCGCGCGTCGGGCTCAGCCATCGGCGCCACCGGTGTGCGAGGCGATGAACGCGGCGGAGCGCTCGAAGATCTCCGGTGCGTCGTGGTCGAGCGTGGCCACGTGGTAGCTGTTCTCGAGCGTGACGAACTCCCCGAGCCCGGGGCGCAGCCCTTCGCGCACCAGCGACAGGGTGCTGTCGTCGACGACGTGGTCGTCGGTGGAGCGGAAGAACAGCACCGGGGCCTTGATCCGTCCGAGGTCGGCGCGCACGTCGCCCCAGAGCTGCATCATCGAGTGCAGGGCCTTCAGGGGCGTGCGGTCGTACGCGTTCTCCTCGATGCCGGGCTTCTTGATGTCGCCACCGATCGCCTCGAGGGAGGGGACGACCCACTTGAGGAGGGGGACGGCCTTCAGCCGCGGGTCGCGCGAGGCGATGGCGGGGTTGACCACGACCACCGCGTCGACATCGTGCGGACGCTGCTCGGCCAGCCTCAGGGCGAGGCAGCCGCCCATGGAGAGCCCGCCCACGACGACCCGCTCGCAGGTGTCGCGCAGGATGTCCAGCTCGCTCTCGAGCGCGCCGTACCAGTCCGACCAGGTGGTGCGGTTCATCTGCTGCCACGTCGTGCCGTGGCCGGGCAGACGGGGCACCCGCACCGTGTAGCCCCGGTCGGCGAGGTCGCGACCCCAGGGCACCATCGAGTACGGCGAGCCGGTGAAGCCGTGGCTCAGCAGGACCCCGACGGGTCCGCCGTCGCTCGTGAAGGGCTCGGCTCCCGGCACGACGGAGGGCTGCGACGCGCTGGATCCGGAGGAGGTGGGGCTCATGGATGCATCCTCCCTCACGGTGTCGCCACCGTGCACCCCCCTGAGCGCGGTAGTGTCCGGGTGACGCTGAGGAGGCGACGTTGTTCTACTGGTTCCTGAAGTTCCTGGCGCTGGGTCCGCTGTTGAAGCTGATCTTCCGGCCCTGGGCCGAGGGCACCGAGAACGTGCCCAAGGACGGTGCGGTCATCCTGGCCAGCAACCACCTGTCCTACAGCGACTGGCTGTTCATGCCGCTCGTCATCCCGCGTCGCGTGACCTTCGTGGCCAAGGCCGAGTACTTCGAGTCGCCCGGCATCAAGGGCTGGTTCCAGAAGAAGTTCTTCTCCGGTGCCGGCCAGGTCCCGATCGACCGGTCGAGCGGCTCAGCCGCCGCCGGGGCCATCGCCACCCAGCTGCGGCTGCTCTCCGAGGGCGAGGTGTGCGGGATCTATCCCGAGGGCACCCGCTCCCACGACGGCAAGCTGTACCGCGGGCGCACGGGCGTCGCACGGATCGCGCTGGAGGCCGGGGTGCCGGTCATCCCGCTCGCGGTCATCAACACCGACGTCGTCGCGCCCCCCGGCAAGGTCTTCGGCAAGATGGCGCGCCCAGGCGTCCGCTTCGGCGAGCCGCTCGACTTCAGCCGCTACGAGGGCCTCGAGGGCGATCGCTTCATCCTGCGCGCCGTCACCGACGAGATCATGTACGAGATCATGCGCCTCTCGGGCCAGGAGTACGTCGACCTCTACGCCCAGGATGCCAAGAAGCGTGACAAGGAGACGGAGCGTGCGGCCGCCAAGGTGGTCGAGCGCGCCGAGTCCGACGAGGTGTGGGACCAGATCAAGCCCGAGTGAGTCCCGCTCCGGCACGAGGCGGGCACGACGTCGGTACCGACGAAGGAGCGAGCCATGCGGATCGGAGTACTGACCGGGGGCGGTGACTGCCCCGGACTCAACGCGGTGATCCGGGCGGTGGTCCGCAAGGGGGTCCAGACGTTCGGCGACGAGTTCATCGGGTTCCGTGACGGCTGGCGTGGCCCGCTCGAGGACGACGCCCGCGAGCTGGGCATCGCCGACGTCCGGGGCATCCTGCCGCGCGGCGGCACCATCCTCGGTTCCTCGCGGACCAACCCGTTCGCCGTCGAGGGCGGGGTGGAGCGGATCCGCTCGACGCTGGAGTCCCGCGGCTGCGACGCGCTGATCGCCATCGGTGGCGAGGACACCCTCGGAGTCGCCACCCGGCTCGCCGAGCTCGGGGTGGCGGTGGTCGGCGTGCCGAAGACGATCGACAACGACCTGTCGGGGACCGACTTCACGTTCGGCTTCGACACCGCCGTCAACATCGCCACCGAGGCCATCGACCGGCTGCACACGACGGCCGAGTCGCACCACCGGGTGCTGGTGGTCGAGGTCATGGGGCGCCACGCCGGCTGGATCGCCCTGCACTCCGGGCTGGCCGGGGGAGCGAACATCATCCTGATCCCGGAACGTCCGTTCGACATCGACAAGGTCTGCGCGCAGGTCGAGAGCCGGTTCGCCACCCGGTTCTCGCCCATCGTGGTCGTGTCCGAAGGGGCGGTGCCGATCGCGTCGCCCGACGGCACGGGCATGACGCTGCAGTCGGGCGAGAAGGACGCCTTCGGCCACGTGCGGCTCGGTGGCGTGGGGGAGCGGCTGGCCCAGGAGATCGAGGAGCGCACCGGCAAGGAGGCGCGGGCCGTGGTGCTGGGCCACGTGCAGCGCGGCGGCACCCCCACCGCGTTCGACCGGTGGCTCGCCACCCGCCTGGGGCTGCACGCCATCCAGGCCGTGCACGACGGCGACTTCGGCATGATGATGGCGTTGCGTGGCACCGACATCGTCCGGGTCCCGCTCAGCGAGGGGACCGGTGAGCTCAAGCTCGTCCGGCCCGAGCTCTACGAGGAGGCCGAGGTGCTGTTCGGATGAGTGAAGGACGCGACGTCGAGGACGTCTGGAGCTACCCGCGACCGCCTGCCGTGGAGCCCAGCGACGAGCTGGTCGTCGTCGAGCTCGGCGGAGTCGAGATCCTGCGGACCACGCACAGCTACCGCGTGCTCGAGACCAGCCACCCGCCCACCTACTACCTGCCCGTCGACGCCGTGGCCGAGGGCGTGCTCCGGCCGATCGCCGGCACCACGGTCTGCGAGTTCAAGGGCGAGGCGAGCTACTGGGACCTCGTCGTCGGCGACCGCGTCGTGCCCGCTGGAGCCTGGACCTACCCCCGGCCCCGGCCCGGCTACGTGATGCTCCTCGACCACCTCGCCCTCTACCCCGGCCGCATGGACCGCTGCACCGTCGACGGCGAAGTCGTCCAGGCCCAGGACGGCGACTTCTACGGCGGCTGGATCACCTCGCGCGTGAGCGGGCCGTTCAAGGGGGCGCCGGGGACGCTGGGTTGGTAGGCGGCTCGCGGCTCGTTCCTCGCCGCTTCGGCGGCTCCTTCGTCGCCGCCCTGGGCTCCGCCCAGCCGCCTGTCTCGCTTCGCTCGACTTGTAGTGGCTGAGGTCGCCGACCTGGGATCCACCCGGCTGCGTGTCGTCCCGGAGCGGGCGTCGTCCACGTGTGCGTGGGTGGTCGTGGGCACGGACGGGGTCCCCGTATCCTTGACCGGTGAGCATTCCGAGCCTTGACGACCTCCATGCGATGGGTGCTGCCCAGCAGCCCACGTATGCCGATCCTGCTGCGCGCGAGCGTGCGCTCGGGCAGTTGCGCCGGATGCCACCGCTCGTGTTTGCCGGCGAGTGCGACGACCTCCGCGACCGGATGGCCGCCGTGGCCCGCGGCGAGGCCTTCCTCCTGCAGGGAGGTGACTGCGCCGAGACGTTCGAGGGCGTCACCGCCGAGAACGTCCGCAACAAGCTGAGGGTGCTGCTGTCGATGGCCGTCGTGCTGACGTACGCGGCGAGCGTGCCGGTCGTCAAGCTCGGCCGCCTCGGTGGTCAGTACGCCAAGCCGCGGTCCCGCGACACCGAGACCCGTGACGGCATCACGCTGCCGGCGTACCGCGGTGACGCCGTCAACGGCTTCGACTTCACGCCCGAGTCACGCGTTCACGACCCGCAGCGGCTCGTCGACGTCTACAACGCCTCCAGCGCGACCCTGAACCTCGCCCGTGCCTTCACCACCGGTGGCTACGCGGACCTGCGTCAGATGCACGAGTGGAACAAGGACTTCGTCAAGAACAGCCCGGTCGGCGTCAGCTACGAGAAGGTCGGCGGCGAGATCGACCGCGCCCTCGCGTTCATGGACGCCATCGGCGTGGAGCCCGACGCCTTCCGCTCGGTCGACTTCTACTCCTCGCACGAGGCCCTGATCCTCGAGTACGAGCACGCCCTCACCCGCATCGATTCGCGGACCGAGCAGCCGTACGACGTGTCCGGCCACTTCGTGTGGATCGGCGAGCGCACCCGCCAGCTCGACGGCGCCCACGTGGAGCTGCTGAGCCACATCGCCAACCCCATCGGCGTCAAGCTCGGCCCCACCACCTCGGCCGACGACGCGATCGCGCTCTACGAGAAGCTCAACCCCGAGCGCACGCCCGGCAAGGTCACGTTCATCACGCGCTTCGGCGCCGGAAAGATCCGCGACCTCCTGCCCGCCCTCGTCGAGAAGGTCACCGCTGCGGGTCTCGAGGTCGCGTGGGTGTGCGACCCGATGCACGGCAACACGTTCGAGGCGTCCACCGGCTACAAGACCCGGGAGTTCGACGACGTCATCGACGAGACCCGCGGCTTCTTCGAGGTGCACCGCTCGCTCGGCACGTGGCCCGGTGGCCTGCACGTCGAGCTCACCGGTGACGACGTCACCGAGTGCGTCGGTGGCGGGCGTCGGCTGTCGGCCGAGGACCTGGCGACGCGGTACGAGACGCTGTGCGACCCGCGGCTCAACCGCGAGCAGTCGCTCGAGCTCGCGTTCCTCGTCGCCGACATGCTGCGCGAGCGCTGACCGACCCCTCGGCCGGTCAGCGACCGTCGAGCGGCACCCGCAGCGTCATGAGCGTGGTGGCGAGCGCGTCGTACTGGCCGCACAGCATGAGCAGCTCGATCGCGGTCGCCTCGTCGAGGTGCTCGCGCACGCGGGCCCACGTGGCGTCGTCGAGGTCGCGGTCGCGCACCAGCGACGCCGTCGCGTCCAGCAGCACGCGCTGACGCCCGGTCCAGCCGTCCCACGTGGCGTCACCGACGTGCTCGACCTGGTCGGGCGTCAGTCCCACCTTGCGGCCGATCCGTCGGTGGTGGTCGAGCTCGTAGTCGCACCCGCGCAAGGTCGCGACGTGCAGGATGACGAGCTCGGTCTCGGTGCGCGGGAGCCGTCCGAACGGCATGAGGGCCGCGCTGAACATCAACCAGGCGCGGAACAGTCGGCGCTGGCGCCCGAGCGTGGTGAACACGTTCGGGCGGTGGCCGCCGATGACGCGGCCCGCGATGCTGCTGATGCCGTGGTTGACGAGGCCGAGGTCGCGTCGGTCACCTGGACCGATGCGAGGGGTGGTCGCGGGTCCGGGGGAGGCGGGGGGCGTGGCGGAGGTGGTCACGAACCCAGCCTAGGGGTAGAACTGGGACGGGTGCACCAAAAACGTCCGCGGGGCGCGTCGGCCACGACCCCCGCAGGCGTCGACACCGGTGCCCGACCGCGAGGTCAGACGTAGATCGTGATGGTCGAGCCGACCTTGGCCTCGCCCGAGCCGGGCTCCTGGAACACGACGCGGTCGGCGCCGGGGATGCGGTTCTTCACGTCGACCTTGAAGCCGGCCTTCTCCAGGGCGGCCACGGCCTCGGTGCGGGGGCGGCCCATGACGTCGGGGACGTCGACGTTCTCGGGCCCGCGGGAGACGACGATCGTGATCGTGTCGCCCTTGAAGCGGGTGCCGTCGGACGGGGACTGGCTGATGACCACGCCCTTGTCGACGTCGTCGGAGAAGCGCTGGGTCACGTTCACGTCGAAGGACGCGTCCTCCAGCGCCTTCACCGCGTCGGCCTGGGACTTCCCGGTCTGGTCGACCACGTCGATCGGCTGCCGGCCGCGACTCACGACGAGGTCGATCACGGTGCCGCGCTTGACCTGCTGACCGACCTTCTGGTCCACGGCGCGGACGATGCGACCCTCGGGGATCTTCTCGCTGTAGGCCTCGGTCACGTCGCCGACCTGCAGCGTCAGCTCCTCGAACGCGACGCGCGCCTGGTCGACGGTCTGCCCCTGGACGTTGGGGATCGCGTAGCGCTCCTTGCCCTTGGAGACCACGGCGTGGATCGTGTCGCCCGGCAGCAGACGGTCGCCGGCCGCGGGGTCGGTGGAGAGCACGGTGCCGAGCGGGGCGGTCTCGGAGAACGCTCGACGGGTGACGTCGAGCGTGAAGCCCGCGGCCTCGGCCTCCTCGGCGGCCTGGGCCTCCGCCTGGCCCACGAGCTGGGGCGTGTCGGCGTAGCGGCCCACGCCCAGCCAGTAGCCGAACGCGGCCAGCAGCAGCGCGGCGACGATCGCTGCGACCAGCAGCACGCGACCCCTCCTGCTCGAGCGGTCCTGGTCGCGGGACTGCTGGTAGTCCTCGGCGGTCATGGCGGGGTGGAGGCCTGGTGCCGCGGCAGCCGTCGCGGTCCGGTCGTCGGTCCAGGTCTCGCTGCTCCACCGCATGGTTGGCTCGGCGCGCGCGACGACCTCACCGGTCTCGCGGTCGACGAGCACGGTCTCGCCACCGTCGTCGAGGTCACTCGCCTCGGCCGGCGTCATAGGGCCCGTGAGCTCCCCGTCCGGTGCCTCGTGCTCGAGGTCGACGGGACGGGTGGGCTCCTCGTCGGCGGCCATCGGGCGGGGCCGCAGGTCAGCGGTCAGGTCGGGGTCGTCGTCGAGCCCCTCGGCCAGGGCACGCTCGACCAGACGCACCTGCCGCAGCAGCACGCCGGCGTCCTGCGACCGCTGGGAGCGGTCGCGGACCGTCGCGCGGGCGACCAGGGCGTCGACGTAGGGCGGGAGGTCCGGACGCACCACCGACGGGGCGGCGATGTCCTCGTGCACGTGCTTGTAGGCCACCTGGATGGGGGAGTCGCCGGTGTGCGGCTTGGTGCCCGTGAGCATCTCGTAGAGCAGCGCGCCGCACGCGTACACGTCGGACCGTGCGTCGGCGCCCTCGTTGACCACGATCTCGGGCGCCAGGTAGGAGACGGTGCCGATGAGCGTGCCGCCGGTGGCGGTGGTCGCGGCGCTCACGGCGCGCGCGAGGCCGAAGTCGGCGACCTTCACCTCGCCGTCGGGCGTGATGAGGACGTTCTCGGGCTTGACGTCGCGGTGCACGAGGTGGGCTCGGTGGGCCGCCGAGAGCGCGGTGAGCACGTCGGCCAGCAGGTGCAGGGCTCGCAGGGGAGGCATCGGCGTCTCCGCGCGCATGACGTCGCGCAAGGTGCTGCCGGGGACGTACTCCATGACGAGGTAGGTGACGTCGCCGTCGCGCCCCTGGTCGAAGACCGCCACCACGCCACGGTGGTTCAGCTTGGCCGCGGCGCGGGCCTCGCGCTCGAAGCGCTGGGAGAACTCGTCGTCGTCGCCGAGTCCGGCGTGCATGACCTTGATCGCGACCGGGCGGTCGAGCCGCTCGTCGTGGCCGTGGAATACGCTGGCCATCCCGCCTCGGGCGATCCGTTCGCCCACGCGGTAGCGACCGTCGAGGACGCGTCCGACGAGGGCGTCGTCGCGGATGACCGTCACGCCGGACCTCCTCACGTCCGCTCCCAGGGCCGGCTGACCCTGCGACGAGTGTAGAGAACGCCCGCGCGCCGGACGTGCTCCGCCGCCCGTGTCCTGCTCTGCTGTTCGGCCCGGACCCCCTGGCGGGTCAGGAGGTGCGGCGGGTCGCGCTCAGGGCCAGCGGGCCGAGGACGGACCGGGCGTGGTCGCCGAGCGCGGTGATCGCGGCGTCGGCCTCGTCCTCGAGGTGCGCGATGTCACGCTCGACGGCCGCCAGGGCGCCCGTGCGCACCATCAGCTCGGTGAGCGGCTCCACCCCTTCGCGGGTGCCGAGGAGGCGGGAGAGGAGGGTGCGGTCGTCGTCGCTGCCGAGCTCGGTGGCCCGGGCGACGAGGACGGTGCGCTTGCCCTCCCTGAGGTCGTCCCCGGCGGGCTTGCCGGTGACCGCGGGGTCGCCGAAGACCCCGAGCACGTCGTCGCGCAGCTGGAAGGCCTGCCCGAGAGGCAGGGCGACGGCGCTCAGCCCGTCGATGAGGTCGGCGTCGGCGCCCGCGAGCGCCGCCCCGATGTGCAGGGGCCGCTCCACCGTGTAGGAGGCCGCCTTGAACCGCACGATCGTCATGGCCTCCACGACCGTCACCGTCGGACGGGTCTGGGCGAGGACGTCGAGGTACTGGCCCGCCACGACCTCGGACCGGCACAGGTCGAGGAAGCGCAACGCCTCCGGGACGCGCGGAAGACCGGACGAGCGCAGCTGCTCGTCGGCCCACGACAGCATCAGGTCGCCCAGGAGCACCGCCGTCGACAGGCCGAAGCGCTCGGCGTCCCCCACGGCGTCCTGGCCCCCGGCCCGGTGCTGCGCCTCGAAGGCGCGGTGGACGCTGGGGTTCCCGCGGCGGGTGTCCGAGCCGTCCATGAGGTCGTCGTGCACCAGCGCGCTGCCCTGCAGCCACTCCAGCGAGGCGGAGGCCGTGACCACGGCGGGGTCGTCGGGGTCACCACCTGCCACCAACCAGCCGGCCCGGCAGAACGCCGCCCGCAGCCGCTTGCCCCCGGCCACGAACGAGGTCGCCGCGTCGAGGAAGGGGGCCAGGTCGGGGCCCACCGAGACGAGGGCCGCACGCCGATCGTCGCCGAAGCGAGAGAGCTCACGTGCGACGTCGTCCCGAAATCGGTCAAGGTCGGCTGGTCCCACCGTTCGGACGATACCGTTGGTCCGTGACTGACGGTCCTGCGCCCACGTCCTCGCGATCACTGCTCGAGGACCTCCGCCACCCACGCCCGTGCGTGTCGTTCGAGTTCTTCCCGCCCAAGGACGATGCGGGCGAGGAGGTGCTGTGGCGCACCATCGCCGACCTCGAGCCGCTCCAGCCCACGTTCGTCTCCGTGACCTACGGGGCCGGTGGCACGAGCCAGGAGCGCACGGTGCGCGTGACGTCGCGCATCGCCGAGCAGTCCCGGATCCGCGCGATCGGGCACCTCACACTCGTGGGGCAGAGCCGCGCGGAGATCGAGCAGGTGCTCAAGCAGTACGCGAGCGCCGGCATCCACCACGTCCTCGCGCTGCGCGGCGACCCGAAGGGTGGCCCGCGGGAGCCCTGGGAGCCTCACCCCGGGGGCATGGACCACGCGATCGAGCTGGTCGAGCTGGCGCGCGACCTGGGTGACTTCTCGATCGGCGTCGCGGCCTTCCCCGAGGGCCACCCCGACGCCGGGGGGCGCGACCCGGACGCCGACGTCCTGGTCGCCAAGCACCGGGCGGGCGCGGAGTTCGCGATCACGCAGTTCTTCTTCCGCGTGCAGGACTACGTCGACCTCGTCGAGCGCACGCGGGCGCGAGGCAGCGACCTGCCGATCGTGCCGGGCATCATGCCGATCCTGAACTTCGGCCAGGTCGCGCGCATGGCCGAGCTCTCGGGGGCGGAGATCCCGCGCGAGGTGCTCGACGTCATCGAGCCGGTCGCCGACGACAAGGACGCCGTGCGCACGCGCGGCATCGAGCTCGCGACCCAGCTGTGCCGCGACCTGCTGGCCGCCGGGGCCCCCGGTCTGCACTTCATCACGCTCAACCGGTCCAAGGCGACGCGCGAGATCTTCGAGACCCTGCGGGGCGAGGGCCTGGTCTGAGGTCTCCTCAGGGGGCGGGACGACGGGGCACGGGGCCGAGACGTTCGGCCAGGGCCTCGGTGGCCAGACCGATCTCCTCGAGGGAGCCGCCCGGGTAGGCGTGGGCCCCGGCCATGAGCAGACCCGGTGGCAGGCGCGGCCCCGGTCGCTCGAGCATCGTGCGCCAGCCCCTCCACTGCCAGCCCCAGTGGCCGAGACGCACCAGGTCGGCCGGCCGCAGGTCGTGGCGCTCGACGACGTGCTCGCGCAGGTCGACGCCCACGCGGACGAGTGCGACGAGGGGGTCCTCGGCGTTGTGGTGCGTGATCGTCCAGCAGCCGGGCGAGGACTCCCACAGCTGCATGGGCGGGTCCGAGTGGACCGCCACGTCCCGGGGGAGGTCGGGGGCGTCCGCCGCCAGGCGCACCAGCGTGCGGTGCGCCGGGATCCGCGGGTGGAGCGTCGGCTCCGGCAGGCCGTCGGGCCACCACGGCGCGCACCAGGCGACGACGTCGGCCTCGACCGGACCGCCGTCGGTGGTCACGCCGGTCACGGACCCCCCGTCGCGGGTGATCCCCGAGGCCGCGGTGTGCAGGCGGACCTCGACACGACGCTCCTGCAGGCGGGTCGTCAGGGCGTCGGCCAGCGCCGGCATCCCACCGTCGACGGCCCACCGCCCGAAGCCCCTCTCCACGTGGTGGACGACGGCTGCGGCGGCGGGCACCAGACGGGGGTCGTCGCCGGCCAGGACCACGGGGTCCAGCACGATGCGCCGCAGCTGCCGGTCGTCGAGGACCCGCTGGGTCTCCCGACGCAGCGTGCGCCGCGCCTCGAGGGTCCGGCGGGTGGAGCGGTCTAGCGCGTCCTCGTCCGGGACCTGGTTGAGCAGACGTCGGCGCACCGTGTCCCAACGGTCCGACATCGTGTCGAGCCAGGGGCTCCACGGGTCGACGCCGAAGGCCTCGACGAAGGCGTCGACCTGGCCCGACCGTCGGCCCATGGGCAGGTCCATCACCGTGCGGTCGGCGAACACGTGGCGTCGCCCGGGGACGGTCTCGATGGTCAGCGCGGCGTCCAGGGGGCGGCCGGACTTGCGGAACAGGTCCCGCAGCACCCCCGGGAGGGTGAACGTGTCGGGGTCGAGCTGCCACACGCCGTCGCCGACCCGGTGACCGCGCAGACGACCGCCGAGCCGGTCGGAGGCCTCGAGCAGCACCACCTCGTGCCGCAGCTTCGCGAGACGCGCCGCCAGCGAGGTGCCGGCGAAGCCACCGCCGACCACCACGATCCTCGCCATGCCCGCACCCTAGGTCATGCGCGAGGAGCCTCGGTGCGGACCGAGGCGCTGTGACACAGTGGCGCCATGCGTCCGGTGCGTCAGGAGATCATGTGGCAGGCGGTCCTCGACGCGATCGCGGCCGTGCCGGGGGAGGGCCCCTTCGACGTGCTCGACGTCGGGGGAGGAACCGGCGGTGACGCCGTCCGCCTGGCGGCGCTGGGCCACCGGGTGACCGTCGTGGACCCCAGCCCCGACGCCCTGGCGTCCCTCGGTCGTCGGGCCGCCGAGGCCGGCGTCCAGGACCACGTGGTCGGCGTCCTGGCCGACACCTCCGACCTGGGCGAGCACGTCGCCGCCGCCTCCACCGACCTCGCGGTCCTGCACGGCGTGCTCGAGTACGTCGACGATCCCGCCGAGGCCCTGGCCGCGGTCGCCGGCGTCCTGCGCCCGTCGGGCGTGGTGAGCGTGGTCGTGGCCGGCCGGCCGGCAGCGGTGCTCGCCCGCGCGATCACCGGCGACTTCGACGGTGCCGCCACGATCCACGGCTCGACGGCGCGGACCTGGGACCTGCGCGCCCAGGGGCCCCGGCGGTACGTCGAGAGCGAGCTCGCGGCCGAGCTGGAGGCAGCCGGGTTCGCCCTCTCCTCCGTGTCGGGACTGCGGACCTTCGCCGACCTCGTGCCCAGTGCGGTGGTCGACACCGAGCCCGGCGCGCGGGAGCGGCTGTACGCTCTCGAGCGACTCGTCCGGTCGTCCAGCGAGTTCTCAGGGATCTCGGGTGGTCTGCACATCATCGCCCGCCTAGACTTGACGTAGTTCCACCTGACCAGGAGGCCCCCGTGCCACTCTCCGACGAAGAAGCCCGCCTGCTCCAGCAGCTCGAGCAGTCCCTCGCTGCCGAGGATCCCGACTTCGCCTCGACGCTGCGCGGGTCCAAGCAGGCGGCGCGCAACCGCAAGATCGCCGTCCTGGCGGGTCTCGGCTTCCTGGTGGGCCTGGGCGTCATGTTCGCCGGTGCGGTCACCGCCACCACGTGGCTCGGTGTCGCCGGGTTCCTCGTGATGCTGGTCGGTGCCTACTTCTTCGTCACGGCCTGGCGCCACGGTCTGGCCGCGTCGCCCGACGCCGCGCCCTCGCGCCCGTCCTCGCCCAAGCCCTCCGGGTCGTTCGTCGACCGCATGGAGGAGCGCTGGCAGCGTCGCCAGGAGGGCGACGACCTCTGACCCACCCGAGCCCGCGACGCTGAGTCGCCGGCTCCCGCACCACCACCCGACGCCGGGTCCCGCACACGCGGGGCCCGGCGTCGTCGTGCGTGCGGGGTCTCGTGCGTCCTCGACCGGTCGTCGAGGCCTGAGCGCCATCCGTGGGGGCCGATGTCGCTCCACCACGCTCCACCGCACACCCCGGACCAGCGCGCTTCCGGGTCCAGCGCTGCAATCCCAGCGCCGGACGGTCCTGGCGTCGGGGGAGAGGGCGGGCGGAAAGGTGCCGCGAAACCAGGCGAATCGGCTTGACGGTGGTGGAGTGTGGGGTACTGTGGTGCGAAATGGAGCATTCGTGGCGCGTTGGTCGCACCACGGGGCACGTCGCAGAGGGCGAGGTGGAAGGAGGTGGGCATCGATGCGAACAACTTCTTCGGCACCTACACGCCGCGTCTGGACGACAAGTCCCGCCTGTTCCTGCCCGCCAAGTTCCGCCCCCGGCTCGAGGGCGGCATCGTGCTGACCCGCGGGCAGGAGAACTGCATCTACGGCTGGACGACCGACTCGTTCAGCGCGTTCACCGACCGCATCCGCGAGACGCCGTTCACGAACCGCGAGGCCCGCAACTTCGTGCGGATGCTCTACTCCGGGGCCTCGTCGGAGGTGCCGGACAAGCAGGGACGCATCTCCATCCCGCCGGTGCTCCGCAGCTGGGCCGGGCTCGAGCGCGACGTCGCGGTGGTCGGGGCCATGGACCGCCTCGAGATCTGGGACGCCCGCCGCTGGGACGAGTACTCCTCGTCGCAGGAGGAGCAGTTCTCCGACATGTCCGACGAGGTGATGCCCGGCATCTTCTGACCAGCCCGCAGGGTCCGACCTCCGGCTGTCCGGTCCTGGCATCACTTCCCCGGTGCCAGAGCCGTACGGACGGGGATCAGGCCACACGGTCTCCACCACCCGCTCCATGTCCTGCACGACCACCCCGCCACACCCCGACCCTCGAGCGCCCGAGGAGGTGCGATGAACCAACGACGCCGTGTCCGTCACGAGGTCGCCGACGCTGCTGTCCTCATGGCCTTCTCCGCCGGCGTGTCCGTGGCGATCGCCGTGGTCCTGGGCGTCGTGGTCGCGCTGACAGCAGGCGCCTCGTGACGACCGAGGAGCCCGGCGGGCCGGACGCCCGCCACGTCCCCGTCCTCCTCGACCGCGTGCTCGACCTGTTGGCGCCGGCCATCGAGTCGGACGGCACGACGGGGTCGGGGGGACGGACCCCGGTCGTCGTCGACGCGACGCTGGGCCTGGGCGGGCACACCGAGGCGATGCTGCGCCGCTTCGAGCACCTGCGGGTCGTCGGGGTCGACCGCGACACCGAGGCGCTCAGCCGTGCTCGCGCCCGCCTCGCGGAGTTCGAGGACCGGGTCACCTACGCGCACGCGGTGTACGACGAGCTGCCCGAGGTGCTCGCCGACGCCGGCCTGCGTCACGTCGACGGCGTGCTCTTCGACCTCGGCGTCTCGTCGATGCAGCTCGACCTCGCCGATCGCGGCTTCGCCTACGCGCAGGACGCCCCTCTCGACATGCGGATGACGCCGGGCGTGGGCATGACGGCCGCCGACATCCTGAACACCTACCCCGCCGACCGGCTCGCCCGGGTGCTGAGGGTCCACGGCGAGGAGAAGTTCGCCAAGCGCATCGCCGAGGCCGTCGTCGCCGCCCGGGACACCGAGCCGTTCACGCGCAGCGCACGGCTGGTCGACCTCGTGCGCGACAGCATCCCCGCCGCGGCTCGACGCACCGGCGGCCACCCCGCCAAGCGCACCTTCCAGGCGCTGCGCATCGAGGTCAACGACGAGCTCGCGGTCTACGCCCGGGCGCTGCCGGCCGCCCTCGACGCGCTCACCGTCGGCGGCCGGGTTGTCGTGCTCGCCTACCACTCCCTCGAGGACCGCATCACCAAGCGGGCCCTGGCCGAGGTCACCACGCTCAAGGTCCCGCACGGCCTGCCCGTCGTCCCCGCCGAGCTGGAGCCGCGCTTCCGCCAGCTCACCCGGGGTGCCGAGCAGGCGAGCGACGCGGAGTCCGCGGAGAACCCGCGCGCCCGCTCGGTGCGGCTGCGGGCCGTGGAACGGATCGCGGCATGAGAGGACACGACGTGGTGAAGGGGGAGGGACCGGCATGAGCACGATGCACGCGGCACGTCCGCGCCAGAGGACCACCCGGCAGGCTCGACCCACGAGCCTGCCGCTGCGTCTCGTCGCGCCCGTGCGCAGCCGCGCGAGCCGAGCCCCCTTCGTGGTCGTCGTGCTGACGGTGCTGGGTGCCGGACTCGTGGGTCTGATCCTGCTGAGCACGGTCCTGCAGGCCCAGGCCTTCGAGATCGCCCGACTGTCGACCCGCGCCGACGCCCTGGGCGTCCAGCAGCAGGAGCTCCGCCGCGAGGTCGACCGTCTTCAGGCGCCGGCCGCTCTCGCCGAGCGAGCCATCCGCCTCGGGATGGTGCCCAACACCAACCCGGCCTTCCTGCGGCCCAGCGACGGCGAGGTCATCGGTGACCCCGAGCCGGCGGAACCGCGCAGCAACGTGACGAGGGTGGACCGATGAAGCGCCAACGACTGACCCGCTCCCGGCTGCGCATCAGCCTCGTCCTGGTGGTGAGCCTGTTCTGCCTCTTCGGCGTCCGGCTGTTCTGGATCCAGGGTCTCGACGCCCAGGCGTACGCGGCCATGGCGCGCCAGGCCGGGACGAACACGACGACGATCCCGGCCCCTCGGGGCGACATCCTCGACCGAAACGGCGAGGTGATCGCCACGAGCGTGGACGGTCTGACCCTCACCGCCGACCCGACGATGACGGCGGACAAGGCGCCCAGGATCGCTCGCATCCTCGTGACCTCGCTCGGCGAGGACCGGATCGACTACTTCGAGACGATCGAGAAGCTGCGCACCCCGAAGACCCAGTACGTGGTCCTCGAGAAGAACCTGCCCGCGGCCAAGGCCGACAAGGCGTTGAAGGCCGTCCGCAAGGCCGGACTGACCGGCGTGTTCGGCGAGAGCGTGACGCTGCGCAGCTACCCCGGAGGGAAGCTGGCCGCCAACCTCGTCGGCTACATGAGCCAGACCACGGAGTCCGACAAGCTGGTCGGCGTCCAGGGCATCGAGCGGCAGTACGACGACCTGCTCACCGGCAAGGACGGCTCGGCCACCTACGAGGTGTCACCGAGCGGTCAGCGCATCCCCATGGCCGACAGCACCGTCGTCGAGATGGAGCCCGGCCAGGACGTCAAGACCACGATCGACCGGGACCTGCAGTGGTACGCCGACCAGCGGCTGGCCGACGCCGTGCGCTCGTCGAGCTCGGACTGGGGGCTCGCCATCACCATGGACGTGCGCACCGGACAGGTCGTCCAGCTCTCCCAGGCACCGACCTTCGACCCCGAGACGCCCTCGACCCGCGACGACGGGAACACCGTCTCGCGCTTCGTCCAGACCGTGTACGAGCCGGGCTCGGTGCTGAAGACCGTCACCATGGCGGCGCTGGCCGACCAGGGCAAGATCACGCCCGAGACCCAGATCAAGGTCCCCGGCAGCATGACGATCGACAAGTACCCGATCGGCGACTACTGGAAGCACGGCACCATCAACCTGACCGCGGCCGGCGTCATCGCGAAGTCCTCCAACCTCGGCACGATCGTCGCGGCCCAGCAGATGGACAACCAGACCATGCACGACTACTTCCGGAAGTTCGGCTTCGGCGTCGGCTCCGGCGTGGAGCTGCCGGGCGAGTCCAAGGGCATCCTCAAGCCGGCCGCCGAGTGGACCAAGGCCAACCACGCCACCATCTCGTTCGGCCAGGGCATCTCGGTCACCGCGCTGCAGGTGGTGCGAGCAGTCGGTGCCATCGCCAACGGAGGCGTCATGGTCGACCCGTCGGTCGTCAGCGGGTACGTGGACCAGGAGGGCGCCACCACCAAGACGCGGGAGACGCCCACCCGACGCGTGGTCTCCAAGAAGGCGGCGGCCCAGGTCACCCGCATGATGGAGGCGGTCACGGCCGACGACGGCACCGCCCCTGCCGCCCAGATCCCCGGCTACCGCGTCGCAGGCAAGACCGGCACCGCCTGGCGCGTCAACCCGGTCACGGGACGCTACGTGCGCGGGCAGAACACCGTCTCCTTCATCGGCTTCGCCCCGGCCGACGAGCCCCGGTTCGTCACCTACGTCGTCCTCGACAAGCCCTTCAGCAACGCCGGCGGTGGCTCCACCGCCGCCCCGGTCTTCCACGACATCATGTCGATGGCGCTCGAGCGCTTCGGCGTCACGCCGACCGGGTCGAAGAGCCCGAAGGTCGAGCAGGAATGGTAGGCGGGGCGCGCTCGTTCCTCGCGCTCTGGCGCGATCCGCTCGCTGGCGCTCGCTCCTCGCTGCCCGCCTCGGCTGCGCTCGCTGGCGCTCGCTTGCCGTTGGAGGTGAGTCGTCCGTCGCTGGCGCTCGCTCACCGCGGTGCGGCTCGGCCGCGCTCGCTGGCGCTCGCTTGCCGCGGAGGTGGGTCACCGGCGGGCCGGTGCCTTCGGAGGCCGTGGGTAGGGGAGTGGGTCTGGCGGGGAGTCGCTACGTTGGAATCGTGACGGACTCCGACGGCTCCACGGCGATCATGCGGACCCGGCCCAGGGAGGTTCGGGCGCTCACCCTCGCGGACGTGGCCGACCACCTCGGCGTGCCGGGGCCTGGGACGCCCGCGGACGCCACGCCGGTCACGGGCATCACGCTCAGCACGCGCACGGTGCGGCCCGGCGACCTCTACGCGGCGCTGCCCGGCGGCCGCGCGCACGGGGCCGACTTCGTCGACGCCGCCGAGGCCGCCGGTGCCGTCGCCGTCCTGACCGACGCCGAGGGTGCGTCCCGCCTCCCCACGCTGCCCACGGTCGTCGTGGACGGACCCCGGTCGCGACTCGCCGAGCTCAGCGCCTGGTTCCACGGCCACCCGACCACGGCCTTCACGACCCTCGGCATCACCGGAACGCAGGGCAAGACCACGAGCACCTACCTGGCCGAGTCGGCCGTCGGCGCCGTCCGCAGCGCGGTCGTCGGCACCATCGGGACCCGGGTGCGGGGGATCGCGGCCGACTCGGCGCTGACGACGCCCGAGGCGCCGGACCTGCAGGCGCTCTTCGCGGTCATGCGCGAGGAGCAGGTCGAGCTGTGCGCGATGGAGGTCTCCAGCCATGCCCTCGTGCAGGGTCGCGTCGACGGCTTCGCCTTCGACGTCGCCACGTTCCTCAACCTCGGACGCGACCACCTCGACTTCCACCGCGACCTCGAGGAGTACTTCGCCGCCAAGGCGAGCCTGTTCACCCCCGAGCACGCCCGGCGCGCCGTCGTGAACGTCGACGACGAGCACGGCCGGCGCCTCGTGGAGCTGACCTCCCTGCCGGTCACGACCTTCTCGACGGAGGGACGGGTCGCGGACTGGCGCGCGGCCAACGTGCGCCCGCACCGCCTCGGGACGGACCTGGAGGTCCTCGGCCCCGACGGCCTCGAGCTGGAGCTGCACGTCCCCCTGCCCGGCGTGTTCAACGTGGCGAACGCCCTGGCGGTCATCTCCTCCCTCGCGACGGTGGGTCACGACCCGGCCGCGCTCGCCGCCGGCATCGAGACCAGCCAGGGCGTCCCCGGCCGCATGGAGCGGGTCGAGGCCGGCCAGAGCTTCACGGCCGTCGTCGACTACGCGCACAAGCCCGACGCCGTCGAGGCGGTCCTGACGGCCCTGCGGCCGGTCACCGCGGGCCGGCTCGTCGTCGTGATCGGCGCCGGCGGCGACCGCGACCACGGCAAGCGTCCGCTCATGGGCGAGGTCGCGGCCCGCTACGCCGACCTCGTGGTCGTCACCGACGACAACCCCCGCACCGAGGACCCTGCCGCGATCCGCCGCGCCGTGCTCGCCGGGGCCTCCGGAGGCGCTGCCACGGTCGTCGAGGTCCCGGGACGTCGGGACGCGATCGCCCACGCCGTGTCCGTCGCCGAGCTCGGCGACACCGTCGTGGTGGCGGGCAAGGGACACGAGCAGGGCCAGGAGGTCGGCGACGTGGTGCACCCGTTCGACGACCGGGACGTGCTGCGTACCCTCATCGAGGAGCACGCATGATCCCCATGAGCCTCTCCGCGGTGGCCCAGGTGGTCGACGGCGTTGTGCACGGCGACGGCGACGTCGTGGTCACGGGTCCGGCCACCCTCGACTCGCGGGCGGTCGAGGTCGGAGGCCTCTTCGTCGCCCTGGCCGGCGAGCACGTCGACGGCCACGACTTCGTGCAGTCCGCGCTCGACGGGGGAGCGGTCGCGGTCCTCGGGTCCCGGCCGGTCGAGGCGCCGACCGTCGTGGTCGACGACGTCACGGTCGCGCTCGGACGTCTGGCGCGCCACGTGGCCGACGAGATCGACGCCGAGGTCGTCGCGATCACTGGGTCCCAGGGCAAGACCAGCGTGAAGGACCTCGTGGCCCACCTGCTGGGGCGCACGGGCGCGACCGTCGCGACGGCCGGCAACTACAACAACGAGCTCGGCGTCCCGATCACGGTCCTGCGGGCCGACCACGACACCCGCTACCTGGTCGTCGAGATGGGCGCCCGTGGGGTCGGGCACGTCGCCCGGCTGTGCCGCATCGCGCCGCCCGACGTGTCGGTCGTGCTGAACGTGGGCAGCGCCCACGTGGGCGAGTTCGGGTCGGTCGACAACATCGCCGTGGCCAAGGGCGAGATCGTGGAGGGTCTGCAGCCCGGCGGCGTCGCGGTGCTCAACGCCGACGACGCGCGGGTCGCCGCGATGGCGGCCCGCGTGCCGGCCGGTGCCGCCGTGGTGCACTTCGGCCGGACCGCCGACGGCCCCGACGACGTGCGCCTGGACGGCGTCCACGTGGACGGGCGCGGCGAGCCGGACGTGACGCTCGCACGGGCAGGCCGACGCTGGACGACCCACGTGCCGCTGCCCGGTGCCCACCAGGGACTCAACCTCGCGGCGGCCGTCGCGGTCGCCGCCGCCCTCGACCAGCGGGTCGAGGAGGAGGCGCTCACGGACTACCGCTCCGCCAGCGCCCAGCGGCTCCAGCGGCTCGAGCGGTCCGACGGCGTCGTCGTGCTCGACGACTCCTACAACGCCAACCCCGAGTCGGTGATCGCCGCGGTCGAGACGCTGCGGACGATCGACGCCACGCGCAGGGTCGCGGTCCTGGGGGAGATGCTCGAGCTCGGTCCCGAGGCCCACGACCGGCACGTCGAGGTCGGGCGGGCGGCGGCCGACGCCGGCCTCGACCTCGTGCTCGCCGTCGGTCAGGGAGCCCGCGGGGTCGCCGAGGGCGCCGGCGCCCGCGCCCGCGAGGTGCCCGACGTCGACGTGGCGCTCACCACACTCCGCGCGTGGCTCGAGCCGGGAGACGTCGTGCTCGTGAAAGCATCGAGGGGAGCGCGCCTCGAGCGCGTCACGGCAGGACTCCTCGACGCCTGACCGGCATACTCGTGCACGACCCTGAGCCCGCCCACGTCCCCCACCCCCCCCCCCCCCCCCCCCCCCCCCGAACCGCCGAGAGGATCCCGCCCCCATGCTCGCCGTCCTGATCGCTGCAGCCCTCGCCCTCGTCGGCACCCTCCTGGGCACCCGTGTGGCCATCCGGGTGCTCGTGAAAAAGGGCTACGGCCAGCTGATCCGCGACGACGGACCGACGTCGCACCACGTCAAGCGCGGCACGCCCACGATGGGCGGCACGGTGATCATCCTCGCGTCGCTCGTCGCCTACGCCGTCGCGAAGCTCGTGACCGGCTACGCCCCGAGCGCGTCGGCGATCCTGCTGCTGTTCCTCTTCGCCGGGCTCGGCCTCATCGGCTTCCTCGACGACTACATCAAGATCTCCAAGCAGCGCAGCCTCGGGCTGCGCAGCAAGGCCAAGATGATCGGCCAGGTGCTCGTGGGCCTGGTCTTCGCGATCCTCGCCATCGGCTGGGAGGACGAGAACGGCCGCACCCCCATCTCGCACGCCATCTCGTTCACGAGGGACATCCCGGGGACGCAGCTGCCCACCGTGCTGCTCGTCGTGTGGGTGCTGCTCATGATCGCCGGGGCGAGCAACGGCGTGAACCTGACCGACGGCCTCGACGGTCTCGCGACCGGTGCCTCCGTCATGGTCTTCGGCGCCTTCATCATCATCAACGTCTGGCAGTACAACCAGAGCTGCGCGACGGAGGACGTCCTGGGCTGCTACGAGGTGCGGGATCCCCTCGACCTCGCCGTCGTGGCGGCCGCCATCACGGGCGCCTGCTTCGGCTTCCTGTGGTGGAACGCCTCCCCGGCCAAGATCTTCATGGGCGACACCGGCTCGCTGTCGCTCGGCGGCGCGATGGCCGGATTCGCCCTCATGACCCGCACCGAGCTGCTGCTCGTGATCATCGGCGGTCTGTTTGTCGCCATCACCGCGTCGGTCATCCTGCAGGTGGCCTACTTCAAGGCCACCGGCGGCAAGCGGATCTTCCGCATGGCGCCGCTGCAGCACCACTTCGAGCTGCTCGGCTGGGCCGAGATCACCATCGTGGTCCGCTTCTGGATCATCAGTGGCCTCTGCGTCGCGGCCGGGCTGGGCGTCTTCTACTGGGAATGGCTCGCCCGCCTGTGAGCGCGGCGCTCACCATGGACGTGGTCGCATGAGTGCCGTGGAACGTCCCGACGTCGGGTCCCTCGGCCGCGACGACGACTGGTCCGCCGTGCGCGCCGTGGTCACCGGCTTCGGCGTGAGCGGGTTCGCCGCCGCCGACACGCTGCAGCACCTCGGCGCGCACGTGGTCGTGCTCGACGAGAACGCACCCGCCCCGGGCTCGGCCCACGAGGAGCGGGCCACGCTGCTGGACACGCTGGGGGTCGACCTGCGGCTTCGTGCCGGCAGCACGGCCGAGTTGCCCGACGACGTCGACCTGGTCGTCACCTCGCCCGGCTGGCGTCCGGAGGCGCCGGTCCTTCGAGCGGCTGCCGACCGGGGGCTCCCGGTGTGGGGCGAGGTCGAGCTGGCCTGGCGGCTGCGGGCCGCCGACGCGCCGCCCTGGCTCTGCGTCACCGGGACCAACGGCAAGACCACCACGGTGCAGATGCTGGACTCCATCCTGCGGGCCGCGGGCCTGCGCAGTGCCGCGGTCGGCAACGTCGGCCGCCCGGTGCTCGAGGCGGTCATGGACCCCGAGCCGCTCGACGTGCTCGCGGTCGAGCTGTCGAGCTTCCAGCTGCACTGGAGCGACTCGATCGCCGCCGAGGCCGCCGCCGTGCTCAACGTCGCCGACGACCACCTCGACTGGCACGGCTCGCTCGACGAGTACGCCCGCGCCAAGGGCCGCGTCTACGAGCACGTCGAGAAGGCGTGCGTCTACGCGGTCGAGGACCCCACCACCGAGCAGCTGGTCCGCGACGCCGACGTGCAGGACGGCGCCCGCGCCATCGGGTTCACGCTCGGGGTCCCCGCTCCTGGCATGCTCGGCGTGGTCGACGGCCTGCTCGCGGACCGTGCCTTCGCTCCCGACCGTCAGACCAGCGCCGCCGAGCTGGGCTCGGTGAGCGACCTGCCCGACGACGCACCCCACACCGTGGCCAACGCCCTCGCCGCGGCCGCACTGGCCCGCGCCCACGGGGTCGAGGCCCGCGCCGTGCGCGACGGGCTGCGTGACTTCCGGCCCGGGCCCCACCGCTCCGAGCTGGTGGCCGAGATCGACGGCGTCCGCTACGTCGACGACTCCAAGGCGACCAACCCGCACGCCGCGCTCGCGTCGCTGCGGGGGGTCCCGTCGGCCATCTGGATCGCCGGGGGACTGGCCAAGGGTGCGCGCTTCGACGACCTCGTCGAGGCCGTCGCCGACCGGCTGCGCGGCGTGGTGCTCATCGGTGCCGACCGTGCGGTCGTCGCCGAGGCGCTGGCCCGACACGCGCCGGATGTGCCCGTGACGGAGGTCCTGGCCGGGGAGGATGAGCTCATGGACGACGTCGTCGCGGCTGCTGCAGCCATGGCCCGCCCCGGTGACTCGGTGCTGCTGGCCCCCGGATGCGCGTCCATGGACCAGTTCCGCGACTACGCCGCCCGAGGCGACGCGTTCGCCGCGTCGGTGCGACGGCTCCCGACGGGGTGAGCGGCCGATGAGCACGACCGATCGCCGGCCGGCTGCCGGCGCAGGCGCCGGTGGTCCGATGAGCGGTGCCCAGCGCCTGCTCGACCGGCCCCTCGCGTCGTACCAGCTGGTGCTCGGGACCACGGCCCTGCTGCTCGGGCTCGGCCTGATCATGGTGCTCAGCGCGAGCTCCGTGCTGTCGCTGCAGGTGTACGGCAACTCGTTCGCGATCGTGCAGCGACAGCTCGTGCTGGCCGTCGTCGGCCTGGTCGGTGCCTACCTCGTGACCCGGCTGCCGCTCGCGACCCTGCGCAAGCTCATCCTGCCCGGGCTCGTCGTGTCCATCGGCCTGACGCTCGCCACGTTCATCCCGGGCGTGGGCGTGGAGGTGAACGGCAACACCAACTGGATCCCGGTCGCCGCGGGCTTCCGGCTGCAGCCGTCGGAGTTCCTCAAGCTGGCGCTCGTGCTCTGGATCGCCGACCACTACGCGCGCCGGCAGAAGCACCTGGACACGCCGCGCCTGATCCTGCTGCCCATGCTCATCGTCGCCGGGGCGTGCGCCGCGCTCGTCGTGGCGCAGAACGACCTCGGCACGGCGCTCGTCCTCTTCGCGGTCATCGTCGGGATGCTCTGGGTCGCCGGGCTGCCCGGGCGCTACCTCGGCGCGATCGTGGCGTTCGTCGGCGTCCTGTGCGTATTCTTCGTCGCCACCGCGCCGCACCGCGTGGCGCGCATGCTGAGCTTCCTCAACCCGCTCGCCGACCCGGACAAGGACGGCTACCAGGCCGTCCAAGCCATGATGGGGTTCGCGCGGGGCGGCTTCGGCGGCGTCGGCCTCGGCGGCAGCCGGCAGAAGTGGGGCTCCCTGCCGGAGGCGCACACCGACTTCATCCTGGCCGTCGTCGGCGAGGAGCTCGGCCTGCTGGGCAGCCTCGTCGTCCTCGTCCTGTTCGTGCTGCTCGCCGTCGCGGGCGTGCGGATCGCCACGCGCAGCCGCGATCCCTTCGCGCGCTACGCCGCGGCCGGCATCACCGTCTGGATCACCGCCCAGGCCGTGATCAACATCGCCATGGTGCTGGGCCTGCTCCCGGTCATCGGCATCCCGCTGCCGCTGCTCTCCTACGGCGGCTCGAGCGTGCTGGTCACCCTCGTGGGCTGCGGCGTCCTGCTGAGCTGCGCCACGACGGAGCCGGGGGCCAAGCGCGCCCTCGCCGCCAGCAAGGCCCGCCGCGCCCGACGCAACGCTGCCAGGAGGCGATGAGCGGTGCGCGCCCTGCTCGCCGGCGGTGGCACCGCCGGCCACACCTCGCCCCTGCTCGCCACGGCAGCCGTCCTGCGCGACGAGGGCGTGGAGGTCACCTGCCTCGGCACACCCCGTGGCCTGGAGACCACGCTCATCCCGGAGGCCGGGTTCCCGCTCGAGCTGGTGCCTCCGGTGCCGCTGCCCCGACGCCCCGGGATCGCCATGCTCCGGGTGCCCGGCCGGCTGCGCGCCGCCGTGGCCCAGACGCAGGACGTCTTCGAGCGCGTCAAGCCGCACGTGGTCGTGGGGTTCGGCGGCTACGTGTCGGTGCCCGCCTACCTCGTGGCCCGGCGGATGCGCATCCCCCTGGTGGTGCACGAGGGCAACGCCAAGCCCGGCATCGCCAACCGGCTCGGAGCGCGCTTCACGACGCACGTGGCCACCAGCTTCCCCGACACGCCGCTGCGGAACGGGCGCTACGTCGGCCTGCCCATCCGACGCCAGATCTCCGGGCTCGACCGTGCGGCCTCGCGTGCGGAGGGCCGCGCGCACTTCGGGCTCGACCTGGACCGTCCGACGCTCCTCGTCACGGGCGGCTCGCAGGGTGCCCGACGCATCAACCACGCGGTCAGCGGGGCCGCGCGTGACCTCGCCGAGGCCGGCATCCAGGTGCTGCACGCCGCGGGTCGTCCCGACGAGGTGGTGCTCGACCGGCCGGAGGGTGCCCCGCCCTACGTGGTGGAGCAGTACATCGACCGGATCGACCTCGCCTACGCCGCGGCCGACCTCGTGGTGTGCCGCGCGGGCGCCAACACGGTCACCGAGGTCGCGGCCGTGGGGCTCCCCGCGGCGTTCGTCCCCCTGCCGATCGGCAACGGCGAGCAGGCGCTCAACGCCCATCCCGTGGTCCAGGCCGGGGGCGGGCTGCTGATCGACGACGAGGCCATGACGCCGTCGTGGGTCGACCACGTGGTCGTCCCGCTCGTGCAGGACACGGAGCGCCTGGCCGCGATGTCGGCGGCCGCGCGCGACCTCGTGCCGCGCGACGCCGACGTCCGGCTCGCCCGCATGGTGGTCGCCGCCGCCGGACGGCAGCTGGGCCGATGAAGGTCCCCTTCCCCGACGCCGTGCCCGGCCCCGACCGGCTGGGCCGCGTGCACCTGGTCGGCATCGGCGGCGCCGGGCTCTCGGCGATCGCCCGTCTCATGGCGCAGCAGGGGGTGTCGGTCAGCGGCAGCGACGCCGCCGACACCGACGTCGTCCGGGCCCTGCGGTCGGAGGGCATCACCGTGCACGTCGGTCACGCGGCCGAGCACGTGGCGGGCGTCGACACCGTGATCGTCTCGACCGCGGTCCGCGAGGACAACCCTGAGGTCGTCGCCGCCCGCGCGGCCGGCGCGCGCCTCTGGCCCCGGTCGGCCGGGCTGCGCTCGGTGATGTCCGGCCGACGGACCGTCGCCGTGGCGGGCACCCACGGCAAGACCACCACCACCGCGATGCTGACGTGTGCCCTGGTGGGCGCGGGCGCGGAGCCGTCCTTCGCGATCGGTGCCGAGGTCGCGAGCCTCGGCACGAACGCCCGGCTCGGCGCGGGACACCTCCTCGTCGCCGAGGCCGACGAGAGCGACGGCGCCTTCCTGCACTACGAGCCCGCCGTGGCCGTCGTGACCAACGTCGACGCCGACCACCTGGACACCTGGGGCACCGAGGAGGCCTACGCCGCGGCCTTCGACGAGTTCGTCGGCACCGTGGCGGAGCTGCTCGTCGTCGGCGCCGACGACCCCGGCGCCGCCGCCCTCGCGGCGGTCGGGCGGGCTCGCGGCCTCGACGTGGTGACCACCGGCATCGACCCGTCGACGCAGGACCTCGACCACCCCGACGACGAGCTGAGGGCCCGCGACGTCCGTGTCGTCGAGGGCGCCACCACCTTCCTCGTCGAGGGGATGGGCCTGTCCGGCCTGCCGGTGCAGCTGGCCGTGCCCGGTGCGCACTACGCCCAGGACGCCCTGCTGGCCCTGGCCGTCGGCCTGCGCCTCGGACACCCGGCCGACGCCCTCGTGGCCGGCCTGGCCACGTACGGGGGAGCCCGACGCCGCATGGAGCGGCTCGGCGCCGTCGACGGCGTCACGGTCTACGACTCGTACGCGCACCATCCCACCGAGATCCGCGCCGACCTGGCGGCCGCCCGGTCGCTCGCCGGGGACGGTCGCCTCGTCGTCGTCTACCAGCCGCACCTGGTGAGCCGCACCCGTCGCTACGGCGCCGAGATGGGGCAGGCCCTCTCGGCCGCCGATCGCGTGGTGGTGGCCGACCTGTACCTCGCGCGGGAGGATCCCGATCCCGCCGTCACGGCCGCGCTCGTGGTCGACGCCGTCCACGGACCGCCGGCGTCGGCCGGTGGACCGGTGGAGTCGGTGCACGCGGCGCTCCTGCCCGAGCTGGGCGACGGCGACCTGGTGCTCACCCTCGGGGCCGGCGACGTCACCACGGTCGGACCGCGCATCCTCGAGGGTCTGCGGACCCGCGAGGCGTCGGGAGCATGAGCGAGGAACGGTTCGCCCTCCGGCGCCGACAGGACCGTCGTCGGCGCCTGCTGCGCTGGCTGGGGGGAGTGCTGGGCGTCGCCGCCGTCGTCGGACTCGTGTGGGTGATCTGGT
Organism: Aeromicrobium sp. WCS2018Hpa-31; assembly: GCF_031843905.1. Lineage (NCBI taxonomy): Bacteria > Bacillati > Actinomycetota > Actinomycetes > Propionibacteriales > Nocardioidaceae > Aeromicrobium > Aeromicrobium sp. WCS2018Hpa-31. The sequence continues at coordinate 65,299 of NZ_JAVTJF010000004.1, read as the reverse complement.
TCTCGGACCTGCTCGGCGTCCGCACCGTGCAGGTGGAGGGGCTCAGCACGTTGAAGCCCGACCAGGTGCGCACCGCGGCCGACCTGACCCCCGGTACTCCGCTCGCGCGGGTCGACACGTCGGCGGCTGCGGCCCGCGTGGCCAGGCTCGAACGCGTCGAGCACGTCGAGGTCGAGCGCAGCTGGCCGCGCACCGTCACGGTGGTCGTCACCGAGCGCACGGCGGTGGCCTGGACGAGGGTCGACGGCCGGATCCGGGCCCTCGACCGGTTCGGCGTGGACTTCCGGACCCTGTCGAAGGAGCCGAAGGGACTGGTGGAGGTCGCCACGACCGCCACGGAACCACGGCAGCGCCAGCTGGCGCTCGTGGCCGCGGCGTCGGTGGTCTCCCGGCTCAGGGCCGACGCGCCCTCCCTCATGAAGCTCGTGCAGTCGGTCGACGCGCCGAGCCGTGACGCCGTCACGCTGGACCTGACGAAGGGCCGCACGGTCACGTGGGGGAGCGCGGCCAAGCCGGAGCAGAAGGTCCGGGTCCTCGAGGCCCTCCTGCGGATCGACGCGACCGGGTACGACGTGAGCGCGCCCGAGCAGCCGACCACGCGCCAGTAGGACCAGCCGTCGGCCTGGGGAGGGGACACGAACGGCAACGAACCGGCGACACGCGGCGTGTCTGCGAGGTGGCCGTCGCCGTCGCGCGTAGCGTGAGCGTCAGACAGCAAGTTGACATAACTATAACCCTGTCGTTCACGTTAAGACTTACAACCCCACCGGCTCCACAGCTCGGCTCACCTCTCCTGAAAGGCATCGCACATGGCGGTCCAGAACTACCTCGCCGTGATCAAGGTCGTCGGCATCGGCGGCGGCGGCGTGAACGCCGTGAACAGGATGATCGAGGTCGGCCTCAAGGGCGTCGAGTTCATCGCGATCAACACCGACGCGCAGGCGCTGCTCATGAGCGACGCCGACGTCAAGCTCGACGTCGGCCGTGACTCGACCCGCGGACTCGGCGCCGGCGCCAACCCCGACATCGGCAAGCGCGCCGCCGAGGACCACGCGGAGGAGATCGAGGCGGCCATCAAGGGCGCCGACATGGTCTTCGTCACCGCGGGCGAGGGCGGCGGAACCGGCACCGGTGGTGCGCCGGTCGTCGCCCGCATCGCGCGCTCCCTCGGTGCCCTGACGATCGGCGTCGTCACGCGCCCGTTCACCTTCGAGGGCCGCAACCGCTCCGGGCAGGCGGACGCCGGCATCCAGGCGCTGCGCGAGGAGGTCGACACCCTCATCGTCATCCCGAACGACCGGCTGCTGTCGATCAGCGACCCCAACGTGAGCCTGCTGGACTCGTTCCGCCAGGCCGACCAGGTGCTGCACCAGGGAGTCTCGGGCATCACCGACCTGATCACCACGCCGGGCCTGATCAACCTCGACTTCGCCGACGTCAAGTCCGTCATGTCCGACGCGGGCTCGGCCCTCATGGGCATCGGCTCGGCGCGCGGTGAGCAGCGCGCGGCGGTCGCCGCCGAGATGGCCGTCTCCAGCCCGCTGCTCGAGGCGTCGATCGAGGGAGCCCGTGGGGTCCTGCTCTCGATCGCCGGCGGCTCCGACCTCGGCCTGTTCGAGATCAACGAGGCGGCCGGCCTGGTCGCCGACGCCGTGGACCCCGAGGCCAACATCATCTTCGGTGCCGTCATCGACGACGCCCTGGGCGACGAGGTCCGGGTGACCGTGATCGCGGCCGGGTTCGACGGTGGCGAGCCGAAGTCGCGCGACTCCTCCCAGCCGGCGCTGCTCAAGGAGCAGGGTGCCCAGGAGCAGGCCGCCACGCCTCCTCCCACGGCCGAGACCTACACCGGCGGCAAGTACTCCGCGTCCACGCAGGCCGACCCGGTGCCGTCGGGCGACCCCCGTTCCGTGCCGGCCCGTGAGCCGCGCGAGGTGCCCTACGGTGACGACCTCGACATCCCGGACTTCCTGCGCTGAGCAGGTCGGACGCGGGCGGTAGCGTCGACGACGTGTTTTTCCACCGCGACGACTCGCTCGACTGGGCGAGGGTCGGGTTCACCGACGCCTCGACCGACCTAGGGCGCACGGACGACCCCGAGCACGTCGCCACGCGTCGTCGTGTGGCCGAGGGGCTCCGGGGTGAGGAGTCGACCGAGCGGCTCGAGGTGGCGTCGATGCACCAGGTGCACGGGGCCGACGTCGTGTCGGTGCGGCGGGAGTCGCTGAGGGCATCGTCGCCGGCCTCCACGGCCGACGCGCTCGTCACCCGCGACGTCGACGTCGCACTCGTCGTGCGCGTGGCCGACTGCACGCCGATCGTCCTCGCCAGCGACGTGAGCCCGATGGCTGCCGTCGTGCACGCGGGGCGGGAGGGTCTCGTGCGCGGCGTCGTGCCCGCGGCGGTCAAGGCGCTGGTCCTCGACGAATCTCCGTCCCAGCTCCACGCCTGGGTCGGTCCGCGGGCCTGCGGGCGCTGCTACGAGCTGCCGGAGGACATGGCCGACGCCGTCGAGTCCGCCGTGCCCGGCACCCGGTCCACCACGTCGTGGGGGACGCCCGCGGTCGACGTCGGAGCCGGTGTGGTCTCCCAGCTGCGGGAGCTCGGCGTGACCGTGCACGACATCGGCCGCGACGTGTGCACGATCGAGGACGACCGCTTCTGGTCCCACCGCCGCCAGGGTGACCGGGCGGGCCGCATGGGCGCCGTCGTCGTCCTGCGCCACTGATCGAGGAAGAGGGAGTGCCATGAGCCGTCGCGACGAGCTGGCCGCCAACCTGACCGAGGTGCGCGAGCGGGTCCACGCCGCGTGCGCCGCTGCCGGCCGTGCGCCGGAGGAGGTGACCACGATCGTGGTCACCAAGACCTACCCGGCCTCCGACGTCGCGCTGCTGGCCGAGCTCGGTGTCACCGACGTGGGGGAGAACCGTCATCCCGAGGCCGGCGACAAGCGGGCCGAGCTCGACGACCTCCTCGCCGACGTCGTCACCGCGCCACGCCTGCACTTCGTCGGGGGCCTGCAGACCAACAAGGCCGGGGCGGTCGCGCGCTACGCGGACGTGGTGCAGAGCGTCGACCGGGCCAAGCTGGCCCGCTCCCTGTCCCGTGGTGCCGAGGCGGCCGAGCGTGACCTGGAGGTGCTGCTCCAGGTCGATTTCGATCTCGCCGACCCCGGCCGCTCCGGCACGGCGCCCACCGACGTGCCGGCCCTGGCCGACCTGGTGGCGGAGCTGCCCCGGTTGCACCTGCGTGGGCTGATGACCGTCGCGCCCCTCGGAGTGGAGCCGCGGCCGGTGTTCGAGCAGCTGCGTGAGCTCGGTGACACGGTGCGCGCGACCCACCCGGGTGCGGACGTCGTCTCGGCCGGCATGAGCGGTGACTTCGAGGACGCCGTCGCCGCCGGCGCGACACACCTGCGAATCGGGCGCGCGGTCCTGGGGGAGAGGGCATCTCTCCGGTAATCTCACCAGTGTCGTTCACGACACTTCGACCACCCCGCTCACCTGCAAACCACGGAGACATCATGGCTGGCGCAATGCGAAAAGTCGGCGAGTACCTCGGCCTGGTCGAGCAGGCCGAGTACGACGAGTTCGACGACGAGCCCACCGGGCCGATCGCCGTCCGGCGCGACGACGAGCGCAGCGCCGCCGTCGTGCGCACCCCCGAGCGTCGGGCCCAGGTCGCGTCGATCGACGAGCACCGCCGCGCGCCCCGCGCCGTCGAGCCGGCGCCGTCGATGCTCGCGCGCATCGAGACGGTCACCCCGCGCACGTACAACGACGCCCGCACCGTCGGCGACCACTACCGCTCCGGCGTGCCGGTCATCATGAACCTCTCCGAGATCGACGACGACGACGCCAAGCGCCTGGTCGACTTCGCCGCTGGCCTCGTCTTTGCCGTGCATGGCACGATCAACCGTGTCACCGCCAAGGTCTTCCTGCTGTCGCCCGAGAACATCGAGGTGACCGACGAGGACAAGCAGCGCATCGCTGCGGGCGGGTTCTACAACCACGGCTAGGGAGACATGGCGCTGAACTCCATCGGGCAGGTCATCTCGTTCGTCCTGCTCGTCTGCATCCTCGTGCTGCTCGCGCGGTTCATCCTGGACTGGGTCCAGCTGTTGGCTCGGTCCTGGCGTCCCAGTGGCGTCGTGGCCGTCCTCTGCGAGGGCATCTACACCGTCACCGACCCGCCGCTGCGCGTGGTCCGTGGCGTGATCCCGCCGATCCGCCTGGGTGGCGCGGCGCTGGACCTCTCGCCGATGATCCTGCTGGTCGTCATCTACATCCTGCAGGCGATCGTCAACCGCACCATGGTGCAGTGACGCGCCGGTGGATCCCGCTCGAATGGGACGGGTGTGGCAGCAGTGAACGGTGACCGAGTACGGTGGGTCAGAACCACAGATCTTGCGACGAAACCACGACACGAGGTGAACTCATGCCCCTGACGCCAGAGGACGTGCGCAACAAGCGCTTCACTCCGGTACGTCTCCGCGAGGGTTACGACATGGGCGAGGTGGACCAGTTCCTCGACGAGGTCGAAGCCGAGCTGGAGCGACTCACCGTCGAGAACGAGGAGCTGCGCGCCAAGGTCGCCGCTGCCTCGACCGGCGAGCCCACCGGCCTGATCCCGGCGATCAAGCCCGAGCCGACGCCGCAGCCCGTGGCCGCCGAGCCCGAGCCCGAGCCGACTCCCGAGCCCGAGCCGGAGCCGGTCGTCGAGAAGAAGCCCGAGCCCGAGCCGGAGCCCACTCCCGCGCCCGTCGTGGCCGCTGCCCCCGCGCGCAACAGCATGGGTGACGCATCCTCGGCTGCGGCCCGACTGCTGGAGATCGCGTCCAACAACGCGGACCAGCTGATGGACCAGGCCAAGGAGGAGGCCGACCGCATCGTCGGTGAGGCCCGCACCAAGGCCGAGCGCCTGACGAACGAGTCGCGCGGCAAGGCCGACCGGCTCGAGACCGACGCCCGCATCCGCGCGCAGAAGCTCGACGACGAGACCAACGAGCGTCGCCAGCAGGCCGTCGCGGCCATCGAGCGGGAGCGCTACGAGCTCCAGCGCGAGGTCGAGCACCTGCGCGCGTACGAGCGTGAGTACCGGGCCCGGCTCAAGAACTACTTCCAGAGCCAGCTCGACCAGCTCGCGGCCAACGAGAACACCCCGGCCCCGGCGCAGAACCAGAACGACGGCTCGCCCCGTCGTCTGCGCTCGCTGCTCGGCGACGAGGACAGCAACGCCTCGCTCTGAGTCGTAGCCACCACGCAGGGCCCGCCACCGTCACGGTGGCGGGCCCTCGTGCGTTCGGGTAGGTGTCGTCGGCCTGCGTCGCTTCCTGCTTGGGCCCGGCGGCTACGTCGCCCCGGGTGGGTCTTCGTTCACTGCTGCGTTGCTGAGGGTGGGACTTCCTGTGCTGCTGCGTTGCTGTGGGTGGGTCTTCTCGTGCTGCTGCGTTGCTGTGGGTGGGTCTTCCCCTGCTGCTGCGTCGCTGTGACCCCGAAGCGGGGTGGTCTCCGAAAGGGCCTCGACCGTCGGATGGGTCTGGGCTCGGTTGGGTCTACGGGGCGCGGCCATGATTCTTCATCTGTGCGCGATCCACGCATGATTCTTCCTTTTCGTGGACCGTGCCCGCGAAGGGAGAATCGTGGCGACGAAAAGGGCCCCGTACGGGCAGGGATTCTCCCTTCGCGTGGACCGTCCCGCGCAAAGGGAGAATCCCTGACCACCCGGCGCACGAGGGCCCCCGGCGGACGCACGATTCTGCCTTCGCGCGCGGAAGCCCGAACGATGCTGCGTTGGTGACGGGATCCGGTAGCGAACGCAGCATCCTTCGCCCTCTCACGCACGAACGCAGAATCTTGCGTCCCTCGGAGCCGCGCTCCGAGAGCCCGACCGAGCCCGGACTCCGCCGCCGGTCGAGGCCCTTTCGGAGCGCAGGTCCATTCGCAGCCACAGCGACGCAGGAGCAAGGAACGACCCCCACCCACGGCGACGCAGCAGCAAGGAACGACCCCCACCCACGGCGACGCGGCAGCAAGGAACGAGCCCCACCCACGGCGACGCAGCAGCAGGGAACGACCGGCCCGGAGCAGCGCAGCAGCACGGAAAACCCACCCGAGCACGGGTAGCAAGCCGTGCAGACATGAGAAAGCCGTGCGGTGCGGGAGATTCCCAGGTCGACCTGGGAATCTCCCGCACGCTCGCGGGGAGGGTCAGGCCTTCGTGACCGCGACGCGGGCGGTCGCGCCGGTGACGTCGATCGGCGTGCCGTCGGGCAGGTCGCCCAGCGAGACGGAGGTCGCCAGGGTCTCGCCCGCGACGAGCGCCTCGTGGGTGCGGACCGCGGCCAGCACGGCGTCGTCGCCGTCCAGGTGGAGCGTGATGCGGTCGGAGACCGACAGGCCGGCGTCGCGCCGGGCCTGCTGCACGCCGCGCACGACGTCGCGTGCCAGGCCCTCGGCCTCCAGCTCCGGCGTCACCGTGGTGTCCAGCGCCACGAAGCCGCCGCCCGGCAGCACCGCGATCTCCGTGCCACCGGACGACCCGGCCACCTGCTCGAGCGTGTACTCGCCCTCCTGCAGCTCGATGCCGCCCGACGTGACGGTGCCGTCGTCGGCGACCGACCAGTCGTCGGTCTTCGACCCGCAGATCGCGTGCTGGACGTCCTTGCCCAGCCGGGGTCCGGCCGCGCGGGCGTGCACGGTCAGCCGCGACGTGAGCCCGTGGGCGGCCGCCTCGTCGGAGTCGGCCGCGATCAGCCGCACGTGCTTCACGTTGAGCTCGCGGGCCACCACGTCCTCGAAGCCCTCGAGGGCGCCGGGATCGGGCACGGCCACCTCCAGCGACGCGAGCGGGAGCCGCACACGCAGCGCCGAGGCCTTGCGCAGCGCCGAACCGGTCGAGCAGACGGCGCGGACCTGGTCCATCGCGTCGACGAGGGCGTCGTCGCGCACGTAGGCGTCGGCGTCGGGCCAGTCGGTGAGGTGCACCGACCGTCCACCGGTGAGACCGCGCCAGATCTCTTCCGTCGTCAGGGGGAGCAGGGGGGCGACCACCCGGCAGACGGTCTCCAGGACCGTGTGCAGCGTGTCGAACGGTGCCCGCTGCTCGGCCGTGAGCTCCGCACCGGCGTCGGACAGCCAGAAGCGCTCCCGCGAGCGTCGGATGTACCAGTTCGTGAGCACGTCGAGGAACTCGCGGGTCGACTCGCAGGCCTCCGCGATCGCGTAGTCGTCGAGCTGGGTCGTCATGTCGCGCACCCACCGGCCCAGCTTGGCCAGCACGTAGCGGTCGAGCGGGTCGCTCGGGGCCGACGTGAGCGGCTGGCCCTCGTAGCCGGCGGCGTTGGCGTAGAGGCCGAGGAACGCCCAGCTGTTCCAGAGCGGGATCATCACCTGGCGGACGCAGTCGCGGATGCCCTGCTCGGTGACCACGAGGTTGCCACCCCGCAGGATCGGCGACGCCATGAGGAACCAGCGCATCGCGTCGGCGCCGTCGCGGTCGAAGACCTCCGAGACGTCGGGGTAGTTGCGCAGGGACTTGCTCATCTTGTTGCCGTCGGACCCGAGCACGATGCCGTGGCTGACGCACGCCTCGAACGCGGGACGGTCGAACAGCGCCGTGGCCAGCACGTGCAGCGTGTAGAACCAGCCGCGCGTCTGGCCGATGTACTCGACGATGAAGTCGGCGGGGAAGTGGTCCTCGAACCAGTCGCCGTTCTCGAACGGGTAGTGCACCTGGGCGAACGACATGGAGCCCGAGTCGAACCAGACGTCGAGCACGTCGGGCACGCGACGCATCATCGACCGGCCGGTCGGGTCGTCGGGGTTCGGGCGCACCAGGTCGTCGACGTACGGTCGGTGGAGGTCGGGGACGCCGTCCTTCATCGGGAGCGTGCCGAAGTCGCGCTCCAGCTCCTCGAACGAGCCGTAGACGTCGAGCCGCGGGTAGGCGGGGTCGTCGCTCTTCCACACGGGCACGGGGGAGCCCCAGAAGCGGTTGCGCGTGATCGACCAGTCGCGCGCGTTCTCGAGCCACTTGCCGAACTGGCCGTCACGGATGTGGTCGGGGACCCAGCGGATCTGCTGGTTCAGCTCGACCATGCGGTCCTTGAACGCCGTGACCTGCACGAACCAGGACTCGACCCCCTTGTAGATGAGGGGCTCGCGGCAGCGCCAGCAGTGCGGGTAGGAGTGGTCGTACGTCTCGCGACGCAGCAGGATCGTGCCCGGGGAGACCGAGCCGGTCCCGTTCTTCAGGTCGTCGATGACGTGCGGGTTCGCGTCGAAGACCTGCATGCCCTCGTAGTCGGTGACCGGCACGGTGAACCGGCCGTCCTTGCCCACGGGCATGACGGCCACGATGCCCTCGCGGTCGGTGACCTCCTTGTCGACCTCGCCGAACGCGCCGGCGCTGTGCACCAGGCCAGTGCCGTCGGTGGTGGTCACGGCGTCGTCGGCGGCCACGACGCGGAACGCGTTCTCGTGACCGACGAAGTAGCTGAACGGCGGGGTGTACGACAGTCCGAGGAGGTCGGCGCCGGTGCCGCGCCAGACCACGGTGGGCTCGTCACCGAGCTCGCGGGCGTAGGCGCCGAGGCGTGCCTCGGCGAGCACCAGTCGAGTGCCCTCGTGCTCGACCGCGACGTAGTCGATGCCGGTGCCGACCATGACGGCGAGGTTGCTGGGCAGCGTCCAGGGCGTCGTGGTCCAGATCATCAGCCGCGCGCCGGCCAGGGGACCGTCGCCGGTGATCTCGAAGCCGACGGTGACCGCCGGGTCCTGGCGGTTCTGGTAGACGTCGTCGTCCATGCGCAGCTCGTGGTTCGACAGCGGCGTCTCGTCGTTCCAGCAGTAGGGCAGCACCCGGAAGTCCTCGTACACGAGCCCCTTGTCGTGCAGCTGCTTGAACGCCCAGATGACCGACTCCATGTACTCCGGGTTCAGGGTCCGGTAGTCGTTCTCGAAGTCCACCCACCGGGCCTGGCGGGTCACGTACTCCTCCCACTCGCCGGTGTACTTCAGCACCGAGGCGCGGCAGGCCTCGTTGAACCGGTCGATGCCCATCTCGACGATCTCGTCGGTCGTCTTGATGCCGTTGAGGCGCATGGCCTCGAGCTCGGCGGGCAGGCCGTGCGTGTCCCAGCCGAACCGGCGCTCGACCTTGCGGCCCCGCATGGTCTGGTAGCGCGGGACCACGTCCTTGACGTAGCCGGTCAGCAGGTGGCCGTAGTGGGGGAGTCCGTTGGCGAACGGGGGGCCGTCGTAGAAGACGAACTCGTTCGAGCCGTCGGCGCCGCCGTCGCGGGCCTCGACGCTCGCCCGGAAGGTGCCGTCGCTCTTCCAGTACGCGAGGACGCGCTCCTCGATCTCGGGGAAGCGAGGGGTGGAGGGGACGGCGGTCGCGGGCTGGTCGGTGCCCGTCTGAGCCTTCGGGTAGGTCATGGCGGCTGCTCCTCGGTGGTCTGCTCTGCTCGAGGACGACCCTGGAAGGACCGCGGTACCACCTCGGTTGCCACCCCCGGACCTGCCGGCTGCGACCACTCGTCGAACGGCTGTGACGGGCCACCCGTCCGGTTCTACTGAGGGCCCGCGAGGGACCCCGTTCTTCCGGAAGCTCGCCGCTGATGACGGCTCGAACGCTGTGCCTGACAGGGTACCCCGCAGACGGGGGAGTCGGCGCACAGGGCGAAGTTGTGCGGTGGACCTGCCGGGTCTACTGTCTGGCCATGCCCAAGACCACCCTGGCCGTGCGGGCGGACGAAGATCCGTGGACCGCCGACGAGACCGCGGCCATCCGCGTCGAGCTGGAGGACGACCTCCTCCGCCTGCGCAAGGAGCTCGACCTCTCCGCCAAGGAGCTGCAGGACCTGTTGCGGGACGGCGTCGACGGTGCCGGCAACGACCAGGCCGACGTCGGCTCCAACAGCCTCGAGCGTGACGCCGAGATGTCCCTGGCCGCCAACCAGCGCGAGCTGCTGCTGCAGACCGAGAAGGCCCTCGACCGGCTCGGCAAGGGCACCTACGGCGCGTGCGAGGTGTGCGGCGAGGCGATCGGCAAGATGCGTCTGCAGGCCTTCCCCCGCGCCACGCTGTGCAAGGAGTGCAAGCAGCGCGAGGAGCGTCGCTGAGCCGAGCCCGGCTCGTGTGGTGGCACGTGGGACGATGACCCACGACATGCCTGAATCCTCCGACGCGGTCCCCGAGTCCTCCGACGCGACGCCCGAGCCCTCCAGTGCCGTGCCCGCACCCCGCCGCCGGGTCCTCCCGCTGTTCCTCGCCGCCGTGGCGGTCGCCTGGGTCGTCGACCAGGTCACCAAGGTCCTGGCCGTCGAGCGGCTGGCCGACCGCGACGAGCCGATCCGGCTCCTGCCCGACGTCCTCGAGCTGACCTTCCTGCGCAACCCCGGTGCCGCCTTCGGCATGGGCGCGTCCATGACGGTCGTCCTCAGCATCGTGTCGGTCGTGGTGTGCGTCGTGGTGGTGCGCATGGCCGCCCGCCTGCGCGACCGGGTCTGGACCGTGGGCCTCGTGCTGCTGCTGGCCGGTGCGCTCGGCAACCTCACCGACCGCATCCTCCGCGAGCCCGGCCCCTTCCGTGGCCACGTGGTCGACTTCATCGACTACGGCGGGTTCTTCGTGGGCAACGTGGCCGACATCTACCTCACCGTCGCCGCCGTCCTCGTCGTCGTGCGCACCTGGCAGGGCGTCGGCCTCGACGGCGCACGCACCGACCCGAAGGAGCGCGCGTGAGCGACACCGACCACGGCCAGGACCCCAGCCAGCACCCCAGCCAGAACCGCGTCATCTCCGTGCCCGAGGGCCTCGCAGGTGAGCGCGTCGACACGGCGCTCGCGCGTCTGCTGGGACTCTCGCGCACCCGGGCGAGCGAGCTTGTGGCCGAGGGGCTCGTACTCCTCGACGGCCAGGTGCCCCAGAAGTCCGAGCGCGTCGAGCCCGGCGCGATGCTCGAGGCCACCATCCCGGCTCCGCGGACCGCCACCGTCGTCGCCGAGGTCGTGGAGGGCATGAGCATCGTCTTCCAGGACGACGACATCGTCGTCGTCGACAAGCCGGTCGGCGTGGCGGCTCACCCCAGCGTCGGCTGGGAGGGTCCGACCGTGGTCGGGCACCTCGCGGGTGCGGGCGTGCGGATCTCGACGTCGGGCGCCCCGGAGCGGCAGGGCATCGTGCAGCGGCTCGACGTCGGCACGAGCGGGCTCATGACGATCGCCAAGTCCGAGCGGGCCTACACGGTGCTCAAGCAGGCGTTCCGCGACCGGACCGTCGAGAAGACCTACCACGCGCTCGTGCAGGGCCACCCCGACCCGCACACCGGCACCATCGACGCCCCCATCGCGCGACACCCCCGGCACGACTTCAAGTTCACGGTGCGCGCGGACGGACGTCCGAGCATCACGCACTACGACACGCTCGAGGCGCACCGCTTCGCCTCGCTCCTGACGATCAAGCTCGAGACCGGTCGCACCCACCAGATCCGCGTGCACATGAGCGCGCTGCACCACCCGTGCGTCGGTGACCTGCAGTACGGCGCCGATCCCACCCTCGCCGCCCGGGTCGGCCTGGACCGCCAGTGGCTGCACGCCAAGCACCTCGGATTCGTCCACCCCACGACGGGGGAGCGCGTCGACTTCGAGAGCCCCTACCCCGCGGACCTCGCGCAGGCCCTCGACGTCGTCCGCAGTGCTGACTGACGAGCGCCGCCGATGAGGTACTGGCTCGCGGGAGCCCTCGAGGCGAGGCCGCTGGCCGACGCACCCGACCTGGCCGGTCCGTCGGTCGTGGCCGCCCTGGCCGCGGCCGGTCTCGACCGCGAGGTCGGCGTGGTGGCGATCGATCCCACGCTGTCGGACACCGCCGCCAACCAGGAGGCGTACGGCGTGCCGCCGGAGGCGCTCGCGAACTGCGTGGTGGTGGGCGGACGTCGTGACGGGCAGGAGCGGGTCGCCGCGTGCGTCGTCCTGGCGTCCACCCGCGCCGACGTGAACGGCGTGGTCAAGCGCGTGCTCGACGTGCGCAAGGCGTCGTTCCTGCCCCACGAGGACGCGGTCGAGCGCACCGGGATGGAGCACGGAGGCATCACCCCCTTCGGCCTGCCGGACGGCTGGCGGGTGCTTGTCGACGCCGCCGTCGTCGCGCAGCCGGTGCTCGTCATGGGCTCGGGCGTCCGGGCGTCCAAGCTGCTCCTGGACGGCTCGGTCCTGGCCCGCGTGCCGGGGGTCGAGGTCGTCGAGGACCTCGGTCGCCGCGCCTGAGCCACGTCGTGGCCGGGGAGCCCGACCGGTCTGGGAAGATGAGCGCATGTCCAGCCAGCGCGTGCGCCAGTCCGAGAAGCTGAGGGATGTCCTCTACGACATCCGCGGACCCGTCAGTGCCCGTGCCGCCGCCCTCGAGGCCGAGGGCCACCGCATCCTCAAGCTGAACATCGGCAACCCCCAGCCCTTCGGCTTCGACGCACCCGCCGAGATCCTCCAGGACGTCATCGCCGCCCTGCCCGGCTCGGCCGGCTACTCCGACTCCCGCGGCATCCAGTCCGCTCGTCGGGCGGTCGTGCACCACTACCAGCTCGTCGACGACTTCCCGGCGATCGACATCGACGACGTGTGGATCGGCAACGGGGTCTCCGAGCTCATCCAGATGGCGCTGCAGGCGCTGCTGGACAACGGCGACGAGGTCCTCATCCCGATCCCGGACTACCCGCTGTGGACCGCGGTCACGAACCTGGCCGGAGGCACACCGGTCCACTACCGCTGCGACGAGCAGAACGAGTGGAACCCCGACCTCGAGGACCTCGAGTCCAAGATCACCGACCGCACGAAGGTGATCGTCGTCATCAACCCCAACAACCCGACGGGTGCGGTGTACTCGCGGGAGACGCTCGCGGGCATCGCCGACCTCGCCCGCCGGCACGGCCTGGTCCTCATGGCCGACGAGATCTACGACAAGATCCTCTACGACGACGCCCAGCACCACTCCCTGGCCGGGATCGCCCCCGACGTGCTCACCCTCACCTTCAACGGCCTGTCGAAGGCGTACCGGGTGTGCGGCTACCGGGCGGCGTGGCTCGTGGTCACCGGGCCGCTGGAGGGCGCTCGCGACTACCTCGAGGGCATCACCCTCCTGGCGTCGATGCGGCTGTGCCCGAACGTGCCTGCGCAGAACGCGATCCAGGTGGCGCTCGGCGGCTACCAGAGCATCAAGGACCTGGTGCTCCCCGGTGGGCGCCTGGTCGAGCAGCGCGACACGGCCGTCGCGGAGCTGGAGAAGATCCCCGGCGTCTCCGTCGTGCGGCCCAAGGGTGCGCTCTACGTGTTCCCGAGGCTGGACCCCGAGGTGCACCCCATCAAGGACGACCAGCAGCTCGTCCTCGACCTGCTGCTGGCCGAGAAGATCCTGCTCACGCAGGGCACCGGGTTCAACTGGCCCGAGCCCGACCACCTGCGCATCGTCACGCTGCCCTGGGCCGCGGACCTCAGCGACGCGATCCAGCGACTCGGGAACTTCCTCAGCAGCTATCGACAGGACTGACGGGGTGGACCCCGGGACACGCACGACGGCGACGTGGGCGGTGGCCGGCGCGCTGGTCGTCGTGGTGGTGAGCGGTGCGGTCGTCGGCACCCGCGACGTCGGCCGGGCGCTCACGCCCCAGGTCGAGCAGGCCGTGCGGTCGACGGCTCCCGACCAGGTCGGCGTCGAGGTCACGGGTCGCGAGGTCCGCATCGACCCGTGGTCGGCGTCGGACGCGGTGGTGCAGCGGACCGTCGACGCCGTCGAGGACGTGCCAGGGGTGCGCTCGGTGGAGGTGCGTCCGATCGACGTGGGCACGTCGCCGCGGCCGACGTCGACCGCGGAGGACATCGACCTCGCCCTCGAGGTGTCGCCCACCGGGGTGGCGTTCTCCAGCGCGGTCCCCAGCAAGGCCCTGGCCGACGAGATCGGTCGGCGGGTGGCCAGGGTGCGCGGCGTGCCGGTGGCGGTCGACCTGGCCGTGGACACCACGCTCGCGAGGCCGCGCTGGTGGCCGGCGCTCGGTGCGGTGCTCGACGACACCGCCCAGGTCGACGACCTGCGACTGACGATCCGCGACGGCGTGCTCGAGGTCGAGGGGACGACGGCGGCCCCGACGACGCGGGCCCGGGTCGCGGCCGCCCTGGAGGAGCAGCAGGCGGTCGACGACGTGCGGGTCTCGCTCACGGCCGGGGCCACGCGTCTCGGTCGGCGGCAGGCCCAGGTCCTCGAGGGCACACGGATCACCTTCGGGATCGGGAGCGACGTGCTCGGCCCACGAGGTCGCGCCGACCTGGACCGCGTCGCCGCGGTGATGGCCCGCACGGACGTCTCGCTCGACGTGCTCGGTCACGCCGGGCCCGCCGACCCCGAGCGGGGTGACTCGCTCGCCGCCGACCGGGCGGCCGTGGTGCGTGCCTACCTCGTGGCGCGTGGCGTCCCGGCCGGTCGCCTCGTCTCCACCGCGATCGGCTCGGGCGACGATCGAGGCATCGACCCCTGGTCGGCGCTGTACCGTCGGGTCGACTTCCGAGTGGAGGAACGCTGATGTCCGTGTACACCGCAGGCGAGATCGTCGTGTGGCTGGTGCTCGCCGCCGCTCTCGGCGTCGCGCTGGGCTGGCTGCTCGGCTCGCGCCGGCGCGCCGCTCCCGGCACCGGGACGGGGTCGACCACGTCGGCCGACCGCTGGACCGTCCCCGGTCCCGAGACGCGGTACGGCTCGTCGGACCCGGTCCGGCCGCGGCCGGCCGCCCAGGCCGCCCAGCCGGCTCAGGAGCCGGAACGTCCCGCCCCGGGCTCGGTGGGCCCCTTCCGCGGCTCGGCCCTGCCCGGACCCGGGGGTGGGTCGCCCGGCCCCGGCTACGAGGTGAAGGCGAACGTCGACTCCCTGACCTACTACCTCCCCGGGTCGCCGGCGCACGCCCGCGTGACCGCGGACGTATGGTTCAAGGACGCCGAGGCGGCGCGCACGGCGGGCTTCCGCCCACCGCCCTCGCAGGGCTGACCGGTCCGTGGGGCCAGGTGCTCCGCGATCCGCGACCTTCGGCTGATGCGTTCTGTCCGTGGCTCACGGCATGATCGTCCCAGCGGTCTTCCAGTTCGGAGGACCACCAGGAAGGTGTGCTCATGGCCGACATGATCCGGGCGACCGGTCTCGTCAAGCGCTACAAGGGGGTCGAGGCGCTCTCGGGGCTCGACCTCGCGGTGCCGGAGGGCACCGTCCTCGGCCTCCTCGGGCCGAACGGTGCCGGCAAGACCACGGCGGTCCGCATCCTCGCCACCCTGCTGAAGGCCGACGGCGGCACGGCCGAGGTCGCGGGCATCGACGTCGCGAAGGACCCCGACGGGGTCAAGGCCCGCATCGGGCTCTCGGGGCAGTACGCCGCGGTCGACGAGTACCTCACCGGCTTCGAGAACCTCGACATGATCGGCCGGCTCTACGGACTCGGGCGCTCCGCGTCGCGGACCCGGGCACGTGAGCTGCTCGAGCGCTTCGACCTCGCGGAGGCGGGGGACCGGCCCTCCAAGACCTACTCCGGCGGCATGCGACGTCGGCTCGACCTCGCGGGCGCCCTCGTCGCCGCGCCGCCGGTGCTCATCCTCGACGAGCCCACCACCGGGCTCGACGTGCGGGCCCGCCAGCAGATGTGGGGCGTCATCCAGGAGCTGGTCGACTCCGGCGCCACCCTGCTGCTGACCACGCAGTACCTGGAGGAGGCCGACCTGCTGGCCGACGACATCGTGGTGATCGACTCCGGTCGCGCCATCGCGAGGGGCACCGCCGACGAGCTCAAGTCCCGTACCGGCGGCGAGCGTGTCGAGATCGTGGTCGCCGACCCCGCCCACCGTGACACCGCCGCCAGGATCCTGGCCGGCGTCGCCATCGGCGATGTCCAGGTCGACGCCAACGGCCGCGGGGTGGCCGCACCCGTCACCGACGGCGCCCGGCAGCTGGCGGTGGTCCTGCAGGGCCTGCAGGACGAGCACGTCGCCGTGGTCGACATCGGGCTGCGGCGGCCGACGCTCGACGACGTGTTCCTCAGCCTGACCGGGCACGCCGCCGAGCGCGAGTCCGCCACCGAGACCGACGAGCAGGAAGAGGCATCCGCATGAGCGCCGCCCGGGTCGCGAGCGACGGCTGGGTCGTCGCCAAGCGCAACGTCATCAAGATCAAGCGGGTCCCCGAGATCCTGGTCTTCGTCCTGATCTCGCCCATCATGTTCGTGCTGCTGTTCGCCTTCGTCTTCGGCAACGCCATCGACGCGGGGGAGGGCCTCAACTACCGCGAGTTCCTCATCGGCGGCATCTTCGCCCAGACCGTGGTGTTCGGTGCCACCTTCACCGGGGCCGGCCTGGCCGAGGACATGCAGAAGGGCATCATCGACCGCTTCCGCTCGCTGCCCATGTCCAGGTCCGCGGTGCTGGTGGGGCGGACGACGTCGGACATCATCTACAACGTCCTCTCGCTGATCATCATGGCGCTCACCGGGCTGCTGGTGGGCTGGCGGGCGCGCGAGGGTGTCCTCGACATGCTCGTGGGCTTCCTCCTGCTGCTGCTGTTCGCCTACGCCGTCAGCTGGATCATGGGCTACATCGGCCTGCTGGTGCCCAGCGTCGAGGTCATCAACAACGCCTCGTTCATCGTCATCATGCCGCTGACGTTCGTCTCCAACGCGTTCGTGCCCACGGAGAGCTTCAACTCCTTCCTGCGGCCGTTCGTGGAGTGGAACCCGGTCTCGGCCGTCACCCAGGCGTGCCGCGAGCTGTTCGGCAACACCAGCGCCTCGGTGCCCGTGCCCGACGCCTGGTCGATGCAGCACCCGGTGCTGTACACGCTCATCTGGGTGGTGCTGATCCTGGCGGTCTTCGTCCCGCTCTCGATCCGTCAGTACGCGATCGCGAGCTCCCGCTGAGGGCCGCGCGGGACGAACCGGGGCGGATCTCCAGGTAAGTCACGCGCGGCGCGTCGGCAGCGGTTAGCATCGGGCCGCACGTCACACCACCACGTCGGGGAGCAGCATGAGCGCGTTGGATCGTCGTACCCTCCTGATCGGCTCCGCCGGCTTGCTGGTGGCGTCGTGCTCATCGGGTGGCTCGAAGCCCGGTGGCGAGGCGACCACAGGCCCGAAGATCCACCGCCCGAACGCCGGGAACGCGGTCACCCAGGACGACGTCGCCGCGCTGCGCGAGCAGCTGAACACCGCCTTCGGGACGGGCGACGTCGAGAAGCTCCTGCAGGTGATCAAGGGCGACGACTACTCCCTCGACGACGTGCGTGCGCGCTGGAGCCGGCGCTTCGAGAACTTCGGCCGGCTCGGCTTCATCGACGGCGAGTGGTACGTGGGCGTGCCGGGCGGGCGCACCCGCAACGGTGCCGGCGGCATCGTCGAGTACGACGGCGACCTCGTCTTCGCCCACCAGGTCCGCGGTGCGGACGGCCAGCAGGTGGTGGAGACCTACCGGGCCAGCTTCCGCAAGGCCGATGAGAAGTCCCCGCTGGAGCTGCTGAGGATCGGCGAGCCGGAGGAGAGCTACGACCCGTCCTTCTGGGACGTCGCCGACATCGATGCGATCGAGACCAAGCACACCTACCTCGCCTTCCGCTCGAAGGACGCAGCCACCGCCAAGCGCATCTCCGGCACGATCGAGGCCGGCGCCAAGCGCGCCTTCGACCTGATGCCACGGCCGAAGGGCGTCGACAAGGTCTTCTACGCGCTCACCTGGCCGAAGATCGACGGGAAGCTGTGGGGCGGCGTGGCCGTGGGCGACGCGGACGCCCACGCCTACTACCACCCGTTCCTGGACCCCGAGGAGCTCGCCAAGGGCCAGAAGAAGACGACCTCGGCGAAGGGACTGCCCAAGGGCACCGGCCGGGTCGGCATGCACCAGTCGTCGCTGACCCGCTCCGACTTCGAGGGCGTGGCCTGCCACGAGGCGGTGCACGTGCTGGCGAACCAGTGGATCACGCCCGGCGCCAAGGCCACCTGGGCCGCCGAGGGGCTGGCCACGTGGGCCGACAACGGGACATCGGGGCTGCTGGGCCGGGACGGAGGCCGGATCCGCGGACACTTCGGCCGATTCGTCGACATCGCCGCCAAGGGCGCCGAGGGGTTCTACGACAAGAACCAGGAGGTCCGGTACAACAACTACGTCTCTGCCGCGGCCGTCTTCGCCTACCTCGAGTCCGAGCGTGGCCGCTCGTCGGTGTTCGACCAGGCCGAGTACTACTACGGCAACCCCGGCCAGGAGGGCTACGAGGGCAAGCTCGACGGGCGCACCCGCGACCTGTTCGACGACACGAGGAAGTGGCTGAACGCATGACGACGCTCGGGGGACCCCGCTGGACCGTACGACGGACGTGGGTGGGGCTGGCGTGCAGCGCGCTGCTGCTGGCCGGGTGCACCGGCGGTGACGACGAGGAGAAGAAGGCCTCGCTCCCGCTGCCCGACAAGCCGCCTGCCGCGGCCGGGCCGGCCACGGGTCCCGCCCTCGAGGCGAAGGCGCTGTTCGCCGCGGCCGACGACCTCGAGGAGCAGGTCGGCTCGCTCGACACCGCGCTCGTCGAGCGTCGCTCCGGTGCGTTCATCAGCGGGTCCACCGCGGTGGGCTACTCCGTCGACGACATCTCCGGCTACGACCTGGAGTCCGGCGACCAGCTCTGGACCGCGAAGCTCGACCTCAAGGGCGGCTCGGTCTGCTTCGTGTCCCAGCCGGACCGGGCCGTGAAGCGGTTCACGGTGGTCTACGGCGACGGCACGTACTGCGCGTCCGTCGCGACCGTCCGCGTGGCCGACGGCAAGGTCCTCTCGAACATGGCCGAGCAGGACCTGGGGGCGACCTTCGAGGGCGAACCGGCGGGTGGAGCGTTCGAGAACCTCCTCACCGTCGACGGCAAGGACTACCTCATCGACATGCGCGGGGTGGTGTGGCGCGCGACCGCGAAGGAGCCCGAGCCCATCGCCCGGCTGAAGGACGACTCCTACTTCGACCTCTTCCCGTCCGCCGACGGGACGCTGCTCGTCGGGTCGCGCCTGAGCGACCCCGAGTGCAACGTCGACGCCTACGAGCTGCCCTCGTTCGAGCCGGTCTGGACCACGCCGGGCGCCACCGCCTTCCCGGACCAGGAGGCCGACTGCGTGGTCTCCCTCTCGCCGGGGGACCCGACCTGGGCCATGCAGCAGATCGGCTCGACGTACCACATGACCAAGCTCGACCCTGCGAGCGGCGAGCCCCTCGGCAGCGCCGAGGCGCCCACCTCGCCGCCGGAGAAGCCGCTGGAGGAGGGCACCTTCGACCTCGCGAGCGCCGCCAACCAGTTCGACCGCTCCCTCGCCGTCGGGAAGAAGGGCGAGATGATCTTCGCCCAGGCCCGTGGGTTGTCGCGCTACTCCCTGGAGACGAAGAAGCAGACGTGGGAGCTCGACCTGACGCAGCTGGAGCAGGCGTCCGACGAGCGGTTCCCGCTGCGGACCGTGCTGCCCCAGGGCCTCACCGCCGACGGGTACCTCGTGGCCACCGTCAGCAACGACACGACCACCGAGGTCATCGCCGTCGACGCCGCCAAGGGCACCCTCGTCGGCCGGTGGCCCCTGCCGGAGGAGTACGCGAACGGCTTCCAGGTGGAGCCGGGAGCGACCCTCTACGAGGACGGGCTCGTGCTCACCCGCAACTTCGAGTCCTGGCAGCGGACCTTCGACGGCCTCGGCGAGCTCGAGGCACCGGAGGGCGACCTCTTCGACATCGGGGTCTTCACGTTCCCCGAGCCCGGCGAGGAGGTCGCGCCGCAGGACCGTCCCGTGCCCACCGCCGGCCCGATCGACGTCGAGGCCGAGCCGCTGGCCTCCATCGAGGCCGACGACCCCGACGCGACCTCGTCCGTCGGCGCCGTCTACACCGGCTCGGCGGTCGTCACCTACGTGGGCAACCGCCTGCAGGCCTACGACACGAAGGGCAAGAAGACCTGGAAGGGCACCGTCGGCGACGACCCCGAGGCCCGGGTCTGCGCGGCGTCCGACCCCGACCGCAAGGCCACCTCGATCCTGCTCTCGTACCGCGAGGGCGACCGCTGCACGGGACTGATGAGGGTCGGCTCGGGCAAGGGCAAGCAGGTCGAGGTCGACGTGCCGGCGGCCAAGAAGTCCGTCGGGCGGATCGTCACCCACGACGGCACCGACTTCGTGATCGCCGAGGACGACACGATCAACCGCGTCGACGGCGACCGGCTCGTGGAGGTCGCCGACCTCGGGCTCACGCCGTACTACTGGCAGCGCACCCCGGAGGACCCGTCGCTCGTCGTCGTCTCCGCGAAGGACGCCAAGGGTGGTGACTGGACCGTGCAGGCCTTCCGGGCCCCGACGTTCGAGAAGGTCTGGTCCGCCAAGGCGTCCGCCCTGTTCGGCAAGAAGCCCGACGCCGACAACACCGTCTCCCCGTTCAGCGGGAACGGACTCTGGGTCGGCGTGACGTTCGGCACCTACACGGGCCCGGAGTCGACGCTGTCGGACTCCCTCGTGAAGCTCGACCCGGCCACGGGCAAGGTCGTCGCCAAGACCGGCACGAAGGAGCGGGCGTACGGCGAGCCCGACCTCACGAAGCTCGACCTGACGAGCGCCGTGGTGGGTGGCTACGTCTCGGTCGGCTTCGAGGACGGGTCGGTGGTGATGACGCAGAACGGCGGCATCGTCCGGTACTCCCTCGAGGACGACGAGATGCTCTGGACCGTCGACACCTCCTCGATCGAGACCTCGATGGAGAAGGCACGCCGCGGCACCTACCTGACCGAGGACCTGCAGCTCACCGACGGCGGACGCTCGGTGCTCGTCACGTTGTCGAACGAGGTGAGCACCGAGCTCATGACGATCGACGCGAAGAGCGGGAAGATCACCGGTCGGTGGAAGCTCGGGACCGACGCCCGCAACGGGCTGCAGGTCTCGCCCGACGTGACCCCGTGGAAGGGCGGCGTCGCCCTCACCCGCAACGACTACTCGTGGTCGTCGACGTACGGACCGGACGCCCCGAACGACCCGCCGAAGGGACCGGTGCTCGACGTGGGGCTGTTCGCCCTCGACAAGCCCGCCGCCCCCAAGGACTGATCGTGCCCGGGCCGCCTCGGCGGCCCGGGCGGCCCGCGTGCCTCGGCCGATGCGTCGGGAGGGTCACGTAGGCTGAGGTCCTTCCCCTCCTCCGCCCCTCGGGGCCGTCCGTCCGCCATGTCTGGAGGCGCATCACCCGATGCCGAGCGACTCGTCCTTCGTGCACCTGCACAACCACACGGAGTACTCGATGCTCGACGGTCACGCGTTGCTCGACGGCATGTTCGAGCGCACCGCGTCGCTCGGGATGCCGGCCATCGCGATGACCGACCACGGCAACGTGCACGGCGCCTACGACTTCTGGTCCAAGGCCCGGTCGCACGGCGTCAAGCCGATCATCGGGCTCGAGGCCTACCTGACTCCGGGCACCCACCGCAGCGAGCGGCGCAAGGTCAAGTGGGGCCGTGGTGTCAGCGGCGACGAGGAGGAGGGCGGCAAGGACGTCGCCGGTGGTGGCGCCTACACGCACATGACCATGCTCGCCTCCACCACGGAGGGCATGCACAACCTGTTCCGGCTGTCGTCGCTGTCCAGCCTGGAGGGCTACTACTACAAGCCGCGCGCCGATCGCGACCTCCTGCAGCGCTACGGCACGGGGCTCATCGCCACCACGGGGTGTCCGTCGGGCGAGGTGCAGACGCGGCTCCGCCTCGGCCAGTACGACGAGGCGGTCCAGGCCGCCGCCGACTTCCAGGACATCTTCGGCAAGGGCAACTTCTTCCTCGAGCTGATGGACCACGGCATCCCCATCGAGAAGGAGGTCCGCGACGACCTCCTGCGGCTGGGCAAGCAGCTGGGCCTGCCGCCCGTCGCGACCAACGACTGCCACTACACGCACCCCGAGGACGCCGCCGCGCACGACGCGCTCATCTGCGTCGCGTCGGGCAAGTCCGTCGCCGATCCCAAGCGGCTCAAGTTCGACGGCGGCGGCTACTACGTGAAGTCCGCGGCCGAGATGCGCGAGCTGTGGGAGGACCGCTTCGACATGAAGGAGGCGTGCGACAACACGCTCCTCATCGCCGAGCGCTGCGACGTGGAGTTCACCGAGTCCAACGGCGGCTACATGGCCCGGGCCGACGTGCCGGCGGGCGAGACCGAGGAGAGCTGGTTCGTCCAGGAGGTCTGGCGCGGCATCGAGTCCCGCTACCCGGGCGACGCCCTCACCCAGGCCGTGCGCGACCGGGTCGAGATGGAGCTCGAGGTCATCAAGACCAAGGGGTACTGCGGCTACTACCTCGTGGTCGCCGACTTCATCAACTGGTCGAAGGACAACGGCATCCGCGTCGGTCCCGGCCGTGGCTCGGGCGCCGGCTCGATCGCCGCGTACGCGCTGCGCATCACCGACCTCTGCCCCCTCACGCACGGCCTCATCTTCGAGCGGTTCCTCAACCCCGAGCGTCCGTCGATGCCCGACTTCGACATCGACTTCGACGAGCGTCGTCGCAGCGAGGTCATCCGCTACGTCAGCGACAAGTACGGCAACGACCGCGTGGCCTACATCGCCACCTTCGGCCGGCTCAAGGCCAAGGCCGCCATCAAGGACGCCAACCGCGTGCTCGACTACCCGTTCAACATGGGCGAGCGGATCACCAAGGCGCTGCCGGCCGACATCATGGGCAAGGGCGTGCCCCTCAAGCAGCTGTTCGACCCCCAGCACAAGCGCTACAACGACGGCAAGGAGTTCCGCGACCTCCACGAGAGCGACGCCGAGGTGCGCAAGATCTACGACACGGCGCTCGGGCTCGAGGGCCAGATCCGCAACTGGGGCGTGCACGCCGCCGGCGTGATCATGAGCAGCGAGCCGCTCATCGACATCGTGCCGATCATGCGGCGCGAGCAGGACGGCGCGATCATCACGCAGTTCGACTACCCGATGTGCGAGGCGCTCGGGCTGGTCAAGATGGACTTCCTCGGGCTGCGCAACCTCACCGTCCTCGACGACGCGCTCATCAACATCAGGGCCAACCGCGGCGAGGAGGTCGTGCTCGAGGACCTGACCTTCGACGACCCGGCCACCTACGACCTGCTGTCGCGGGGCGACACGCTCGG
Organism: Aeromicrobium sp. WCS2018Hpa-31; assembly: GCF_031843905.1. Lineage (NCBI taxonomy): Bacteria > Bacillati > Actinomycetota > Actinomycetes > Propionibacteriales > Nocardioidaceae > Aeromicrobium > Aeromicrobium sp. WCS2018Hpa-31. The sequence continues at coordinate 42,133 of NZ_JAVTJF010000004.1, read as the reverse complement.
CGTGTTCCAGCTCGACGGTGGTCCCATGCGTGCCCTGCTGCGCAGCATGCGTCCGGACAAGTTCGAGGACATCTCGGCCGTGGGCGCGCTCTACCGGCCCGGCCCGATGGGTGCGGACTCGCACAACAAGTACGCCCGGCGCAAGAACGGTCGCGAGAGCATCGAGCCCATCCACCCCGAGCTGGAGGAGCCGCTCAAGGACGTCCTGGGGGAGACCTACGGCCTCATCGTCTACCAGGAGCAGGTGATGGAGATCGCCCAGGTGCTGGCGGGCTTCAGCCTCGGCCAGGCCGACAACCTGCGGCGTGCCATGGGCAAGAAGAAGAAGGAGGAGCTCGACAAGCAGTACGCCGGGTTCCAGGCCGGCATGCTCGAGCGGGGCTACTCCCAGCCGGCCATCACGGCGCTGTGGGAGATCCTGCTGCCCTTCTCCGACTACGCCTTCAACAAGGCGCACTCGGCCGCCTACGGCGTCATCTCCTACTGGACGGCCTACCTCAAGGCCAACTACCCGGCCGAGTACATGGCGGCGCTGCTCACCAGCACCCGCGGCGACAAGGACAAGTCGGCCATCTACCTCGCCGAGTGCCGACGGCTCGGCATCCAGGTCCTGCCGCCCGACGTCAACGACTCGGTCTCCAACTTCGCGTCCGTCGGGGAGGACATCCGCTTCGGGCTCGGCGCCATCCGCAACGTCGGCGAGAACGTGGTGGCCGGGATCGTCGCCGGTCGCGAGGAGAACGGCCCCTACACCGACTTCACCGACTTCCTCGACAAGGTCCCCACCCACGTGTGCAACAAGCGCGTGCTCGACTCGCTCATCAAGGCCGGCGCCTTCGACTCCCTCGGCCACCGGCGGCGGGCGTTGACGACCATCGCCGAGGACGCCGTCGACCAGTACATCGACCTCAAGCGCAACGCCGCCATCGGCCAGGACTCCCTGTTCGGGGGCATGGACGACGCGTTCACCGGCGTCACGGTCGCGGTGCCGCAGATGCCGGAGTGGGAGAAGACCCAGCTGCTCGCGTTCGAGCGCGACATGCTGGGTCTGTACGTCTCCGACCACCCGCTCGCCGGTCTGGAGCACGTGCTCAAGGCCAGCAGCGACTGCTCGATCGGCGACCTCATCGCCGACGCCGAGCGACCCGACGGCACCACCGTGCGCGTGTGCGGTCTCATCACGGCCGTGCAGCGCCGGCTCAGCAAGAAGGGCGACACGTGGGCCCTCGTGACCGTCGAGGACCTCGACGGCAGCGTCGACGTGATGGTCTTCCCCGGCGCCTACAACCTCGCTGCGCCGGTGCTGGTGCCCGACACCGTCGTGGTCGTCAAGGGTCGCCTGCGCCGCAAGGACGACAGCATCGAGCTGAACGCGCTCGAGGTGACGCTGCCGGCCATGGGCTCGGGCGGACAGTCCGACGCCCCCGTGGTCGTCACCCTGCCGGTGGCGCGGTGCACGAGCGACACGATCGGCAGGTTCAAGCAGGTGCTCGGCAACCACCCGGGCATGACCGAGGTGCACCTGCGCCTCGTCGGCACCGGCACCACCAAGGTCATGCGGCTCGACGACGGGCTGCGGGTCAAGCCGTCCTCGTCGCTCATCGCCGACCTCAAGGAGCTCCTGGGGCCACATTGTCTGGGGTGAGCGGGGGCCACGGTGCCCGCGGCGCGACCGGGCGAGCCGTGCTGGCGGTCCTCGTCCTGCTCCTGCTCTCGGTCGGCGCGGGTGCGCTGTGGATCGGGCTCTCCCGTCCGCCGGAGTGGCTCGTCACCGAGCAGGGGATCGTCCTGACCGAGGAGGCCTCCGGCCTGCAGGTCGGCGTCGAGCTGCTGTTCGTGGCGATCGGGGCCGCACTGAGCCTGGTGTGGGCGGTCGTGGTGGGCTTCGTGCTGCGCCGCCTCGGCTGGGTCCTGGCACCGATCGTCGTCGCCGGGACCCTGCTGGCGTCGGTCGTCACGTGGCGCGTGGGTCTCTGGCTGGGGCCGGGCGACCCGGCGGCGACGACGGACCCGCAGATCGGCGACCTCATCCCGGCTCAGCCGGCGGTCGACGCCCTCGCCTCGTTCCTCGTGTGGCCGATCGCCGGTCTGCTCGGCCTGCTGCTCATCACGTGGGCCACCGGGCGCCGTTCCCGCGTCAGCGTGCCAGCGGACCCAGCGTCGCTGCGGTGAGGCGCACCAGGTCCGCCGGTGCCAGCTCGACCTCGAGCCCCCGACGGCCCGCGGACACGTGCACGGTGTCCCAGTCCAGCACCGAGGCGTCGATCGCCGTGCGGAGCCGACGTCGTTGGCCGAGCGGGGAGATGCCGCCCAGCACGTAGCCGGTGGCCTTCTCGGCGCGCTGCGGGTCGGCCATCTGGGCGCGCTTGTGCCCGAGGGTCGCCGCCAGGGCCTTCAGGTCGAGCTGTGCGGTCACGGGCACGACGCCCACGGCCAGCTCGCCGTCGACGTCCGCCAGGAGGGTCTTGAAGATCCGCGCCGGCTCCACGCCGAGGGCTTCGGCGGCCTCGAGCCCGTACGAGGTGGCACGCGGATCGTGGTCGTAGCGGTGCACGCGGTGCTCCACGCCGGCACGTCGCACGGCGGCCAGGGCCGGCGTGGCCTCAGGCTTCGTCGGTCTCGCCACGGGGCTCCTCCTCGTGCGGTGGACGCTCGATGGTCGACCGGACCAGCAGGCCGACGACCAGCGCCCAGAACGCGGCCCCGACGCCGAGCAGCTGCAGGCCCGAGGCGGCGACCAGGAACGTGACCGCGGCGCTCGTCCGCCCGCGCGCGTCCTGCAGGGCCGCGACGATCGAGGCGGCGAAGGTGGACAGCAGTGCGAGCCCGGCCACCGTCTCGACGATGCCGGCCGGCGCCTTCTCGGTGACGGCCACGAGGGCGCCCGAGGTGAACGCCAGGACCAGCGCGGTGAGCCCCGCGACGAACGCGGCCACCCACCGGCGGGACCGGTCACCGGCCTGCTCACCGGCGGCGAGCGCGGCCGAGATGGCGGCGAGGTTGATCGCGTGACCGCCGAAGACCGCAGCGACCCCGGTTCCCGCGCCGGTCGTCACCATCGAGGCGCGCCACGGGACGGTGTAGCCGAAGCTGCGCATCACCGCGACGCCCGGGATGTTCTGCGACGCCAGGGTCACGACGGTCAGCGGCAGCGCGATGCCGACGACGGACGCGACCGTGAGCACGGGTGCCGTGGGCTCGAGCCGGGGGAGCAGCGACGTGGCCTCCAGCGTGGTCCCCCTCTCGACGAGCGAGACGGCGATGACGACGAGGGCCGTGAGCAGGGCCAGCGGGACGGCCCAGCGGGTCGCCCACCGGGTGCCCAGCAGCCACACGACGATCACCGGGCCGACCGCCCAGGGCGACGCCGCGAACGCCGTGAAGGGGGCGAGGCAGAGCTGGAGCAGCACGCCGGCGAGCATCGCCTGGGCCAGCGGGACGGGGATGGCAGCGGCCAGCTGGCCGAGCCACGGCACGAGGCCGGTCAGGGCCAGGAGCACGCCGGTGAGGACGAACGCACCCACGGCGGCGGGCCATCCGCCGGCCACGGGGCCGGTGCTCACCAGCAGGGCGGCACCCGGGGTCGACCAGGCCAGCGTGACCGGCAGCCGTGTCCACAGGGCGAGGCCCGACATGAGCAATCCGAACGCCACGGTGAGGGCGAACAGCCCGCTCGCGGCCTCGTCGGGCGAGGCGCCGACGGCGCGCAGACCCGCCAGCACCACGGCGAACGAGGACGTGAAGCCGACGATCGCGGTCACGACGCCGGCCACGACGGGCTGCTGCAGGTCGCGTGACGTCACGGGGCCCGATCCTAGGCGCAGGGGTGGTCCCTAGAATCGGTGCGTGATCAGACGCCTCGACCTCCGCCTCGACCCGACCGCCGAGCTGCCCCGTGCGCAGCAGGACGTCGAGCACGCGCTGGAGGTGGTGGCGCCCCTGTGCGAGGACGTCCGAGCCCGCGGCGAGGAGGCCGTCCTCGAGTACGGCGAACGCTTCGACGGTGTGCGCCCGGCGTCGCTGCGGGTGGCCCCGGAGCACCTGGCCGCCGCTCTCGCCGAGCTCGACCCGGCGATCCGGGCGGGTCTGGAGGAGTCCGTCGCCCGGCTGCGCGTGACGTGCGAGGCCGAGCTGGAGCAGACCGTCGTCACGACCGTGGCCGAGGGCGCGACCGTCGAGCGGCGGATCGTGCCCATGCAGCGCGTCGGCCTCTACGTGCCTGGCGGGCTCGCACCGCTGGTCAGCACCGTCGTCATGAACACGGTGCCGGCGCAGGTCGCGGGCGTCGGGTCCATCGCGCTCACGTCGCCCCCGCAGTCGGAGTTCGGCGGCCTCCCGCACCCCACGATCCTCGCGGCGTGCGCCCTGCTCGGCATCGACGAGGTGTACGCCGCCGGCGGAGCGCAGGCGCTCGCGCTGCTCGCCTACGGCAGCGTCGCCACCGGTGGCTCCGTGCAGCCCGTGGACCTCGTGACCGGTCCGGGCAACATCTACGTGGCCGCGGCCAAGCGCTACCTCCAGGGCACCGTGGCGATCGACTCCGAGGCCGGACCCACCGAGATCGCCGTGATCGCCGACGACACGGCCGATCCCGCGTTCGTGGCGGCCGACATGATCAGCCAGTCCGAGCACGACCCGATGGCCGCGAGCGTCCTGGTGACGCCCAGCGACGCCCTCGCCGACGCGGTCACCGCGGAGCTGGAGCGCCAGGTGCCCACCGCCACGCACGCGGAGCGCATCACCACGTCGCTGGCCGGCCGGCAGTCCGCCATCGTGCTCGTCGACGACCTGGACCAGGCAGTCGACGTCGCGAACGCGTACGCGGCCGAGCACCTGGAGATCCAGACCGCCGACTCGGCGGCCGTCGCCGCCCGCATCGTCAACGCCGGTGCGATCTTCGTCGGTGCCTGGACGCCGGTGTCCCTCGGCGACTACGCCGCCGGGTCGAACCACGTGCTGCCCACGGCGGGCTGCGCCTGCCACTCGTCGGGACTGTCGGTGCGCGCCTTCTGCAAGAACGTGCACGTCGTCACCTACACCGAGCAGGCCCTGCGCGAGGTCGGCCACCACGTCGAGGTGCTCGCGGCTGCCGAGGACCTGCCGTCGCACGGCGCCGCCGTGGCGGTGCGGACGGGATCGTCTGCCGCCCAGGGCCCGGCACCCCTGCCGGGGCGCGCCGAGTGAGCGTCCCCGACTGGGTCCCGGTGCGCGAGGAGCTCCGGGACGAGGAGCCGTACGGCGCGCCGCAGATCGACGTGCCCGTGCGCCTCAACACCAACGAGAACCCCTACGGGCCCAGCGAGGCCGCCGCCGACGACATCGCCGCGTCGGTGCGTGCCGCGGCGCTCGGGCTCAACCGGTACCCCGATCGTGAGGCGTGGTCGCTGCGGACGGCCCTCGCCGCCTACCTCACGGCCGAGGTGCCGGCGGCGGACCTCGACGCCTCGCAGGTCTGGGCGGCCAACGGCTCCAACGAGGTCATGCAGCAGATCCTGCAGGCCTTCGGCGGACCCGGCCGCACGGCGCTCTCCTTCGCCCCCACGTACTCGATGTACCCCGAGTACGCGCGCAACACCCACACGAGGTGGGTGGCCGGGCAGCGACGCGAGGACTTCGGGATCGACGCGGAGGCCGCGGTCGCGCTCATCGAGACCGAGCAGCCCGACGTCGTGTTCCTGACCTCGCCCAACAACCCCACCGGCACCGCGCTGGACCCTGCGCACACGCGGGCCGTGCTCGAGGCCGCGCCCGGTGTCGTCGTGGTCGACGAGGCCTACGCCGAGTTCCGCCGCGAGGGCACGCCGTCGGCGCTCGAGCTGCTCGAGGAGTTCCCGCGGCTCGTCGTCACGCGCACCATGAGCAAGGCCTTCGCGCTCGCCGGCGGGCGTCTGGGCTACCTGGCCGCGCACGCCGACGTCGTCGACGCGCTGCGCATCGTGCGGCTGCCGTACCACCTGTCGTCGGTCACCCAGGCCACGGCGGAGGCGGCGCTGCGCCACACCGACGAGCTGCTGGCCCAGGTCGACGCCCTGCGCGCCACGCGCGACGCGACGGCCGCCCGGCTCCGGGAGCACGGCTTCACGGTGGCCGACTCGGACGCGAACTTCATCCTGTTCGGCACGTTCGAGAACCGGCACGCCACCTGGCAGGCGCTGGTGGACCGCGGGGTCCTGATCCGCGAAACGGGCCCCCTAGGATGGCTGCGCGTCTCCATCGGGACGCCGTCCGAGATGGACGCGTTCTTCACGGCCTTGAAGGAGGTCACCTCGTGAGCAGCAGAACAGCACGCATCGAGCGGAAGACCTCGGAGTCGCACGTCGTCGTCGAGCTCGACCTCGACGGCACCGGCAAGCACGACATCTCGACGGGTGTCGGCTTCTACGACCACATGCTCACCGCCCTCGCCCGGCACTCGCTGGTCGACCTCACCGTCAAGACCGAGGGCGACCTGCACATCGACGCCCACCACACCGTCGAGGACACCGCGATCGCCATCGGCGACGCGCTGCGCGAGGCGCTCGGCGACAAGGCCGGCATCCGTCGGTACGGCACGGCCACGATCCCGCTCGACGAGGCGATCGCCACCTGCACGGTCGACGTGTCCGGGCGGCCCTACTTCGTGCACGCGGGCGAGCCGGAGCGCCAGGTCACGGTCGTGATCGGTGGCCAGTACTCCGGGTCCCTCACGTCGCACGTGCTCGAGTCGATCGCGCACCACGCCGGTCTGACGCTGCACATGACGCTGCTCGCCGGCCGCGACCCGCACCACATCGCCGAGTGCCAGTTCAAGGCGCTGGCCCGCGCGCTCCGTGAGGCGATCGAGCCCGACCCTCGGGAGACGGGCATCCCGTCGACCAAGGGCGCGCTGTAGTGGCGGACGGCACGGCGCCGGTCGCGGGGCGACCCACGGTCGCGGTCCTCGACTACGGATCGGGCAACCTCCGGTCGGCGGTGCGCGCCGTCGAGCGCGCGGGGGCGGACGTCACGCTGACGTCGGACCCTGCGGTGGCCGAGACCGCCGACGGACTGCTCGTGCCGGGCGTCGGCGCGTTCGCGGCGTGCATGGCCGGCCTGCTCGAGGTCGACGGCGAACGGATCATCGAGCGCCGGCTCATCGCCGGTCGACCGGTGCTGGGCATCTGCGTGGGCATGCAGATCCTGTTCGGCGAGGGCATCGAGCACGGTGTCCGGACGACCGGGTGCAGGGAGTGGCCCGGCGTCGTGGAACGTCTCCAGGCGCCGATCGTCCCGCACATGGGCTGGGACACGGTCGAGCCGCCCGAGGGCTCCCGGATGTTCGCCGGTCTCGAGGGGGAGCGGTTCTACTTCGTGCACTCCTACGGCGTGCGGCGCTGGGAGCTCGACGTCGAGGGCACGTCGTTCCGCGCGCCGCAGGTCACCTGGACCGAGTACGGGGGAGACCGCTTCGTCTCCGCCGTCGAGAACGGTCCGCTCTGGGCCACGCAGTTCCACCCCGAGAAGTCCGGCGACGCCGGCCGCCGCCTGCTCGAGAACTGGCTCGCCACCCTCTGACCCGTCAGAGGTAGGTGTCGCACCGGATCCGGCCGTCGGAGGTGGGTGTCGCACCGAATCGGGTGCTGGTGGGGTGCGAGGCCTACCGCTGGCCGGGGCCCGACCGCGGCTCGAGCGCCACGGGGTCGGCCGGCGGCGTGGATCGGTGCTCGCGCAGGTGGAAGCCCAGGTCGACGAGCGTCTTGAGGCCGCAGAGCAGGACGACGGGTCCGATCGCCTCCGCGGGACGGCCGTCGGGACCACCCAGCAGGAAGAACGCCCCGATGACCGACAGGTGCAGCACGACCATCCGCGGGTAGGGGAGCAGCATCGTGCGCGACGGCGTGGCGCGCGCACGCTCGTCGCGGCCGAACCAGTGCAGCGCGAGAGACAGCGCGTGGCTCCAGGCCAGCACCAGCACCGAGAGGACCCAGAAGCCCGCGCTGCCGGTGAACCCGCCGGTCGCGAAGGCCAGCACGAAGGCGAACACGCCGTGCACGAGGGTGAAGAGACCGTAGTGGAAGGCGAAGAAGCCCGCCATGATGCGCGGGTCCGGCTCCACGCGTCGGCCGTTCAGGGTCATGGTCAGCCTCGTTGCGTCGTCCTTCGCCCGGGCCGTGGCGATCTTGACGATCGTGACGAGCCACACGGCCACGTTCTCGATCCAGTACAGGACGAACACGTCGCCGACGCCGAGGTCGCCGCGCAGCACGCCCCAGACGGGCACGAGGTTGGCCACCACGAGCAGCACGGACGAGACGACACGAGGCAGGCCCGGGGGCAGCTGCGACCCGGCGCGCGCGACCGATCCCAGACCCAGCAGGCGGAGCAGCAGCGGCACGGCGACACCCTACGACGCCGCGATCCCCGAGCCCGAGGACCGCCGATACGATCGGCCCCGTGAGTGACTACCTGCAGCTGCTGCCCGCCGTCGACGTCAAGGGCGGCCAGGCCGTGCAGCTCGTCCAGGGGGTCGACGGCTCGGAGAAGCGGTTCGGGGACCCCGTCGAGGCGGCGCTGCGCTGGCAGTCCGCCGGCGCGGAGTGGATCCACCTGGTCGACCTCGACGCCGCCTTCGGGCACGGCCACAACCGTGACCTGCTGGCCCGGATCGTCGGCACGCTCGACATCGACGTCGAGATGTCCGGCGGCATGCGCGACGACGAGTCGCTCGCCGCCGCCATGGCCGCCGGGTGCCGGCGCGTGAACATCGGCACGGCCGCGCTCGAGCACCCCGAGTGGTGCGCTCGGGCGATCGCCGAGTGGGGCGACCGGGTGGCCATCGGGCTCGACGTCCGTGGCACGACCCTCGCCGCGCGCGGGTGGACCCGCGACGGTGGCGACCTGTACGAGACGCTCGAGCGGCTCGACGGCGAGGGCTGCGCTCGTTACGTCGTCACCGACGTCAACAAGGACGGCATGCTGCAGGGTCCGAACCTCGACCTCCTGCGCGACGTGTGCTCGCGCACCGACCGCCCGGTCGTGGCGTCCGGCGGCGTGACCACGCTCGCCGACATCGAGGCGCTCATGGGTCTGGTCGACATCGGGGTCGAGGGCGCGATCGCCGGCACCGCCTTGTACACCGGCCAGTTCACGCTCGAGGACGCGCTCGCCCTCACGCGCGGTCGCTGAGCAGGTCCACGACGTCCGGCGCCCTGCTCCTGGGCCGTGGCACGCTGGGCCCATGACAGGGGAGTGGGACCGGCTGAGCGCCGACCCGAGCACGCCGGCGGCCGCGACCTTGCGCGCCAGCGACGCCGACCGCGACGTCGTGCTCGGCGTGCTGCGCGACGCCTACGCCGAGGGCCGGCTCGACCGGGCGGAGTACGAACGTCGCGTCGAGGGTGCCCTCGGGGTGCTCGTGGTGGCCGACGTCGTGCCCCTGCTCTCGGACCTGGTCGCTGAGCGACGCCCCGCCGGTACGGCGCGCTCCGCCCGCACCGAGGCGGAGGAGAAGTTCCGGCGTGAGTCGCGCGACTCCCGCAACGGCTGGATCGGTGTCACCGCGCTGACCACCGGGATCTGGGCGGCCACGAGCGCGGGATCGGGCGAGCTGCTCTTCTTCTGGCCGGTCTTCCCGAGCCTCGGCATCGGGTTCGGCTGGTTCATGCACCACCTCAACCGTGAGCAGCGGGTCGAGGAGCTCGAGGAGAAGATCGCCAGGAAGCGGCGCGGGCTCGAGGGCTGAGCGTCGGACCGGATCGATAGGCTCGGCGGGTGAGTCTCGCCGTGCGTGTCATCCCCTGCCTCGACGTCGACGCAGGGCGCGTCGTGAAGGGCGTCAACTTCGTCGACCTGGTCGACGCGGGCGACCCGGTCGAGATGGCACGGGTCTACGACGCCGAGGGCGCCGACGAGCTCACCTTCCTCGACATCACGGCCTCCAGCGGGGACCGCGCGACCACGTTCGACATCGTGAGCAGCACGGCCGAGCAGGTCTTCATCCCGCTCACCGTCGGCGGGGGAGTGCGCACCGTCGACGACGTCGACCGGCTGCTGCGCGCGGGCGCCGACAAGGTCGGCATCAACACCGCGGCCATCGCGCGCCCCGAGGTGATCGCCGAGATCGCCCAGCGGTTCGGCAACCAGGTGCTCGTCCTCAGCGTCGACGCGCGACGTGCCCCGACGTCGGGCGAGGGCGCCCAGCCCAGCGGCTTCGAGGTCACCACGCACGGCGGCCGGCGAAGCGCCGGGATCGACGCCGTCGAGTGGGTCCGCCGGGCCGACGAGCTGGGCGTCGGCGAGGTGCTGCTCAACTCGATGGACGCCGACGGGACGAAGCAGGGCTTCGACCTGGAAATGATTCGGGCGGTCCGCGGCGTTACACAGGTGCCACTGATCGCCAGTGGTGGCGCCGGACGGCTCGAGCACTTCGCTCCTGCGGTCGAGGCCGGTGCCGACGCCGTGCTCGCCGCGAGTGTGTTCCACTTCGGCGAGCTGACCATCGGACAGGTGAAAGAGACCTTGCGAGCAGCGGGACACCGTGTCAGGTAGCGCACCCCGACCGGCCGAGGCGGTCGAGGGCGACGCAGCCCAGACCGGGGCAGCCCAGACCGAGACGGCCCAGACCGAGACGGCCCAGACCGAGACGGCCCGGACCGGATCTGGCCAGACAGGATCGGGCCAGCTCGGATCGGCTCGGCCCGACCGGATCATGCGCCGCGGATTCGGCCTGCTCGGACGCGGCATCGGCGAGCAGAAGGGGTTGTTCGCGATCTCGGTCGTGGGCAGCGTGCTCTTCGGCGCGATGACCGTCGCCGACGCCTGGGTGCTCGGGTGGGCGACCGACAACGTCATCCGGCCGTCCTTCGAGCAGGGCGAGGTGCTGCAGGGTGCCCTCTGGACCTCGGTCGCCCTGTTCCTCGGCGTGGCCGTGCTGCGGGCGCTCGGCGTCATCGCGCGGCGGCTCATCGGCGGCATCGTCTACTACCGCCTGGTCGCCACCTACCGCCGCAAGGTCACCCGTCAGTACCTCGCCCTCCCGATGTCGTGGCACCACCGCCACCCCACCGGCCAGCTGCTCTCCAACGCCAACGCCGACGTCGAGGCCACGTGGGCGGTCTTCATGCCGCTGCCGATGGCGGTCGGCGTCATCGCCATGCTCGCCGCCGCGCTCGTGGCGATGCTCGAGGCCGACTGGGTCCTCACGCTCGTGGGCCTCGTGGTGTTCCCGGCCCTGTTCGGCATCAACGTCTTCTACCAGCGCTGGCTCTCGCCCAAGGTCGCGCACGCCCAGGCCCTGCGCGGCGACCTGAGCGCCGTGGCCCACGAGTCCTTCGACGGCGCGCTCGTGGTGAAGTCGCTCGGTCGCGAGGCCGACGAGACCGCCCGCTTCGCCCGGTCCACCGAGGAGCTGCGCGACGCCAACATCGAGGTCGGGAAGATCCGCAGCATCTTCGACCCGTTGCTGGAGGCCCTGCCGAACCTCGGCATCCTGGCCGTGATCGTCCTGGGCGTCGGCCGCGTGGCGAGCGGTGCCGCCGAGCCCGGCGACGTCGTGCAGGTGGCCTACCTGTTCACCGTGGTCGCCTTCCCGGTGCGTGCCATCGGCTGGGTGCTCGGCGAGCTGCCCCGCAGCGTCGTCGGCTGGGACCGTGTCGAGAGCGTGCTGCAGGCGTCGGGGTCCATGACCTACGGCACCGCCACCCTGCCGGGCGCAGGTGCGGTCGACCTCGACCTGCGGGGAGTCTCCTACCAGTTCGACGACGCCGTGCAGTCGGGCGAGGGTGACGACGTCCTGGACGGCGTCGAGCTGCACGTGCCGCGGGGGTCCGTCACGGCACTCGTCGGTGCCACCGGCAGCGGCAAGAGCACCCTCACGACCCTGCTCTCGCGCCTCGTCGACCCGCGCTCCGGCACGGTCGAGCTCGACGGTCACGACGTCGCGGGTCTCACCCACCGGGCCCTGGCCGACGCGGTCGCCGTGGTCCCGCAGACCACCTTCCTGTTCGACGACTCCGTCCGTGAGAACGTCACGCTCGGGGCCGACGTCGACGACGCCGACGTCTGGGAGGCGCTGCGGACCGTCCAGGCCGACGGCTTCGTCGCCCGCCTGCCCGCGGGGCTCGACACGCAGCTCGGCGAGCGCGGGACCACCCTGTCCGGCGGGCAGCGCCAGCGCCTCGCCCTGGCGCGGGCCCTCGTGCGGCGGCCACGGCTGCTGGTCATGGACGACGCCACGAGCGCCGTGGACCCCGAGGTCGAGCAGCGCATCCTGCGCGCCCTGGCCGATCGCACGGCCGACGGGGGCGGGCCGACGGTCCTCGTCGTGGCGTACCGCAAGGCCACCATCGCCCTGGCCGACGAGGTCGTGCTGCTCGACGGCGGGCGGGTGGCCGAGCGCGGCACCCACGCCGAGCTCATGGCGGGGTCGGCGGTCTACCGCGACCTCGTCGACGCGTACGACCAGGCGAGGGAGGCACAGGCATGACCGCCACGAGCACCGAGGTGAGCCTGCCGGGCGTCACCACCGTCCGGGCGTCCGGTCGTGAGATCGTGCGCCGCGGCCTCGCGCTGTCGCCGGCCATCAAGGACGGCCTGGGACTCACGCTGCTGCTCGCCGTGCTGAGCACGGTGGGCGGCTCGGTGGTGCCCGTTGTCATCCAGCGCACGGTGGACTCGGGGCTGGGCGACGGGGGAGAGACGACCCTGTCCGCCATCGGTCCCTACCTGCTCGGTGCGCTCGTGCTCGTCCTGCTGACGGCGGTCGTCGCCTACTGGATGCGCGTGCGCCTGTTCGTGGCGAGCGAGCGCGGCCTCGCCGAGCTGCGTGTCACGGCGTTCCGCCACGTGCACGACCTCTCGATGCTCACGCAGAACGCCGAGCGCCGGGGCGTCCTCGTCTCGCGGGTGACGTCCGACATCGACCAGGTGTCCCTGTTCCTGCAGTTCACCGGCATCATGATCGTCATCAGCCTCGGCCAGATGCTCGTCGCGACGGTCATCATGGCGTTCTACTCCTGGCAGCTGACCCTCGTCGTGTGGCTGTGCTTCCTCCCGCTCGCGGCCAGCCTGAAGTACTTCGCCGCACGGCTGAGCCGCGCGTACGACACCGTTCGCCGCACCGTCGGCGAGATGCTCGCCGTCGTGGCCGAGCCGGTCGTCGGTGCCTCGGTCGTCAAGGCGCACGCCATCGAGGACCGCACGCAGGCCAGGGTCGACGCGGGCATCCAGCGCAACCTCGACGCCAACGTCCGCGCCCAGAAGCTCGTGGCGGTCACGTTCGCCTCCGCCGGCCTCGTGGGCGGGCTCGCGAACGCCGGTGCCGTGGCCGTCGGAGTGGTCCTCGGCGTGGCCGGTGGGCTGTCGATGGGAACCGTCATCGCGTTCGCGTTCCTCGTCGGTCTGCTCGTGGGGCCCGCGCAGATGGCCACGCAGGTCCTCACCGAGGCGCAGAACGCCATCGCCTCGTGGCGGCGGGTCATCGAGCTGCTCGACACCCCGGCCGACGTGGTCGACCCCGGTCCCGACGGTGTCGGTCTGCCCGACGAGGTGCTCGGCGCCCGGTTCGAGCACGTCGCGTTCGCCTACCCCGACGGCCCGGAGGTGCTCAGCGACGTCGACGTCACGATCCAGCCGCGCCAGCGCGTGGCCGTGGTGGGCGAGACGGGCTCGGGCAAGACGACCTTCGCCAAACTGCTCACCCGCCTCATGGACCCGGTGCGCGGGACGGTGCGGCTCGGCGACACCGACATCGCGCGGGTCTCGTTCGACGAGCTGCGGCGCCACGTGCTCATGGTTCCCCAGGAGGGCTTCCTGTTCGACGCGACGCTGCGCGAGAACCTGCTGTACGGGCGCGACGACGCGACGGACGTCGAGCTCGTCGCCGCGGTCGACGACCTCGGCCTCACCGACTGGTTCGCGGGGCTGCCGCACGGGTTGGACACGCGCGTGGGCCAGCGGGGCGAGTCGCTGTCGGCCGGGGAGCGCCAGCTCGTCGCGCTGGTGCGCTCGGCCCTGGCCGACCCCGACTTCCTCGTGCTCGACGAGGCCACGAGTGCGGTCGACCCGCAGACCGAGCTGCGTGCCACGCGTGCGCTGGAGACCCTGCTCGAGGGACGCACGAGCGTCACGATCGCGCACCGGCTCAGCACGGCGGAGAACGCCGACCGCGTGCTGGTGTTCGACGCGGGCCGCCTCGTGGAGGACGGGTCGCACGACGATCTGGTCGACGCCGGGGGCGTGTACGCCCGCCTGCACGCCAGCTGGGTGGCGCAGGCCTCGCTCGGGATCGTGCCGGCGGCCGAGTGACCTCTGGGAGGATGACACCGTGACCTCACTCGACCCAGCCGTGGCCGCCCGGCTCAAGCGCGATCCCGCGGGGCTGGTCCCCGCCGTGGTGCAGGACGCCGGCACGCGCGACGTCCTCATGGTCGGGTGGATGGACGACGAAGCGCTGCACCGCACCCTCACGACCGGCCGCGGGACCTACTGGAGCCGCAGCCGCCAGGAGTACTGGGTCAAGGGCGAGACCTCCGGCCACACCCAGGCCGTGCGCGAGGTGCGGCTCGACTGCGACGGCGACACGCTGCTCGTCGTGGTCGACCAGGAGGGTCCGGCCTGCCACACCGGCGCGACCACCTGCTTCGACGCGGACCGGTTGCTGTGACGGCTGCGTCCGGACGGCGTCTGTACGCGCCGGTGGTGCTCGGCCTGCTGGCGGTTGGTGGGCTCACCTGGCTGGCGCTCGGCCGCACCTGGGCCAGCACCCGGCTGGCCCCGACGGGCCTGCCGCCCGACACGATCGTGGTCACGGGCCGCGACGTCGCCCCGCTGGCCGCCGCCCTGGCCGTCGTCGTGGTCACGGCGGCGCTCGCCGTGCTCGCGACCCGCGGGCGCGGGCGGCTCGTCGTCGGTCTCTTCGTCGTCGTGCTCGGACTCGGCGGTTCTGCCGTGTGCCTGGTCTCGGCGGCCGACGTCGAGGCGTCGTTGTCCTCGGCCGCCGAGCAGTCCCCGGCCTTCACGGGCCAGGACCTCGGCGCCGTCTCGAGGTCGTCGTGGTCCTATGTCGCGGCCGCGGGGTTCCTGCTCGCGACCGGCCTCGGTGCCGTGACCGTCCGGCACGGCAGGTCGTGGCCCGCCATGAGCGGCCGGTACGACGCGCCGTCGCGCTCACGCGTCGACGACGACCCGTGGAAGGCGCTCGACGAGGGACGCGACCCCACGCTCTGAGCCATGCGGGACGAAAGTCCTGAATTCACCTGGAGGACTCGTAACTCCCGGGTGCACCCGTCGTTGAGATCTTCGACACCGATGAGCGGTGACGACGGTTGGAGGTCCGATGCGCGTACTCGTGCACGACTTCAGCGGGCATCCCTTCCAGGCCCAGCTGAGCCGGGAGCTCGCGCGGCGTGGCCACGACGTCACCCACTCCACCTGCAACGCCTACGTCTCGGGCAAGGGTCGACTCGAGTCCGCGGAGGGTGAGTCGATCACCTTCGAGACCGTGGGCGACGGCATCGTGTTCGACAAGAGCCGCTTCGTCCAGCGTCTGCTCCTCGAGCTGAGGCTGGGGTTCGAGCTGGTCCGCCACGTCCGACGCGTCCGCCCCGACGTCGCCCTCATGTCCAACGTCCAGATCCCGACCCTGGTGGTCTTCGCGGCCGCGATGCTCGTGCTGCGCCAGCCGTGGGTGCTCTGGCACCAGGACGTCTACTCCGTGGCGGTGCGGTCCTTCGCCGGCGCGAAGCTCTCACGCTCCTTCCGTGCGGTGGCGGTCGGCTTCGAGGTCGCCGAGCGGTGGACGTCACGCCGCGCCCGCGAGATCGTCGTCATCGCCGAGTCGTTCGTGCCCGTGCACGCGGGATGGGGCACGGCCGACAAGGTCACGGTCATCGCGAACTGGGCCCCGCTCGACGAGATCGTGCCCTGTCCGCGCAAGAACGACTGGGCGGTCGAGAACGAGCTCGACGACGTCGACACGATCCTGTACTCGGGGACCCTCGGGCTCAAGCACGACCCCGCGCTGCTGGTCCAGCTCACCGCCGCGGTGCGCGAGCGCGGCCGTGAGGTCCGGCTGGTCGTCGTGAACGAGGGGCCCGCCGTCCCGGTCCTGCGGGCCGAGGCCGCCAAGCTCGACGTCCCGCTCACGCTGCTGCCGTTCCAGCCCTACGACCGGCTCCCGGAGGTGCTGGCCAGCGGCGACGTGCTCGTGGTCCTGCTCGACCAGCAGGCGGGCGCGTTCTCCGTCCCGTCCAAGACGCTGTCCTACCTGTGCGCCGGTCGTCCCGTGGTGGGACTGATGCCCGAGGAGAACGCCGCCTCCGGGCTGGTGCGCAGGGCGGGCGGGCACGTCGGCCGACCCGACGCCGCCTCGCTCCCGGCAGCGGCCGCGTGGGTCGACCAGCTCCTGGCCGAGCCCGGACGTCGCGACGACGTCGGTGCCGAGGCGCGCGACCTCGCCGAGCAGGAGTTCTCCCTGGCCTCGTGCGCCGACCGCTTCGAGTCCGTGCTGCTGCGGAGCGCACGATGAGTGCCGCGACGCGGGCCGTCACCGGTCTCGACGTCGGGGTGCGTGACGTGTCGCGGCCCACCGGCGTGCCGCTGGTCGTGGTCGGGCCGTTGACCCGCACGGGCCGTGAGCTGGCCGACCGGCACGGCGGGCCGGTGCTCGCCGTCTCGCGCGGCGCGACCGACACGGCGACCCTGCAGGCTGCCGGAGCCGACGTGGTCGACGTGGCCGGCGACGAGCTCGCCACGCTGCTCCGTGACGTCGATTCCGTCGACGTCGCGGTCTGCGCGCTCGGACCGGTGCACCCGGGTCCGGTGGACCTCGTGGGTGACACCGCGGGGACGGAGCGCGACCTCGCCTTCCTGCGCCGGGTGCTGGACGCGGCGGCCGGTCGGCCGGTCCGACTCGTCCTCGTGTCCTCCGTCGTGGCGCTGGCACCCACGGCCGACCGGCGCTACTACGGGGGCTTCAAGTCCCTGGTGGAGCAGGCGCTCGTGGCGCTCGTCGCCGAGCATCCCGCCGCGCGCCTCGACGTCCTCTACCCGGGACGTCTCGTCGCCGGCGGCGAGCGCACCCGTCCTTGGCACCGCCTCCACGCCGGGTTCTCCGGCCTGGCGGTCCGCGTCGAGCGATGCCTGCAGGACCGGGCAGCGCGATCCGGGCGTCGCCGCGTCGTGGGCCTGGACGCCCGTCTGTGGCTGCTCGTGCGGTCCCTCTCCCTCGTCGTCTCGGGCGCTCTGCCCGGGCGGATCGACCCACCCCTCGAGCTTGTCGGCACCAAGGAGACCTCCTGATGTGGAAGAAGCGTTCGCTCGACCTGCTGCTGACCGTGGCCGGAGCCGTCGTCTGGGTCCCGGTCGTCCTCACGGTGGCCCTGGCCGTCCTCGTGTCGGAGGGGCGCCCGGTGTTCTACCGGTCGCGTCGCCGGGTGAGCGTCGACGAGGTCGTGCTGCTGACCAAGTTCCGCACGATGGTGCGCAACGCCGACAAGCTCGTGAACCGTGAGACCGTGCCGGTCGCGTCCGACACCCGCTTCCTCAACATCCCGGCCGACTCGCCGCTCTACACCCGGATCGGCCGCTTCGTGGAGCGCTTCGCACTCACCGAGCTGCCGCAGCTCTGGCACGTCCTGCGCGGCGACATGAGCGTGGTGGGCAACCGTCCGCTGCCGCAGAACGTCATCGACTGCCTCCGCGAGGAGTACCCGCAGGTCTCCGACCGGTTCCTGACGCGTGCCGGCCTGACCGGCCCGGCCCAGCTCGTCGGCCGCGAGGCGCTCACCGACGGCGAGCGCCTCGAGCTGGAGGCGGCCTACTGCCGCGCCTGCCTCAACGGCTACCAGGCGAAGCTCGACGTCATGATCCTGGCCAGGACGATCTTCGGGGTCCTCGGCATCGGCAAGCAGCTCGGCCGCCGCGACGTGATGGACCTGATCGCCCGTCACTCCGGCCGCCCCCGCACCGCCGCCGTCCTGGCGCCTGCTCCCGCGTCCTCGGTGCTCGCACGGTCGCAGCCGTCCTGAGCGACGCCCTCCGGGGCGCACCGGCCGACGCCGATGCGCCCCGGTAGGCTGTCGCCCGTCGTCCCCCTCGCAGGAGAGAGAGCTGCATGTCGCACGGATCGTCGCCCGCGTCCTGGACCGCCGTCCTGGTCTGCCTCGCAGGCTTCACCATCGGCGGGATCGCTCTGATCCCCGAGCCGCACTGGGTTCCCTTCACGATCGGTGTCGTGCTCGCGGTCGCCGCGGGTCCGATCGGCCTGATCATGTCGCGCATGGGTCTGGGCGCCGAGCGCGCACCCGGCCACGGTGACCGGCCGCACGGCGTCGACGAGCACCGCGCGACGACCGACTGACGGTCCCATGAGCCCCGACGCGCCCCAGGGGCCCCGTTATCCGAGCTACCCCGGGGAGCAGCAGCCCGGTGGTGCCCACCCGACGCACGGCACGCCCTGGTCACCGCCCGCGCAGCCGGACGTCCGTCCCGGCGTCCAGCCGGGAGCGCCGGCCTTCCCGGGCCAGGCGGACCGCTCGGTCCCGGAGCAGCCCGCGGGGTGGTGGATCCGCGTGCTCGCGTCGTTCGTCGATGGCCTCATCGTGCTGGCGCTGTCGATCGTGCCGATCGTCGGCGGGTTCGTGCTGCTCTTCGTCGACGCCGACTACGACGAGGTCACCGACGAGTTCACGAACACCAACCCGTGGGGCCTCGTGGTCGTCGGGCTCGGGTTCGCCCTGTACCTCGGGTTCGACCTGTGGAACCGCGGGCTGAGGGTCGGGTACCGCGGACAGAGCCTGGGCAAGCAGCTGGTGGGCGTGCACGTCGTGGGACGCGACGGCGCACCGGTCGGCCCCCTCGAGGGATTCTTCAGGTGGCTCGTCGCCGGTCTGCTGCAGTGGACCTTCATCGGCCTGCTCGTCGACCTGCTCTGGCCCCTGTGGGACGAGCGCAAGCAGACCGTGCACGACAAGGCGATCAACACCTACCCCGTGCGTCGCTGACGTCGGGACACGCCGCGCGGCCGGACGTTGGACGTTCTGCCCAGTCCACGCTTGGATGGACACGAGCCGGGGCGACACCCGGCCCGATCGGAAGAGGACCCATGGAGCCGTTCCCCGCAAGCCCCGAGCCCGAGTACCGTCCCGACGCCAAGGGCCCGGCCCCGGCCTCGGTGCAGAACGCCGTCAAGCTGATCTGGGTGGGCGTCGCCGTCGGTCTGCTCAGCACCGTCCTGTCCATCCTGTTCATCGACGACTTCGTCGACCAGATCATGGGGACGGACTCCGGGCTCACGGAGAGCCAGGCTCGGGCCGCGTTCTACCTGAGCCTGGTCATCACCACGATCATCTCGGTCGCCTTGACCGCGCTGTTCGCCTACTTCATCGGCAAGGGCGCCAACTGGGCCCGCATCGTCTACACCGTCCTCGGCGTGGTGGGCCTGCTGTTCACCCTGCCGGGCATCGGCAACCAGCCGGGGCTCTTCGTGATCTTCACCCTCGTGGGTCTCGCGATCACCGTCGTGACGATCTTCCTGCTGTTCCGACCGGAGTCCAACGCCTACTTCAAGAAGGCCTGATCTCCGCGGCGAGGCCCGGTTCCTCGTGACGCCTGCACGCGACCTGCTCCGGTCGGGCCCCCTGTGGGGTGGCCTGGCCGGAGCAGTCGCGTTGGCGGTGGTGGCGGTGCGGGACCCGCACGTCCCGGGCGCCTTCGGCACCTGTCCGTTCCTCGCAGCGACGGGTCTGCCCTGCGCGGGGTGCGGTGGGCTGCGTGCCACGCACGACCTGCTCCACGGCGACGTGGGTGCGGCGCTGGCCCAGAACGCGCTCGCGGTCGGGCTCGTGCTCCTTGCGGCGGTCGCCTGGACGCGGTGGGCCGTCCGAGCCGCCGGGCGGGGGCCGGCCCGGGTCTCGGGCCGTGCCGCCACCACCACGTCGACGGGTGTCTCGTCGACGTTGCTCCTCGTCGTGGGCGTGGTCGTCGTCGTCTTCACCCTCGTGCGGTGGACCCCTGCAGGGGGAGTGCTCGGACCCTGACCGACCCGCGGGGCCGGTGCGGTCTACCCTGGAGGGCAGGAGAAGTGCCGACGACGAGGAGGTGGCCATGACCGTGCTCGACGACATCCTCGAGGGCGTCGCGGCCGACCGCGCCGCACGTCAGGCCACGTGCTCGCTCGACCAGCTCAAGGAGCAGGCGCTGCGCCAGCCCCCGGCGCTCGACCCGATGCCGGCGTTCCGGGCCGACGGCGTGAGCGTCATCGCCGAGGTCAAGCGCTCCAGCCCGAGCAAGGGCGCGCTCGCCGCGATCAAGGATCCCGCCGCGCTCGCCTGCGACTACGCCGCCGGCGGAGCGGCCGCCATCAGCGTGCTCACCGAGCAGCGCCGCTTCGACGGCAGCCTCGACGACCTGCGCGCGGTGCGTGCCCAGGTCGACGTGCCGCTGCTGCGCAAGGACTTCATGACCACCTCCTACGAGCTGTGGGAGGCCCGCGCGGCCGGTGCCGACATGGCCCTGCTCATCGTCGCGGCGCTCGACCAGGAGGCCCTCGTGAGCCTCGTCGAGCGCGCCCGGTCCATCGGCCTCACGCCTCTCGTGGAGGTCCACGACGAGGAGGAGGTCGAGCGGGCCCTCGACGCCGGAGCGCAGCTCGTCGGCGTCAACGCGCGCGACCTCAAGACGCTCGAGGTCAAGCGCGACACCTTCGAACGTCTGGCCCCTCGGATCCCCGACGGTGTGGTCCGGGTCGCCGAGTCCGGGGTGCGCGGTCCGCACGACGTGCTCGAGTACGCCCGCGCCGGTGCCCACGTGGTGCTGGTCGGCGAGACCCTCGTACGGGGCGACGACCCGCGGGCCACGGTCGCCGACCTCGTGGCCGCCGGCGCCCACCCCGCCCTGCAGCAGAGGTCCTGACGTGGTCACGACGCCGCTGCGGCGATGGTGACGGTCGCCGCGACCCCACCGTCACCCACCGCGCAGCCACGCCAGAGAAGGACCTCATGACCTACGTACAGCCGGACGCCACCGGCCACTTCGGCCGCTTCGGCGGTCGCTTCATGCCCGAGGCGCTCGTCGCGCCCCTCGACGAGCTGGCCGAGGCCTGGGCCGACGCGCAGGCCGACCCCGCGTTCATCGGCGAGCTCGACCGGATGTTCCGCGAGTACGCGAACGTGCCCAGCCCCCTCTACGAGGCGAGCCGGTTCTCCGAGGCCGTCGGCGCACGGGTGCTGCTCAAGCGCGAGGACCTCAACCACACCGGTGCGCACAAGATCCGCAACGTCCTCGGGCAGGCTCTCCTGGCCAAGCGGATCGGCAAGCCGCGAGCCATCGCCGAGACCGGCGCCGGGCAGCACGGCGTGGCGTCGGCCACCGCGTGCGCCTACCTCGACCTCGACTGCACCGTCTACATGGGCGAGGTCGACACCGAGCGCCAGGCGCTCAACGTCGCACGGATGAAGATGCTCGGCGCCGAGGTCGTGCCGGTCACCACCGGCAGTCGCACCCTCAAGGACGCGATCAACGAGGCGCTGCGCGACTGGGTGGCCAGCGTCGACCACACGTCCTACCTGTTCGGCACCGCCGCGGGCCCGCACCCGTTCCCGTCGATGGTGCGCGACCTGACCCGCGGCATCGGTGACGAGGCCCGTCGCCAGGTCCTCGAGCTGACCGGCCGGCTGCCAGATGCGGCCGTGGCCTGCGTGGGTGGCGGGTCCAACGCCATCGGCCTCTTCACGGCGTTCATCGACGACCCCGACGTCCAGCTGCTGGGCGTCGAGGCCGGTGGCGACGGCTACGAGACGGGCCGGCACGCGTCGCCCATCACCGCCGGCGACGTCGGCGTGCTGCACGGCGCCCGCTCCTACCTGCTGCAGGACGAGGACGGCCAGACCATGGAGTCGCACTCCATCTCAGCCGGGCTCGACTACCCGGGCGTGGGGCCGGAGCACTCCTACCTCGCGTCCATCGGCCGCGCCCGGTACGTGCCCGCCACCGACGCCGAGGCCATGTCGGCCTTCGACCTGCTCTGCAAGACCGAGGGCATCATCCCGGCGATCGAGACCGCCCACGCCCTCGCCGGGGCGGTGACGCTGGCGAAGGAGCTCGGACCGGACGCCACCATCCTGGTCAACCTCTCGGGTCGCGGCGACAAGGACGTGCACACCGCGGCGGAGTACTTCGGCCTCCTGGACGGCCCGGTCGTGCTCGAGGAAGGCGTGGAGGAGTGAGCGGGATCGACGACCTGTTCGAGCGCACGCGCGCCGACGACCGCGCCGCGCTCGTGGGGTACCTGCCCGCGGGCTTCCCCGACGTGGACACGTCGGTCGCCGCGCTGACGGCGATGGTCGAGGGCGGGTGCGACCTCGTCGAGATCGGCCTGCCGTACAGCGACCCCGTCATGGACGGCCCCACCATCCAGGCCGCGGCCGAGACCGCGCTCGCGAACGGGTTCCGCACGAGCCAGGCCTTCGACGTCGTGCGACGTGTCGCCGGGACCGGCGCGCCCACGGTCGTCATGACCTACTGGAACCCGGTCGAGCGGTACGGCGTCGACCGCTTCGCCGCCGACCTCGCTGCAGCCGGGGGAGCCGGGCTGATCACGCCCGACCTCATCCCCGACGAGGCCGCCGAGTGGGAGGCCGCGTCGCGCGAGCACGGGCTGGACCGCACGTACCTCGTGGCGCCGTCCTCGACCGACGCGCGGCTCGCGATGACCGCCGACGCGGCGAGCGGCTTCATCTACGCGACCGCCGTCATGGGGGTCACGGGTCAGCGCCAGGAGACCAGCTCGCTGGCCCCTGAGCTCGTCGCCCGTCTGCGCAAGGTCACCGACAAGCCGGTGGGCGTCGGTCTGGGCGTCAGCAACGGCGCCCAGGCCCACGAGATCGCCCAGTACGCCGACGCGGTCATCGTCGGCTCGGCGTTCGTGCGGCTGCTGCTCGACGCGCCCGACGCCGAGAGCGGGGTCGCCGCCGTCGGCGAGCTGGCCCGTGAGCTGCGGGCAGGAGTGGTCCGATGACCGCGTCGTCCGTCGCGAGCCTCGCGACCTCCATCCCCAGCCCGTCGACCGGCGTGTGGGAGATCGGACCCTTCCCGCTGCGCGCCTACGCCCTGGGCATCATCGTCGGCGCCCTGCTCGCGATCTGGATCGGCGAACGCCGCCTCCAGGCCCGCGGCGGGCGCGAGGGTGCCATCAGCGACATCGCGATCTGGGCCATCCCGTTCGGCATCGTCGGCGCGCGGATCTACCACGTCGTCACCGACCCCGAGCTGTACTTCGGCGAGGGGCGCCGAGCGATCGAGGCGCTCTACATCTGGAACGGCGGCCTCGGCATCTGGGGCGCCATCGCCGGTGGTGCGCTGGGCGTGTGGATCGCCTGCCGCCGCTACGACCTGTCGTTCCTGGCCGTGGCCGACGCGCTCGCCCCGGGGCTCCTCGTGGCCCAGGCCGTCGGACGCATCGGCAACTACTTCAACTCCGAGCTCTTCGGCCGTCCCACCGACGTGCCGTGGGCGCTCGAGATCGCGCCGCAGAACCGCCCCGACGGGTACGAGCAGTTCGCGACGTTCCACCCCACCTTCCTGTACGAGATGATCTGGAACCTCGCCGCCGCGGCGCTCATCGTCGCGATCGACCGTCGGGTCCGCCTCACGGGCGGTCGGGCGTTCGCGCTCTACGTGATGCTCTACACCGCCGGCCGGTTCTGGATCGAGCAGCTGCGGATCGACACCGCGAACGAGTTCCTCGGCGTCCGGCTGAACGTGTTCACCTCGGTCATCGTGTTCGTGGGTGCGCTGGCGTACTTCCTCCTGGCGCGTCGTCGAGGCCGCACCGCGGCTGACGCCGCCTAGCCGCCCGGCCGGCACCGGGTGCAGGCGTAGGTTTCGTCCCATGAGCACCCCTGAACCGCTGCCGGACCCGGGCGCGGTCTCCCACGAGCACCCCGACGTCAACGGCGGGTGGCTGCGGCCCGCCGTCTTCGGGGCCATGGACGGCCTCGTGTCGAACTTCGCGCTCATCATGGGCGTCACCGGAGGCAGCACCGAGCGCGCCCCCGTGATCATCGCCGGACTGGCGGGCCTGGCCGCCGGCGCGTTCTCGATGGCGGCCGGTGAGTACACGTCCGTCGCGAGCCAGCGCGAGCTGGCCCAGGCCCAGCTCGCGGTGGAGCGCGACGAGATCGTGCGCAACGGCCCGGCCGAGGAGGCCGAGCTGGCGGCCACCTTCATGGCCAAGGGTGTCGACGAGACCACCGCGCGAGAGGTGGCCCGGCAGGTGCACCTCGACCTGGACCACGCGGTCGCCGTGCACGCCGCGGAGGAGATGGGCATCGACGCCGACGTGCTGCCCTCGCCGATGGTCGCGGCCATGTCGTCGTTCGGGGCCTTCACCGTCGGGGCCCTGATCCCGCTCCTGCCGCTCGTGCTGGGGGCGAGCTCGTCGGTCCCGACCATCGTCGTGTCGTTGCTGGCGCTGTTCGGCTGCGGCGCGATCGTCACGAGGGTGACGAGCCGCGCCTGGTGGTACGGCGGGCTGCGGCAGCTCGTGCTCGGCGGAGCCGCGGCCGGCATCACCTACCTCATCGGCGAGGCGGTGGGGACCCAGCTCGGGTGACGCGGGACCGGTCGGCCCTGCTCGCTCCCGGGTCGTCGTGCCTGTACAGTGACGATGCTGTCCTGGGCCAACGTCGTCCCACGGTCGGGCCACCGCATCGGTGGTCCAGCACCCATCCATGATGACGCGAGAAGGGACCTCTCGGTGAGCGCATCCATTCCTCCTGAGCTCCAGCAGCCCGGCACGGCCGGCCCGAAGTTCTCGGCCCCCAAGTTCTCGGCACTGCCTGCCGCGCAGGGTCTGTACGACCCGATGCACGAGCGTGACGCCTGCGGCGTCGCCTTCGTCGCCACGCTCTCGGGGGTCCCGAGCAACGAGATCGTCAAGCACGGCCTGACCGCGCTGCGCAACCTCGACCACCGCGGCGCGGTGGGCGCCGAGGAGAACACCGGCGACGGTGCCGGCATCCTCATGCAGGTGCCCGACCGGTTCGTCCGGGCGGTCGCGCAGGAGCAGGGGTTCACGCTGCCGGAGGCCGGCCACTACGCGGTGGGCCTGGCGTTCCTGCCGACCGAGCCCGAGGCCGCCGCCGAGGCGAAGCAGCGGGTCGAGGCGATCGCCGCCGAGGAGGCGCTGACCGTCCTCGGCTGGCGTCCCGTGCCCGTCAAGCCCGAGATCCTCGGGTCCATGGCGTTCGGCGCGATGCCGTCGTTCGAGCTGCTCTACGTGGAGTCCACGGACCGGTCGCGCGAGGGCATCGAGCTGGACCGGTTCGCCTACTGCCTGCGCAAGCGTGCCGAGCACGAGACCGGCGTCTACTTCCCGACGCTGTCGTCGCGCACCCTCGTCTACAAGGGCATGCTCACCACCGAGCAGCTCGACGAGTTCTTCCCCGACCTGCTCGACGAGCGCATGGAGTCGGCGCTCGCGATCGTGCACAGCCGGTTCTCCACCAACACGTTCCCCAGCTGGCCGCTCGCCCACCCGTTCCGGTTCGTCGCGCACAACGGTGAGATCAACACCGCGCGTGGCAACCGCAACTGGATGCGGGCCCGTGAGGCGACGCTCGAGAGCGAGCTGATCCCCGGCGACCTCAGCCGGCTGTACCCGATCTGCGACCCCGAGGGCAGCGACACGGCCTCGCTCGACGAGGTGCTCGAGCTGCTGCACCTCGGTGGCCGCGAGCTCCCGCACGCCGTGATGATGATGATCCCCGAGGCCTGGGAGAACAACGACGTCATGGACCCGGCCCGGCGGGCCTTCTACGAGTTCCACTCCTCGATCATGGAGCCCTGGGACGGTCCGGCCTGCGTCTGCTTCACCGACGGCACGCAGATCGGTGCCGTGCTGGACCGCAACGGCCTGCGCCCCGGTCGGTTCTGGATCACCGACGACGGTCTCGTCGTGCTCGCGTCCGAGGCGGGCGTGCTCGACCTCGACCCCGCGACCATCACCCGCAAGGGCCGGCTCGAGCCCGGCAAGATGTTCCTGCTCGACCTCGACGAGCACCGCGTCGTCGAGGACGAGGAGATCAAGAACCGGCTCGCCGGCGAGCACCCCTACGACGAGTGGCTCTACTCCGGGCTGGTCCGCTTCGAGGACCTGCCCGACCTCGAGCACATCATCCACACGCACGCGTCGGTCACCCGTCGCCAGCAGGTCTTCGGCTACAGCGAGGAGGACCTGCGGATCCTGCTCGCGCCGCTGGCCCGGACCGGCGCCGAGGCGATCGGCTCGATGGGCACGGACACGCCCATCGCCGCGATCTCGGACCGCCCGCGGATGCTGTTCGACTACTTCAGCCAGCTGTTCGCGCAGGTGACCAACCCGCCGCTCGACGCCATCCGCGAGGAGGTCGTCACGTCGCTCGCCGGCACCATGGGACCGGAGGCGAACCTGCTCGAGCCGAGCCCGGCCTCCTGCCGCATGCTGCAGCTGCCGTTCCCGGTCATCGACAACGACGAGCTCGCCAAGATCCGGCACATGAACAAGGACGGCGACATGCCGGGGTTCAGCGTGCACGTGGTGCGCGGGCTGTACGACGTCAACGGCGGCGGCGAGGCGCTCGCGGCCAAGATCGACGAGATCTGCGCCGACGTGTCGCGGGCCGTGGCCGACGGTGCGCGCATCATCGTGCTCTCGGACCGGCACTCCGACTCCGAGCGCGCCCCCATCCCGTCGTTGCTGCTCACGGCGGCCGTGCACCACCACATGGTCCGCGAGAAGCTGCGGTCGCAGGCCGGCCTCCTGGTCGAGGCCGGCGACGTCCGCGAGGTCCACCACGTCGCCCTGCTCATCGGCTACGGCGCCACGGCGGTCAACCCGTACCTCGCGCTGGAGTCGGCCGAGGACCTGGCGCGCGAGGGCAACTTCGTGCGCGACGTCGAGCCCCAGCAGGCGCTGCGCAACGTGGCCTACGGCCTCGGCAAGGGCGTGCTGAAGGTCATGAGCAAGATCGGCGTCTCCACCGTCGCCTCCTACACCGGCGCGCAGATCTTCGAGTGCGTCGGCCTGTCCCACGAGGTCGTCGACGCCTACTTCACCGGCACGTCGAGCAAGCTCGGCGGCGTCGGGCTCGACGTCATCGCCGCGGAGGTCGCGTCGCGGCACGCCCGCGCCTACCCGTCCCAGGGCATCGTCGGCCGCCGGCGCTTCCTCGAGGTCGGCGGCGAGTACCAGTGGCGCCGCGAGGGGCCGGAGCACCTGTTCGACCCCGAGACGGTCTTCCGTCTCCAGCACTCCACCCGGTCGGGCCGCTACGACATCTTCAAGAAGTACACGCAGCGCGTCGACGACCAGTCCGAGCGGCTCATGACGCTGCGTGGCCTGTTCACCTTCAAGGAGGGCGAGCGTCCGCCGGTGCCGATCGACGAGGTCGAGCCGGTCAGCGAGATCGTCAAGCGGTTCTCGACCGGGGCCATGAGCTACGGCTCCATCAGCCAGGAGGCGCACGAGACGCTCGCCGTCGCCATGAACCGACTCGGCGGCAAGTCCAACACCGGTGAGGGCGGCGAGGATCCCGAGCGTCTCTACGACCCCGAGCGTCGGTCCTCGATCAAGCAGGTCGCGTCCGGCCGCTTCGGCGTCACGAGCGAGTACCTCTCCAACGCCGACGACATCCAGATCAAGATGGCTCAGGGTGCCAAGCCCGGCGAGGGTGGCCAGCTGCCCGGTCCGAAGGTGTACCCGTGGGTGGCCAAGACGCGGCACTCCACGCCCGGCGTCGGTCTCATCTCGCCGCCGCCGCACCACGACATCTACTCGATCGAGGACCTCAAGCAGCTCATCCACGACCTCAAGAACGCCAACCCGTCGGCCCGCGTGCACGTCAAGCTGGTCTCCGAGGTCGGTGTCGGCACGGTCGCGGCGGGCGTCTCGAAGGCCAAGGCCGACGTCGTGCTGATCTCCGGCCACGACGGCGGCACGGGCGCGTCCCCACTGACGTCGCTCAAGCACGCCGGCGGTCCGTGGGAGCTCGGCCTGGCCGAGACGCAGCAGACGCTGCTGGTCAACGGGCTGCGCGACCGCATCGTCGTGCAGTGCGACGGCCAGCTCAAGACCGGGCGCGACGTCGTCGTCGCGGCGCTCCTCGGTGCCGAGGAGTTCGGCTTCGCCACGGCTCCGCTCGTGGTGAGCGGCTGCATCATGATGCGGGTCTGCCACCTGGACACCTGCCCGGTGGGCGTGGCCACGCAGAACCGTCAGCTGCGCGAGAAGTACTCGGGCAAGGCCGAGTACGTGGTGAACTTCTTCGAGTTCCTGGCGCAGGAGGTCCGCGAGTACCTCGCCGAGCTCGGCTTCCGCTCGATCGACGAGGCCGTCGGCCACGCCGAGGTGCTCGACGTCAAGAAGGCCGTCGACCACTGGAAGGCCGCCAGCCTCGACCTGTCGCCGATCCTCTACGTGCCCGCGCTGCCCGAGGGCGCCTCGCTGCGCAACACCACGGTCCAGGACCACGGTCTCGACGTCGCGCTCGACGCCGAGCTGATCAGGCTCTCGGCCGACGCGCTGGAGCGTGGGGAGCCGGTGCGGGCGCAGCTCGCGATCCGCAACGTCAACCGCACGGTCGGCACCATGCTCGGCCACGAGCTGACCAAGCGCTACCGCGGCGAGGGCCTGCCGGAGAACACCATCGACCTGACGTTCCTCGGGTCGGCCGGCCAGTCGTTCGGCGCCTTCGTGCCGCACGGCATCACGCTGCGCCTCGAGGGCGACGGCAACGACTACGTGGGCAAGGGTCTCTCCGGCGGTCGCATCATCGTGCGTCCGCCGCGGGACGCACGGTTCGCGGCCGAGGCCCAGATCGTGGCCGGCAACGTGATCGGCTTCGGTGCCACCAGTGGCGAGATCTACCTGCGAGGCAAGGTCGGCGAGCGGTTCTGCGTGCGCAACTCCGGTGCGCGGGCCGTCGTCGAGGGCGTGGGGGACCACGCGCTCGAGTACATGACCGGCGGCACGGTGGTGATCCTCGGCCCCACGGGTCGCAACGTCGCTGCCGGCATGAGCGGGGGGCAGGCCTACGTCCTGGACCTCGACCACTCGCTGGTCAACCCCGACATGGTCGAGCTCAACCCGGTCGAGGCGGGGTCCGAGGCGGCCGAGTCGCTCAGGACCCTGGTCGCCAAGCACCACGAGGAGACCGGCTCGGCCGTGGCCGAGCAGCTGCTGGGCGCGTGGGAGCAGTCGCTCGCACGCTTCACCGAGGTCATGCCCGTCAACTACCGCAAGGTGCTCGACGCCAAGGCCGAGGCCGAGGCCGAGGGCCTGTCCGAGGACGACACGACCGCACGCATGATGGAGGTGGCCGCACGTGGCTGATCCCCGAGGTTTCATCACGACCGCCCGAGAGGTGGCACCCCGTCGTCCCGTGGACGAGCGGGTCAACGACTGGAACGAGGTCTACCCCGGTGGGCCCGGCAAGGCGTTGCTCCCGATCATCTCCGAGCAGGCCGGGCGCTGCATGGACTGCGGCATCCCGTTCTGCCACCAGGGCTGTCCGCTGGGCAACCTGATCCCGGAGTGGAACGACCTGGTGTGGCGCGACGACTGGATCGAGGCGATCGACCGGCTGCACGCGACCAACAACTTCCCCGAGTTCACCGGTCGGCTGTGCCCCGCGCCGTGCGAGACGGCCTGCGTCGTCGGCATCAACCGCGAGCCCGTCACCATCAAGAACGTCGAGGTCTCGATCATCGACCGGGCGTGGGAGTGGCGCAACGTGCGTCCCGAGCCCCCGGAGTACCTGACCGGCAAGACCGTGGCGGTCGTCGGGTCGGGCCCGGCGGGTCTCGCCGTCGCCCAGCAGCTCACGCGGGCCGGTCACACGGTGGCCGTGTACGAGCGCGACGACAAGCCCGGTGGACTGCTGCGGTACGGCATCCCCGAGTTCAAGATGGAGAAGGTCCACGTCGACCGTCGCATCGAGCAGATGCAGCGCGAGGGCACCGTGTTCCGCAGCGGTGTCCAGGTGGGTGACACGCTCACGGGCAGCCAGCTGCGCGACCGCTACGACGCCGTCGTCCTCGCCATCGGCTCCACGGTCCGTCGCGACCTGCCCGCCCCGGGCCGTGAGCTCGGAGGCATCCACCAGGCCATGGACTTCCTGCCGCAGGCCAACCGGGCCGCGCTGGGCGCCGAGCCGACGACGGACGGGTCGGAGCAGATCCTCGCCACCGACAAGGACGTCGTCATCATCGGTGGTGGCGACACCGGTGCCGACTGCCTCGGGACCTCGATCCGTCAGGGTGCGCGATCCATCACCAGCCTGGAGATCATGCCGCAGCCGGGGGAGGACCGCCCGGAGAACCAGCCGTGGCCCACCTACCCGATGACCTACCGGGTCGCGTCGGCGCACGAGGAGGGCGGCGACCGCGTGTACGCCGTCTCCACGAAGGAGTTCGTCGGCGACGACGACGGCAACGTCTCGGGCCTGCGCATCGTCGAGGTCGAGATGCAGGACGGTCGCTTCGAGGAGGTGCCGGGCTCGGAGAAGGTGCTGCCGGCCCAGCTGGTCCTCTTCGCGATGGGCTTCACCGGCCCGCAGCGCGAGGGTCTCGTCGAGCAGCTCGGTGTCGACCTCGACGAGCGCGGCAACGTCGCGCGCGACAAGAACTTCATGTCGTCGGTGCCGGGCGTGTTCGTCGCCGGCGACGCGGGTCGTGGCCAGTCGCTCATCGTGTGGGCCATCGCGGAGGGCCGCTCGGCCGCTGCGGGTGTCGATGCGTACCTGACCGGTGGGCACAGCCCGCTGCCGCGTCCGATCAAGCCGAACGACCGGCCGATGATGGTCTGAGGACCGCATCTCGCGAGGACCGCATCTCGCGAGGACTGCGTTCGACGAGGGCTGGGAGCGCTGATCCCGGCCCTCGTCCGTGCGTGGGACCTGGACGGTCGGGAGATTTGTTGCGCCGCACCACAAAGTGACTCGCGGGTACTGGTGCCACGTCGGTAGGGTCGGGGTGTGCGTAGAGCCAAGATCGTCTGCACGCTCGGACCGGCCGTCGGGACCGCCGAGCGCATCCTTCAGCTCGCCGAGGCGGGCATGGACGTCGCGAGACTCAACATGAGTCACGGCGACCATGCCGACCACGAGGAGAACTACGGCCACGTGCGCGCGGCCGCCGAGCGCACCGGCAAGGCGATCGCCATCCTCGCCGACCTCCAGGGCCCCAAGATCCGGCTCGGTCGGTTCGCCGACGGCCCGGTGGACCTCGCGCTGGGCGACCGGTTCACCATCACCGTCGACGACGTGCCCGGCGACGCCGAGCGCGCCTCCACGACCTACAAGGGCCTGCCGGGCGACGTCTCGCCCGGCGACGAGATCCTCGTCGACGACGGCCGGGTGCGGCTGCGCGCCGTGGAGGTCACGAGCACCGACGTCGTCACCATCTGCGAGACCGCCGGGCGCCTCAGCAACAACAAGGGCATCAACCTGCCCGGCGTCGCCGTGAGCGTCCCGGC
Organism: Aeromicrobium sp. WCS2018Hpa-31; assembly: GCF_031843905.1. NCBI lineage: Bacteria > Bacillati > Actinomycetota > Actinomycetes > Propionibacteriales > Nocardioidaceae > Aeromicrobium > Aeromicrobium sp. WCS2018Hpa-31. The sequence goes on along the minus strand of NZ_JAVTJF010000004.1, from coordinate 10,665 downwards.
CATGAGCGAGAAGGACATCGCCGACCTGCGCTTCGCGCTGCAGCTGGGCGTCGACTTCGTGGCGCTCTCCTTCGTGCGCAACGCCCGGGACGCCGACGACGTGCGCAGCGTCATGCGCGACCTCGACATCCACCGTCCTGTCATCGCGAAGATCGAGAAGCCCCAGGCGGTCGAGAACCTCGACGAGATCATGGACGCCTTCGACGGCGTCATGGTCGCGCGCGGCGACCTCGGTGTCGAGCTGCCGCTCGAGGACGTGCCGATCGTGCAGAAGCTCATCGTCGAGAAGGCGCGACGCAACGCCAAGCCCGTGATCGTGGCCACGCAGATGCTCGAGTCGATGATCTCGGCACCGCGCCCCACGCGCGCCGAGGCCTCCGACGTCGCCAACGCGGTGCTCGACGGGGCCGACGCGGTCATGCTCTCGGGCGAGACGAGCGTGGGGGAGTACCCGATCCAGACCGTGCGCACCATGGCCCGCATCATCGAGTCCACCGAGGACCACGGCCTGCCGCGCATGGCCGCCTACACCTGGCAGGCCAAGACCCGCGCCGGCATCATCTGCCGCGGCGCCGCCACGGTGGCCGAGTCCATCGACGCGCGCTACGTCGTCGCGTTCACGACGATCGGCGGCTCGGCCCGGCGCATGTCGCGGTACCGCTCGGCCATCCCGGTCATCGCGTTCACGCCCGACCCGCTCACCCGCAACCAGCTCGCCCTCACCTGGGGCGTGGAGACCTTCCTGGTGCCCGAGGTCAAGCACACCGACGAGATGGTGATGCAGGTCGACAAGCGCCTGCTCGAGGTCGCGCGCTGCACGCAGGGCGAGGAGGTCGTGATCGTCGCCGGTGCCCCTCCGGGCATCCCGGGATCCACGAACGCCCTGCGGATCCACCGCATGGGCGACGCGATCAACCGGGTCGTTCCGGCCTACGCGCACCCCTCCGACGAGGACTGAGTCGCCGCGCGCCGTCGCTCGACGAGCGCCTGTCCGGGTCCCGGCCTACGGTGGGACCATGACTGAATCGAACATGCATTCTGACGGTGACGACGCCACCCGGCCCACGGGGGAGGTCCTCGGCGCCGACGCGGGCGGGACCACCGAGAAGGACCCGGAGGACTGGGTGACCGGCGACGAGCCCATGACCGGGGCGCAGCGCAGCTACCTGGACACGCTCGCCCGCGACGCGGGGGAGACGCTGTCGGCCGACCTCACCAAGGCCGAGGCCTCCGAGCACATCGAGCGGCTGCAGCAGGAGACCGGTCGCGCCACGTCGACGTGAGCCTCGGCGGTCCGCCGGCGCGACGGTTCCGGGGGTGGCGTCAGGTGGGGTGCCGACTGCGGGACTCGAACCCGCACGCCCTCTCGGACAACGGTTTTTGAGACCGTCGCGTCTACCATTCCGCCAAGTCGGCGCGCCCAGAGCGCCCGATAACCTTCTCACGTGAGCCCCACCCCACCTGAGACGGCCCTCCCCGACGACGCGGCCGGCGACGCCTCCGCCGCGCGGCCCCGCGTCGTCATCGCCGAGGACGAGGCACTGATCCGCCTCGACCTCGCCGAGATGCTCGAGGAGGAGGGGTACGACGTCGTCGGGCAGGCGGCCGACGGGCTCGAGGCCGTGGAGCTGGCCACGTCGCTCGAGCCCGACCTCGTGATGATGGACGTGAAGATGCCACGGCTCGACGGCATCGCCGCGGCGACGCGGATCGCCGGTCAGCGGATCGCCCCCGTGGTGATGCTGACGGCGTTCAGCCAGCGCGAGCTGGTCGAGCGTGCGCGCGAGTCCGGCGCCATGGCCTACCTCGTGAAGCCCTTCACCGCCTCCGACCTGGTGCCGGCCATCGAGATGGCCCGCAGCCGGTTCGCGGAGCTGGCCGCCCTGGAGGCGGAGGTCGAGGACCTGAGCGACCAGCTCGCGACGCGCAAGGTGGTCGAGCGGGCCAAGGCCCAGCTGCAGGCCGCGCTGGGACTGAGCGAGCCCGAGGCGTTCGGCTGGATCCAGCGCACGGCCATGGACCTGCGGATGTCGATGCGGACCGTTGCCGAGCGCGTGGTCGAGCACGGCGTCGACGGATCCACTCGTGGGGACGCCGGAGAACCGCCGGAGTGAGCGCGCGGGTTACAACTTGGCTACGAAGCACGACATTCCTGCCAGGCTGACCCCGGTGACCCTGCTGGCGACTAGTTTCGACCTACGGCTCGGCCCGTCGGGGGCCGGACCACAGTTCCCCGGAGGATCAATGAAGCGCAGTACCAGGACCATGCGACTGGCCACGGTCGCAGCAGCGGGCGCCCTCGTGCTCGCCGCGTGCGGTGGTGGCGACGACGGCGGAGACGGCGGAGACGACAAGGCTCAGGCCTCGAGGTCCGACGGCGTCCTCACCGTCGGCTCGCTGCTGCCCCAGACCGGCAGCCTGGCGTTCCTCGGCCCGCCGGAGTTCGCTGGCGTCGACCTCGCCATCCAGGACGTCAACGCGGCCGGGGGAGTCCTCGGCAAGGACGTCAAGGGCGTGAAGGCCGACTCGGGCGACACCGACTCGGGCATCGCACCCGCCGAGACCGACAAGCTGCTCGACGCCAAGTCCGACGTCATCGTCGGCGCGGCCTCCTCGGGCGTCTCCATGACGGTCATCGACAAGATCATGTCGGCCGGCTCGGTCATGTTCTCGCCCGCCAACACGTCGACCGACTTCGACAACGGCGACTACTCCAAGCCCGACCTGTACTTCCGCACGGCGCCCTCGGACATCCTCCAGGGTGCGGTCATGTCGAACCTGCTGATCGAGGACGGCAAGCAGAGCGTCGCCATCCTCGCCCGTCAGGACGCCTACGGCGAGACCCTCGCCGAGGAGATCGGCAAGGGCCTGGAGAACGCGGGCAGCAAGGTCGCCGCCACGGTCTTCTACGGCGAGAACGCGCAGTCCTACGACTCGCAGGTCCAGGAGATCGCCGACGCCAAGCCCGACGCGGTCGTGCTGGTCGCCTTCGAGGAGACCACGACGATCGTGCCGCAGCTGGTCCAGGCCGGCGCCGGCCCGCAGGACGTCGACACGTACTTCGTCGACGGCAACACGGCCGACTACGCGGGCAAGCTGCCCGACGGCACGCTCGAGGGCACCAAGGGCACCATCCCCGGTGCCGAGACCTCGGGTGACTTCAAGGACCGTCTGCTCGAGGTCGACCCCGACCTCAAGGACTACTCCTACTCGGCGGAGTCCTACGACGCGGTCATCGTCTCGGCGCTCGCGGCCATCGCGGCCGACAGCGACGGCGGCGACAAGATCGCCAAGGAGATCCCGGGCGTCACGACCGGTGGCGAGAAGTGCACCGAGTTCAAGGCGTGCGCCGACCTGCTCGCCGACGGCACGGACATCGACTACGACGGTGTCTCGGGTCCGATCGAGCTCGGCGAGACGGGCAGCCCCACGGCCGCCTCGATCGGCATCTACGAGTACGGCGCCGACAACACCTACAAGGCGGTCGACTACATCAGCGGCAACATCTGATCCGCTGACGTAGCGCACGTCCCGCACGAGGCCCCCGGGTTCCACCCGGGGGCCTCGTCATGTCCGCGCAGACCTTCCGCCTCGTCCCGACCGTCACGGCGATTCCCAGGTCGACCTGGGAATCGTCCGGTCTGCACGGCTTCCCCTGCAGCTGCACGGGTTGCTCCCCGTGCTTCTGCAGGTTTCCCGTGCCGATCCCAGCGTCCCGGCCGAGCCTCCGGACCGCGGTCTGCGCCGTTCCCTGCCCAAGCGGTGACTTCTCCACCGAATGGATCGACCAGCCGGGGTGTGCGGTGCGGATCCCACCGTCTCAGCGCTGAGACGGTGGAGACGTCACCATGCGGGCGGGGACTCGGTGGAGAACGCACCGCGCGCCCTTCATCGGTGGCTCAGCAACCGCACCTGCGCTCCTGACGTGCCAGATCCACCGATGGGGCCGGGCTGCATGGCTTCCCCACGTCTGCGCGGACTGCTTCCCGTGCTTGTGCAGGATTCCCAGGTCGACCTGGGAATCTCCGGCACAGTCCTGGGGGCGTCGGGGGAGCGGCGGGGACACGACGAAGCCCCCCGACCGTCGGCCAGGGGGCTTCGTCGTGGGTGGTGCGGTGCGGCGTCAGCTGGCCTTCTTGCCCAGCGTGCCGAGGTAGAGCTCGATGACCTTGGGGTCGTTGCCGAGCGAGCGACCCGTGCCGGAGTAGGCCGAGCGGCCCTGGTCGAGCACGTAGCCGCGGTCGCAGATCTGCAGGCAGCGCTTGGCGTTCTGCTCGACCATGATGACCGAGACGCCGGCCTTGTTGATGTTGCGCGTCTGCACGAAGACCTCGTCCTGCAGGACGGGGGAGAGGCCGGCCGAGGGCTCATCGAGCAGCAGCACCTTCGGGTCCATCATGAGCGCGCGTCCCATGGCGACCATCTGGCGCTCGCCGCCGGACAGCGAGCCGGCCCGCTGCTTGCGTCGTTCGCCCAGCCGCGGGAACAGGTCCGTCACGAACCCGAACCTCTCGGCGAACCGCTTGGGTGCCTGGTAGCACCCCATCTCGAGGTTCTCCTCGATCGTCAGGCTCGGGAACACGTTGTTGGACTGCGGCACGAAGCCGATGCCCTTGGTGACCAGCTGGTCGGCTCGCTGGTTGGTGATCTCGGCGCCGTCGAGGGTCACGGTGCCCTCGTGGATGGTCACCAGGCCGAACAGGGCCTTGAGCAGCGTCGACTTGCCGGCGCCGTTCGGACCGATGATGCCGACGAGCTCACCGGGCTGGCAGTAGAGGTCGGCGCTGTTGAGGATGTTCACGCCCGGCAGGTAGCCCGCGATCAGACCGTCGGCGCGCAGGATCGCACCTTCGGCCCCGGCCGAGTGCTTGGCCTGCTCCTCCGCGAAGTTCGCGTCGCGCGCCGCCTCGCGGCTGGTGCCGTGGCCGGGCTCGTGGATCTCTGACATGTCAGGCCTCCTCGTCGAGCTCGGCCTCGGTGGCCGCCTCGAGCTCGCTCTCGTCCAGCTCGGTGATGTCGGTGTCGTGGTGCGCACCCAGGTAGGCGTCGATGACGGCCTGGTCGGACATGACCTGATCCGGCGTGCCCTCGGCGACGATCTTGCCCTGCGCCATGACGATGACCCAGTCGGAGATGTCACGGACCATGTCCATGTCGTGCTCCACGAACAGGACCGTGCGGCCCTCGTCGCGCAGCGACTTCACGTGACCGAGCAGCGACTGCTTCAGCGCCGGGTTCACGCCGGCCATGGGCTCGTCGAGCATGATCAGCTCGGGGTCGACCATGAGGGAGCGCGCCATCTCGAGAAGCTTGCGCTGACCACCGGACAGCGACCCGGCGAAGTCCTCACGCTTGGCGTCGAGCTTGAACCGCGCGAGCAGCTCGTCCGCGCGGGCGGTGATCTCGGCCTCCTGGGAGGACCACAGTGCGCGGAAGGGCGCGGACCAGAAGCTCTCGCCCCGCTGGCCGGTGGCACCGAGGCGCATGTTCTCGATGACGGTGAGGCGCGAGAGCACCTTCGTCAGCTGGAACGTGCGCACCATGCCGCGGCGCGCGACCTTGTAGGCCGGCACCTTCTGCAGCGACGAGCCGTTGAAGGACCACTCGCCGGTGTCGGGGGCGTCGAAGCCGGTCAGCAGGTTGAACAGCGTCGTCTTGCCCGCACCGTTCGGGCCGATGAGGGCCGTGATGACGCCCCGCTGGATCTCGACGTGATCGACGTCGACGGCCTTGAGGCCACCGAACTGTCGGGTGATCGAGGTGCCCTTGAGGATCGGGTCGGGCTTGGCGACGCCCGGCGTGTTCGCGACCCCCGCGAGGGAGTCGACCTGGTTGGTGGTGTCAGCGGGCATCGATCGCCAGCTCCTTCCGGTCGCCGAAGATTCCCTGGGGTCGGTAGATCATCAGGAGCATCAGTCCCAGGCCCACGAGGATGAGTCGCACCAGGCTGGCCTGGATGTCGCTCATCGCCCAGTCGGGGATGAGCGGGTTGTCGCCGGCCGTGGCCTGGCTGAAGAACGAGCCGATGCCGGCCATGAGGAACCAGAAGATCATCGCGCCGATGACCGGTCCGAGCACGCGGGCCGCACCGCCGATCAGCAGGGCCGTGTAGGCGAAGAACGTCACGTTCGTGGAGTAGTCGCTGGGCACGACCGACGCCTGCTTGAGGGCCAGGAAGAGACCGGCGAGGCCACCGAAGACGCCACCGAGCATGAGGGCCTGCATCTTGTAGGCGAAGACGTTCTTGCCCAGCGAACGCACGGCGTCCTCGTCCTCGCGGATGGAGCGCAGGACGCGACCCCATGGGCTGCGCATCAGCAGCCACACGAGCAGGCAGGCCAGCGCCACGAGCGCCCAGCCGACGGTGAGCGACCAGAGGTCACCGCGTCGGAAGGAGACGATCCCGAGGTCGATGCCGCTGCTGTACGGGTTGAGGTCCTGGAAGGTCGAGGCGAAGCCCGTCAGACCGTTCGACCCGCCGAAGACGTCCTTCGTCTCGACCGCGCCGAAGATCAGGCGGAGGATCTCCGCCGTGGCGATGGTGGCGATCGCGAGGTAGTCGGCTCGGAGCCGCAGCGTCGGGACGCCCAGCACGAGTGCGAGCAGCATCGACGCGATGATGGCCACCACGATGCCGAGCCAGAAGGACTGGTCGAAGGTGACGACCGTGACGGCCAGGCCGTAGGCGCCCACGGCCATGAACCCGGCCTGGCCGAAGTTCAGCAGGCCGGTGTAGCCGAAGTGGATGTTGAGGCCGATGGCAGCGAGCGCGAACACGATCGCCTGCGGCCCGAGGGCGGAGGAGAGTGCCGAGTTGAGGATGCTTCCGAAGTCCATGAGAGCCCTTTCAGCCGATCCGCTCGGCGCGGCCGAGGATGCCCTGCGGCCGGATCAGCAGGATGAGGATCAGCACGACGAGCGCGCCGACCTCCTTGATGGACGAGGGGACACCGGGCCACCACCCGATCTCGAGCGTGCCGACCTCGACCATGATCCCGATGATCATGGAGCCGACGAGCGCGCCCCAGATGGTGCCCAGGCCGCCGAGGGTGACCGCGGCGAAGACGAGCAGCAGCAGCTTGAAGCCCATGAGGAAGTTGACCTGGCTGTTGACGGCGAGCAGGCCGCCGGCCAGCCCGGTCAGTGCGGTGCCGAGCACCCAGACCGACCGGATGACGCCGTCGACCCGCAGGCCCGACGAGGCCGAGAGGGCCGGGTTGTCGGCGACCGCTCGCATCGACTTGCCGAGGCGGGTCTTCATGAGGACGACGCAGGTGACGGTCAGGACGACGACCGCGACGCCGATGATCGCGAGCTCCTTGTCCGCCAGGGAGAACGGTCCGTAGGTCTCACGGCTCTGGTTGACGTACTGCGACAGCGAGCGTCGTGAACCGCCGAAGGTGTACTGGAAGATGTTGCGCAGGAAGAGACCGAAGCCGATCGAGACGATCATCATCGCGATGATCCCGACGCCCTTGCTGCGCAGTGGCTTCCAGAGGAACTTGTCCTGGAGCCAGCCGAAGACCGCGGAGGCGACCACCGCCGCGATGATGGCGAGGATCACCGGGAGGCCGAAGGCGCGGTTGGCGACGTAGGTCGCGATGGCGCCGAAGGTGATCAGCTCGCCGTGGGAGAAGTTCGTCAGCTTCGTGGTGCCGAAGATCAGCGACAGGCCGAGCGCAGCGAGCGCGATGATGAGGCCGAACTTGACGCCGTTGACCATGGCGGCGGCGAACCGCTCGCCGAGCGGCGGGCCGGTCTTCTCGACCACGCCGATCTGGAACTGGACGAAGTTGCCGCCGTCGAGCAGGGCGTTCACGGTGCGATCGGGGCTGCCGGCGAACTCGATGCCGGCCGGGAGCGAGTCCACGTCGAGGGTGACGACGTAGGTGCCGCGCTCGGGGATCGGGATGAAGGCGCGGCCCTCAGGCCCCGTGACCGCCTCGCCGACCTCCGTGCCGTCGGACGTGGAGGCCGTCAGCGTGGCACCGGCGATGGGCCCGGCGTCGGCGCCGCTGTTCTGCAGCGTCACGCCCACGTACGGGCCGTCCGGCGGGGTGGCGGCCGCGGTGGGCGCCGAGGGGCTCGTGCTGGGCGATGGCGCGTCGGTCGCCGAGGCGCCGCCGAGCGGCACCAGGACGACCAGGCACGCCAGGATCGCCGACACGAGGACCTTGGATGTCAGTCGCACGCAGGTCTCCTGGAGGTTCGGGCAGCGCAGGTGGCGCCTTCGTCCCGGGGACTATATCCCTGGGAGGGTGGCAGGAGGTCCCATCCGCAGACTCGCCAGGTAACAGTTCTGTGAAGTCGACTCAGGCGAGGGCGACGGCGAGCTGCGTGAGGGCGGGGGCCACCAGCAGGGCGGGCAGCAGGTCGGCCACCGGGAGCTGCTTGAGGTCGAGCAGGCGCAGCGCGACCCCGACGAGGATGAGGCCGCCGGTCGCGCCGACGGCGTCGAGGTGCGCGGCAGGGAGGAGTCCGCCGACGAGGACGCCGAGCCCGGTGAGCGACCCCTGCACCACCAGCACCGAGATCGCGGACGCGAGCACGCCGACGCCGAAGGCCGCCGCGAAGGCCAGCGCGGCGAAGCCGTCGAGAGTGGACTTGAGCAGCAGCTGCTCGGCGCCGCGGCCGAGTCCCTCGTTCAGCGAGCCCAGGATGGTGAGCGGTCCGACGCAGAACACGAGCGAGGCGATGACGAAGCCCTGCACGAAGCGTTCGCGGTCGCCGTCCTCGGGGCCGCCGTCGGTGGCGGGGCCGGCGGGATCGTCCAGGGGGACCGGGCGGGCGGCCGAGCCGCCGAGGCGGCGCTGCAGGAGCCCGCCCAGGTCCTCGAGCCGGTCCTCGAGCCGGGCGAAGGAGCCGATGATCCCGCCCACGGCGAGCGAGCCGAGCACGATCAGCGTCGGCGCGCCGCGACCGGTCGAGGAGGTCAGGGCGTCGCTGTTCACGGCTGCGGCGGCGTCGGCGGCGATGAGCAGCGTGACCAGGCCGAGTGCCGACGTGACGGTCGTGCGGACGCGTTCGGGGAGGCGGTGCCCGACGAGGATCCCGAGCCCACCGCCGACGAGCACGGTGAGCACGTTGGTGAGCGTGCCTGCCCCGATGAACATGTACGCTCTCCTTCTCGCCGTTGCCGGCGCGACCCACCCCGACGTCGCCCATCGTGGCACTGGCGCCGACCCGGTCCAGACACCACTCCCGCCGAGGACACCATGGCCACTCGTTCACCGATCGTGATGCGCGACGCGGTGCCCGAGGACGCAGCCGCGCTCGTCGAGCTGTGGGCGGAGTCGGCCAAGGCGAGCGACGACGAGGGTGCCGAGGCCTTCTCCTACCAGTCGTTGTTCCGTGAGCCGAGCGTCGCCGAGGCCGCGTCGGCCATCGAGCAGAACCTGGCGAAGCCGGGCAAGCGGATCATCGTTGCCCTCGTCGACGGCGAGATCGTCGGCGCGACGGTGTGCGACCTCAGCACGCTGACGCCGATCACGCTGACGCCGATCCTGCTCGTCACCGACATCCAGGTGTCGCCGCGCCACCGCCGACGCAACGTCGCGGCCACGCTGCTGTCGGCCGCCGCCACCTACGGTGAGGAGCACGCCTGCGAGATCGTCGTGGCGGCCATCCCGCTCATGGCGCGCGAGCCGCACCGCTACCTCACCAAGATCGGATTCACCCAGGTCGCCGCGGTGCGGGCGATCCAGGCGAGCCGGCTCCGTTCGCGCCTCAGCTCCAAGGCCACGCACTCCAAGGACACCGGCAAGCTCATCGCCGTCCGCCGGACGCTGCGTCGGCGCCAGGACGAGCGGCGCGCCGACAAGGTCTGAGGGTCGAGCCGGGGTGCGTCACGGTCTCGCTGCAGCGCTGCCCGAGGGCGTCGTCGCCGCTGCTGCGCTGCCTGGGGTTCGTCTCGACGTGCTGCTGCGCTGCCTGGGGCTGGTCTTGACGTGCTGGTGCGCTGCTTCGGCTCGCGCCGGGGTCGGCCGCCGAGAGGGCCTCGACCGGACGGCTGGGCGGGTGCTGGTCCGGGGTCGCGGGGTCCGGTCTGGTGCCGGGGGTGACGCACGATTCTTCCTGTGCGCGTGATCGGCGCAGGATTCTTCGTTCGTGCGTGCCATCGGTGGATCCTCCACCGCAGACGGCCCGCAGAGGTTGAGGATCCACCGATGACGAGGGCGCAGGGTCAGGGATTCTTCCTTCTCGGGGACCGGTCCACGGGAAGGGAGAATCCTTGCCACCCCGCGCAGCCAGGCGGCCACGATGCTGCGTTCACGACCGGATCCCGACACGAACGCAGAAGCGTTCGACCTCCAGTGCGCGAACGCAGCATCCTGCGTCCACCGCGCGTGAACGCAGCATCCTGCGTACCCCACGCGCAAAGGAAGAATCGTGCGTCCGACCAGCATCCGCCACGGCCCGAGAACCCGGACCGCGTCCCGCGCCAGCCGCCCGGTCGAGGCCCTCTCGGAGGCCGACCCCGGCGTGAGCCGAAGCAGCGCAGCAGCGAGCCGAAGCCCCCGCGGGCGACGCAGCAGCACGTCGAAGCCGTCGCAGGCGGCGCAGCAGCGGGCCGAAGCCCCCGCAAGCATCGCAGCAGCACGTCGAAGCCCTCGCAGGCGGCGCAGCAGCGGGCCGAAGCCCCCGCAAGCATCGCAGCAGCACGTC